>JBHIWE010000022.1:0-29328 GCA_041987645.1 Acidovorax sp. | reverse complement strand
AGCACGCTGCCCAGCGAGCCGGCGTTGAGCCGCTTGTGCTCGATGCCCACGGCGATCTGCGGGATCAGGTTCTGCGCGTCCAGGATGGCATCGCCCAGCAGCTTGACCTTGACGCCGATGATGTCCATCTTCAGGTGCGCGTTCGGCTCCACGCCGAAGGGCGCGATGCCGTTGAGCGCCACGGCGGGGCTGGCGTCGAAGTCCTGCCGCGCCACCGAGATCTCCACCCGGTCGTGCACGCCCACGGCCACGCCGTAGCTCTTCAAGTCGTAGTCCAGCGTGCCCACGCGGGTCGCATAGGCCGATACGCCCACCTCGCCCTCGGTGGCGTTGGTGCCGATCACCGCCCAGGGCGTGATGCCGCCGCCCGCCGGGCCGCTCACGGTGCTGACGCCGCCGGTCAGCAGCAGTTTGCCGGTGTCGGCATGGGCGGGCAGCGCCAGGGCCAGGGCGGCGCCCAGCGCCAGTGCGGGGAAGCGGGAGTGCAGTGAAGAAAAGACGGGCATGTGGGGCGTCGGGTGCTGTGGGAAATAAAACCGGCAGCTCGCACGGTGCGGGCGCCCACGCAGGCGGCAGGCGGTTACCTGAATTTACGCGAAATCCCAATGTCTCGCGTTTTCGGCGGGCGGAAAACGCACCGCCGATGTCAGCCCGGTTACTCCAGCGACAGGCAGATCCCCACCAGCCCCGCGAACACTAGCGACAGGCCCGCCGTCTCCAGCCGCGTCAGCCGTTCGCGGAACACGCGGCGCGACACCGCGTAGCTGAAGAGCACCTCCACCAGCCCCAGCGTGCGGACCTGGGCCACCGGCTGCAGCGCATAGGCGGTGAACCAGGCTATCGACGCCAGTGCGCCCATGGAGCCCGCCACCATCGACAGCTTCCACGCCCGGCCCAGGGCCCGCACCACGCCGGGCTGGCGCACCAGCAGCCAGCCGCCCAAAAGCACCGTCTGCAGCAGCTGGGCCCAGAGCACGCCCCAGCCTCCCGCCACCCAGGGCGCCACGCCCTCGCCCAACGCCAGCGACGCGCCGCGAAAACCCACGCTGGCCGTGGCAAAGCACGCCCCCGAAGCCAGCCCGTAAGCGACCAGCCGCCCCTGCCCCGCGCTGCCACCGGCCCACAGCAGCCGCAGGCCGCCGCGCGGCACCGACAGCAGCATCACGCCCACCATGGCCGCCGCCATGGCGGCGAGCGCCATGGGCCCGGGCCATTCCCCCAGCAGCACGGCGGACACCAGCGCCACCTGCAGCAGCTCGGTCTTGGAATACGCCACCGCCAGGATGAAGTTGCGCTCCTGCATCGCCAGCAGCACGAAGGCGGTGGCCGCCACCTGCATGACCGCCCCCAGCGCCAGCCAGGCCGCATAGCTGGCGCTGAACACCGGCACCAGCCCCGGCCGCTCGCCCAGCACGCAGGTGCCCAGCACCCAGGCCGCTGCCAGCGGCAGCCCGTAGAGAAAGCGCACCAGCGTGGCGGGGAGCGTGCCGATCTCGGCCGTCAGCGTGCGCTGCGCGGCATTGCGCACCGTCTGCGCCAAGGCGGCCCAGACGGTGATGGGAATCCAGATCCAGGAAAGGGACAGGAGCAGTGACGACATGCCCTGGAGCGTAGCGCTGCCGCCCGCGCCCGCCGGGGCTACCGCGCGCGGATTTGGGCAGGTCTGGCCCAGGCGATGGCGATGGCCTGAGCCGTCAGCCGGGCTGCGTCGCCGCCCTGGGTGCGCCCGCACCGTAGAGCCACGGCAGATCCAGCACCCGCTGCCCGCCCAGGCGCAGCGTTGCATCGCGCGCCCAGCGCACCGGGCCGGTGGCGTGGAAGATGCGGCCATTGCGCTCGGCGCGGCTCTGCACGCGGGCCACGCGTTGCCAGCGCTGGCCGGCGTAGCGTTGCAACCGCTCCGCCATGGGCACGTCGCCCCCCATCGCCAGCGCACCCTGCAGCGCCACGGCGTCTTCGATGGCCATGCCGGCGCCCTGCGCCAGATAGGGGCGCATCGGATGGGCCGCATCGCCCAACAGCGCGACGCGGCCCCGGGCCATCTCATGCGGCCCGCGCACGGGCCGGCGGTCCGACAGCGGCCAGAGGCGCCAACCGGGGCCGGCCTGCGGCACCGCGCGCACCAGGTCCTGCAGCGCGGCGCAGGTGCCGGCCAGGGCGGCTTCGAGTTCGGCCGCATTGGCGGCATGGTCCCAGCTGTCCAGGTTGTCCGGTGGGTGGCCGTGGCGGATGGCGACCACGTTCATCAGTTCGCCCCGCCGCACCGGGTACTGCACCACGTGCAGCCGTGGCCCCAGCCAGGCGGTGACCTGCGCGGTGCGCAGCGCCGCGGGCAAGGCGGACTGCGGCACCACGGCCCGGTAGGCCAGGTGGCCGGAAGTGCGCGTGGGCTCCTCGCCCAGCAGCCTGGCACGCGTGGGGCTGCGCAGGCCGTCGGCACCGATGAGCGCGTCGCCCACCGCCACCCGCCCGCTGGCAAGGCGTACCACGGCCCGGCTGCCTTCGTCGTCGTAGCGCATGACCGCGTCGCCCAGGTTCAACGCATTGGCGCCGCCAGCGGCCTGAGCTGCTCCTAGCAGCAGGCCGTGCAGATCGGCCCGGTGAATGGAGACATAGGCGGCGCCGTAGCGCTGGGCGATGTCCTCGCCCAGCGGCATCGCTGCCAGCTCGGCGCCCGAAAGCGCGCTGCGCACCTGCAGCCGCTCAGGAAAGGCCGCCACGGCCCGCAAGGCCGCATGCAGGCCCCAGTCGTCCAGGCAGCGCACGGCGTTGGGCCCCAGCTGAACGCCAGCCCCCACCTCTGCCCACGCCGGTGCGCGTTCGAAGAGCTGCACCTCGCAACCCGCGCGCGCCGCACCAATGGCCGCCGCCAGACCACCAATGCCCCCGCCCGCAATCACCAATCGCTGTTTCTGCATCCGGCGATTGTGCGGGCACGCAGTGGCGGGGCACCCTGGTCTGCGTCAAATCTGCGCGGAATGGAGGGCATGGCAGCGCGCCCGCCTTCGGGGCCTGCCGGCCCTCGCGGCATCAAGGCAAAGCGCGCGCCATGGCGGCCTCCAGCGCCTCGGGCGTGTCGGGGCGTCCGAACAGATAGCCCTGGAAGCCACTGCAGCCGTGCAGCTTGAGGAAGGCCAGCTGCCCGGTCGTCTCGACCCCCTCAGCCACCACTTCCAGGTCCAGGCTGTCAGCCAGCGCGAGGATGGTGCGGACGATGGCCGCATCATTGGGATCGGTCAGCACGTCGCGCACGAAGCTCTGGTCGATCTTGACCTGGTCCAGCGGCAGCCGCTTGAGGTAGCTGAGCGAGGAGTAGCCGGTGCCGAAGTCGTCGAGCGAGAAACCCACGCCTTCGTTCTTGAGTTGGGTCATGCGGCCGATGGTGTCCTCGATGTCGCCCAGCAGCATGCTCTCGGTGAGTTCGAGCTTCAGGTGCCGCGGCTCCGCGCCCGTGTCACGCAGCACGTCGAGCACTTCGGAGACGAAGCCGGGCTGTCGGAACTGCCGCGCGCTGACATTCACCGACACGCTCAGATGCCGCGTGTCGGCGCGGCGGCTCCAGCGCACCAGCTGCTCGCAGGCCGTGCGCAGCACGAAGCGGCCCAGCGGCAGGATCAGGCCGGTCTGTTCGGCCAGGGGAATGAACTCGGCCGGGCTGATCATGCCGCGCTGTGGATGGGGCCAACGCACCAGGGCCTCGGCGCCGCAGATGCGCGTGCGCTCGTCCATCACCGGCTGGTAATGCACGCGCAGCTCGCCGCGCACGAGGCCCTGGCGCAGTTCGGCCTCCAGATGCGAGCGGGCGTTGACCTGCGCCTGCATGTGCGGATCAAAGAAGCGCTGCGTGTTGCGGCCTGCGGCCTTGGCCTGGTACATGGCCAGGTCCGCGCGCTTGAGCAGTTCGTCCACGCTGCGGCGCTGGTCGCCAAACAGCGTGATGCCGATACTGGGCGTGCTGTAGTGCTGCTGCGCCCGCAGCTCGAACGGCTCGTTCAGCCGCTGCAACAGGTTCTCGGCGATGCACTCGGCCTGCTCGGCAGCGACGGTGGCGACGGCATCGAGGTCTTCGAGCATTACGACGAACTCATCGCCGCCGAAGCGCGAGACGGTGTCCGTTTCCCGAACCGATGCGACCAGCCGCTGGGCAACCTGGGAAAGCAGGCGGTCACCCATGTCGTGGCCCAGGGTGTCGTTCAGGTCCTTGAAGTTATCCAGGTCGATGAAGAGCAGCGCCCCCAGGTGCTCGCTGCGCTGGCTCGCCGCGCAGGCGCGCTGCAGGCGGTCCAGCAGCAGGCGGCGATTGGGCAGGCCTGTGAGCGCATCGTAGAAGGCCAGCCGCTCGATCTCCTGCTTGGCTTTCTTGCGGTCGGTGATGTCGCGCCGCACCCCGAGCACCCCGGTGACGTTGCCATGGGCATCGCGGATGGCCGTCTTGAGCGTTTCGAAAGAGCCGGGCGCACCTTCCTCGTCCAGCATCAGCTCTTCCTCGAAGACGAGCGGCGTGGGGGCATCCATGGCGCGCTGGTCCTGCTCGTGCATTCGCAAGGCCTCGGCGGGGGACCAGAAGGCGTCATCCGTCTTGCCCAGGATCTCGCGCGCGGAGCGCCCGAGGAAGCGCTCGACTGCGGGATTGGCCGAGAGGTAGCGCCCCTGCGCGTCCTTGAGAAAGACCATGTCGGGAATGGCGTTCACCAGGCCGGCCAGACGGCTGCGCTGCTGGTCGAGCTCATGTGCCATCTGCCGCTGCGCAGTCAGGTCGTAGGCGAAGCTCACCACCGCCACCACGCGACCGTCAGGGTCGACCTCAGGAGCGAGGGTGGTGTGGCGGAACTGCGGTCCATCGGGGTAGTCGACGCGGTTTTCGAACACCGCCGCGTGCCCGGCGAAGGCCCGGTCCAGGTGAGGGGTGAGGCGACTCATCGCTTCGGGCGTCATGAAGTCGGCGAACGGCCGGCCTTCCATCGCACCCGGCTCGGACTGCAGCCACCGTGCCTGCAGCGGGTTGACGTACAGCACCCGCCGGTCGGGGCCAATGCGCGCAACGCCGCCGGGCAGGCTGCGCAGCAGGCTGCCCAACTGCAGGTCGCGCCGCTGGACCATCAACTCCGCCTCGCGCTGCTCGGTCACGTCCGTCGCCACGCCATCCCAGATGACGCGCCCGTCGGGCAACTCACGCGGCGAGGAGCTCATGCGGATCCAGCGCACTTCGCCATCGGTGCGCCGAACGCGCACCACGTTGTCGCTCACGCTCATGCGCCGGAAGGACTCCTCTTCCTTGCGCAGATTGTCCTCGCGGTCCTCGGGCAGGATCCGCTCGTAGAGCACGGCGGAGTCGCGCACCGCGTCCTGCACTCGCAAGCCGAGCAGCCGCTCCAGGGCCTCACCCACATAGACGAACCGGCGCCGGCCATCGTGCTCACGCACGATCTGGTAGGTGATGCTGTCCGGGAGATTGCGGCCCAGCAACTGCAGGCGCATTTCACTTTCGCGCAGACGAGCCTCCACTTCGCGGGCCTGCAGATAGGGACGGCGAATGCTGGAGATGAACAGCACCTGCAGGACGAGCGCGTAGGCCGGCACCCTCAATATGTGCGCGGCGACCTCTCCTGCGGACAGCCCCAGCCGCTCCGCGAGGGACATGGCGGATGAAGCCGCCAGGATCGCCGCTGCGGCCGCCAGGAGTGGACTGCGAGGCACCGGCCTCCTGGCGTCACCGCGCCACAGCAGAATGGCCGCGGCAGACAGCAGGGCCACGCTGAGGCCCAGGATCACGGCCCCCCAGGGGCGCGTCGACGCGTTGGACAGTCGCTCCGGCAGCCCGCCCGCAACGACCCAAACCAACCCGATCGACACGGCACCGGAACTGGCCATCCAGAGCCGCGGCGACCCCGGAAAGCGAATGCCGAGGGCCAGCGTCAGAAAGGCCAAGGCCTCTGCCACTCGCGCACAGGTATTGAAGAACGACACGGCTGGCGAGGCCGCGAGTACCGCCGCAGCACTCCCGTTTTCCAGCAAGGGCAACACGGACTGAATGAAGCCGCAGGTACACGCCATCGTGAGCCCCGCCACCAGGCAGTGGAGGCGACGGTCCGGCTCGGGGGCGAGCGCATGCGTGGACAAAGCGAGGCCGACGAGCCCCAGGAGGACGACGACCAGACCGAACAGCGACGCCAGCCCCCACGAGCCCACCATGCCCGCGCCCAGCATGCGCGAAACGGGCACCAGCAGCAGCGCGAGCGCGCCCACCACCAGTAGCACGGTCAGAGCGGGCTCGTCGGGCAGCTTCTGAGGGCGGTCCGGGGCTGTTACGGGATTGGAATTCATGGGCAGGCCGCGCAGGCCACGGGATTCGTATCGCGGCGAGTGTATAGACGCCCGGACGCACCTGTCCATTGCGCCGGATCAGGTGTTGGAAGACGGCCCACGGCCGCCGCGCCAGAAGTCCGCACCTGCTGCCGGTCCATGACCGGCAGCAGAAAGGACTTCAAGCCAACAGCTGGCGCAGCACGTAAGGGAGGATGCCGCCGGCGCGGTAGTAATCCACCTCGATGGGCGTGTCGATGCGCAAGGTCACGGACACCTCCTTGTGCGAACCATCCGCACGATGGATCACCAGGAGCGCCTCACTCTGCGGAGCGAGCGCGGCGTCAGGCAGCACGTCGATCACCTCATCGCCCGTCAGGCCCAGCGACTCCCAGGAGTCGTCGCCCCGGAACTGCAGCGGCAGCACGCCCATGCCAACGAGATTGGAACGATGGATGCGCTCGAAGCTGCGCGCCACCACGGCCTTGATGCCCAGCAGCTGCGTGCCCTTGGCCGCCCAGTCCCGGCTGGAGCCGGTGCCGTATTCCTCGCCGGCGAAGATCACGGTGGGCGTGCCATCCGCGATGTACTGCATCGCAGCGTCGAAGATCGGCAGCTTCTTGCCCTGCATCGGGCCCTCGCTCTGGAACAGCGTGACGCCGCCCTCTTCCCGCGAGCCGCTATCGAGCGGCGGGAGCATCAGGTTCTTGATGCGCACGTTGGCGAAGGTGCCGCGCATCATCACGTCATGGTTGCCGCGACGGGCGCCGTAGCTGTTGAAGTCCTGCTTCATCACGCCATGCGCCAGCAGCCACTGGCCGGCGGGCGAACTTTCCTTGATGGAGCCGGCCGGCGAGATGTGGTCGGTCGTGATGGAGTCGCCAAACAGCGCCATGATGCGCGCGCCGCGCACAGCTTCAGAGCCTTTGCGCCCTTCAGCGACCGCCGAATCTTCGCCCTTTGCTTCAATATCAATAGCAAAGTTCTCGAAGAAAGGAGGCTCGGCGATGTAGGTGCTGGCAGGCCATACGTAGGTATCCCCCTTCACGCCCTTGATCTTGTTCCACAGCGCGCCCGGATCGGTTGCCACCTTGGCGTAGTTCTCCTTGAAGGCCTTGCCGTTCATGGCGTACTTCATCAGAGCGTTGACCTCGTCGCTGCTGGGCCAGATATCGCCCAGATAGACGTCGCGCCCACCCTTGCCGCGGCCCACGGGTTCGGTCATCAAGTCGCGCAGCACCGTGCCGGCGATGGCGTAGGCGACCACCAGCGGCGGGCTGGCCAGGAAGTTGGCCTTGATGTTGGGATGGATGCGCGCCTCGAAGTTGCGGTTGCCCGACAGCACGGCCGCGCATACCAGCTCGTTGCTCGTGATGGCTTCGTTGAGTTCGGGCGTCAGGTCCCCCGCATTGCCGATGCAGGTGGTGCAGCCATAGCCGGCGAGAGCGAAGCCCAGCTTTTCAAGATAGGGCATCAGACCGGTCTGCGTCAGGTACTCAGTGACGATGCGCGAGCCCGGCGCCAGCGACGTCTTGATGTGCTGCTGCACCTGCAGCCCCGCCTCGACCGCCTTCTTGGCCAGCAGGCCGGCCGCCAGCAACACGCTGGGGTTGGAGGTGTTGGTGCAACTGGTGATGGCAGCAATCAGTACATCGCCATTGCCGAGGGTCAGATCCGGGCCCTTGGCCTTGGCGGGCGCCTGTGTGGCGGCACTATCCTTCGCGGCGACAGCGAGCTGCGGCTTGTTCTGCTCCATCTCCACCAGAAAGCGGGGGGCTCCTTCGGGCGCGTGCTTTTCGGCGGGCGCTGCAGCATCGCTGTGTGTACCCGGACGGCGCACAGGGTGGCGGGTGGTCAGCAGGTCGGCGGGGCGGTTGAAGCCGCTCTCGACCGCCGGCTTGGAAAAGAGATCGGAGAACTGCTGCGCCACCTTGCCCAGCTCGATGCGGTCCTGCGGACGCTTGGGGCCCGCCAGGCTCGGCGTCACGTCGCCGAGGTTGAGGCGGACCACCTGCGAATAATCGATGGCGCCATCGTCCGGCACACCGAAGAGCCCCTGCGCCTTGAAATAGGCCTCAAAGGCTTCGATCTCGCCCTTGGTGCGGCCGGTGCCCTTGAAGTATTCGATGGTTTTCTCATCGACCGGAAAGAAGCCCATGGTCGCGCCGTATTCGGGCGCCATGTTGCCGATGGTGGCGCGGTCGGGCAGCGACAGCGTGCGTGTGCCCTCTCCGAAGAATTCGACGAACTTGCCCACCACCTTGTGGCGGCGCAGGATCTCGGTCACCGTCAGCACCAGGTCGGTCGCCGTGACGCCTTCGCGCAGCCGGCCCGTCAACTCGAAGCCCACCACATCGGGCGTCAGGAAGTAAACCGGCTGGCCCAGCATGGCGGCCTCGGCCTCGATCCCGCCCACGCCCCAGGCCACCACGCCGATGCCATTGATCATGGTCGTATGGCTGTCGGTGCCGACCAGGGTGTCGGGGTAATACACATCCCCCTTGGCGCGATGCACGCCGCGCGCCAGATACTCCAGATTCACTTGGTGGACGATGCCGAATCCCGGAGGCACGACGCCGAAGGTGTCGAAAGCCTGCATGCCCCATTTCATGAATTCGTAGCGCTCGCGGTTGCGCTGGAATTCCAGCTTCATGTTCAGGTCAAGCGCCTTCTTGGTGCCGTAGTAATCGACCATGATGGAGTGGTCCACCACCAGATCGACAGGCACCAGCGGCTCGATCTTCTTGGGGTTCTTTCCCAGTTTCAGGGCCGCGCTGCGCATCGCTGCCAGATCCGCCAGCAGGGGCACCCCGGTGAAATCCTGCAGCACCACCCGCGAAACGACGAACGGAATTTCATCGACACGCGCAGCCGTGGGCTGCCAGCGCGCCAATTGCTCCACATGCTCCGCCGTGACCTTGCGCCCGTCGCAATTGCGCAATACCGACTCCAGCACGATACGCAGAGAGACCGGCAACCGCTGTATGGAGGGAAACTGCTTGGCCAGCGCGGGCAGCGAATACAGCCGCCCTTTCTTTCCGGAAGCCGTGGTGAATGACTTCAGCGTGGATGAAAAAGCGTGCGCGGGCGCTTGGGAGGTGGACATGAAAACTCCTGTGGGACGAGAATTGAACTATCGGGCTTTTAGCTTTTATTTATAGATACTACGGAACTTTTATCGCTGGACTACCGCATAAACCGGCAAACGACTACTGCGTATCTTCCAAGCTTCGCCAATGAATATGCTCGCAGATGAACAGCGTGATCGCATGCTCGCAGTGCATGGCCCTGCTGCAACCATGGCGTCAGCCTCGGCAAGCGAATCACATAGCATTGATCGGAAAAGAGTGGCAGCACGGAACACGCCCTTTGGCACCTGTGAGGCGAACATTCTCGCGCCGAATGCTAAAGGGTGGTGTCAACGGACGCCTTGCGGCTCCTGTGCCCCCCGGAAAATCCAGGAACCCATCCTTCAGAAGGCCCGCCGCCGAGTTTGCGAAATTCCTGGACACCAATAAAAAAAGCCTGCCGTTGCCGGCAGGCTTTTAAGCTTCACCTTGATGTAACGAGCACGGCCTCAAGCCGCGCCGCACCACCGGTGAATCGGCGAACATCCGCCTATCAGATGGCGAATTGCTCGCGGTTTTCATTCTGGATCCACTTGGGAGCCTTGCCGCGACCGGTCCAGGTCTGTCCCGTGGCGGGATTGCGGTATTTGGGGGCCACCTTCGTGCCGCTCGTGGAGGCAGCACGCGAAGACGAACGACCTGCGGGGAAAACATCCTGAGCGGTCAGGCCATATTCAGCGACCAAGCTGCGCACTTGCGCAACTGCATCCGACAATTCGCGGCGGCGGGCTTCGCTGATCTGCTGCTCCAAGGCTTCGCGCTGCTTGAGAAGTTCTTTATAGCTGGTGGTCATGGTGTGATATGTGACGCGGTGTGGGAAGAGGCGCCAATTATAGGAAGAATTGTCGCGTACGCTCGCGTCAAAAGCCCGCCCGAATTGCGGAATGCTCGACATTGATTAGCCGACTGCAAAAAGAGGGAGAAATTCGGTAGAGAGGGCGTCGCTTTCAACGTGATCCCCACGCTCCATGCGGTGAAACCCATCCATGAATAGGGATACAGCAGCCGCTCCATCTGCCGCCATGAGAAGCCATACACAGCACCCGCGCAACAAAGCAGATGCGCTGCGTCCGTTGATATGCAAGGCCCCCCACGCTTTCGGCAGGTGGACGATTCAATGCAGACGTCAGCCCTTGGGGCGCGGACTCTCGCGTGTTGCTGACCGGCCCGATCCGTTAAGCGTCTGCGAAACGCTGCAGATCTTGGCCGAATAGACTGGATGGCTGCCTCACACCACAGGTACTCACCGCACGAATCCTGCACTCTCAGCACTGCACTCGCACGCACGCACGCACGTCCGGGAAGAACCTGTTCGTATTCTTCATGACGCGACCCTTTAGGAAGTTGGGGCGCCCTGGAAAGCCCGGGCAATTTCGTTCAACCGCTGGCGCAGCAGTTCGGAATCCGGCGCGATTCAGCCATTCTCCTGCTGGCCACAGGGCTTCAGAAAATTCAGCCCGGTACGGCCCGCAGCTCAGGCCACATGTCGCCCAGACCGTCTTTAAGAATCGCCGCGGCCTTATCGAACTCAAGACCATCCAGATGCTCTTCAAGGCGCTGAAATACCGTGGCGGTGAACAGGGGGCGCAGCGAAGGCGCCAAGGCCCCGAACAACTCCAATGCGCTCAGATCCGAGGCCTTCAGCGCAGACACAAACTGGCCAAAGCGCTGGGGATCGAGTGGTGGTGCCTCAGCCCCCATCGTTATTGGCGCGGGCTGCGCATGCAGCCAATCGGCCGAGGCGGCCTGCATGTTTCCGGCGGCCTCGGCAATGCCAGCGAGCAGCGGAGCAATCACTTCGACCTGGTCTTGGTCTTGCTGACAGGCCAGTTCAATCTGTGCGGCCAATGATGCAATTGCGGTAGCGCCCAGCGTGGCCGCACTGCCCTTGAGCTTGTGCGTGAGTGCCGCCAACGCTTGGCGCTGCTCGGAAGTAGCCGCTGGCGCGGCGACGCATTCTTCGCACTGCACGAACATGCGTTTCAGCATGCTACGCATGAGATTCACGTCGCCGGCCAACCGCTTGCGTGCGTCTTCGCCGTCGATACCCTGGATTTGCGGCCATGCCTCCGCGTCAGCAGGCTTTTGCGCCGCCAGAGCCCTCAGCGGTGTTTGCCCCAACAGCCGCCGCACGCCCTGCACGAGGAGCTCTGGGTCAATCGGCTTGGCCAGAACATCCTGCATCCCCGCTTCGCGCGCCCGGCGGTGTTCAGAATCGGTATTGCCCGCGGTCAGCGCTACGACAGGCAAGCCGGCACGGTCGGGCAACGCGCGAATGCGCCGCGTCGCTTCCAGGCCGTCCATCTCCGGCATCTGCACGTCCATCAGCACGATGTCGAAATCAGCACGCTGCTGCACCCACCTCAACGCCTCGGCGCCATCTCGAGCGAGTTGTATCTCCGCGCCCTCGAGCTCCAGCAACCTCCCGGCCACCTGCAAGTTGATATCGCTGTCGTCCACCAGCAGCACGCGGACGCCCGAAAGTCGAGGGCCATCGGTATGAGCCTGAGATTTGCGCTCGAAATGTGCAACTTCACCCAACTCGAAGGGCAGCTCCACCCAGAAGCAGCTGCCCTCGCCCAGCACGCTCTGCACGCCCATTTCGCCACCCATGAGTTCGGCGAGATGCTTGCATATAGACAGCCCCAGACCCGTACCGCCAAAGCGCCGCGTGGTGGAGACATCAGCCTGAGCAAAGGGTGCGAAGAGCTTGGTTAGCGCTTCAGCAGATATACCCACGCCACTATCACTCACCTCGAATCGCAGCCTACAGTGGCCAGGTTGAGTCGCCTTCGCATGGATGTCGAGGCGGACCGTGCCGTGCTCAGTGAACTTGATCGCATTGCTCAGCAAGTTGACAAGAATCTGCCGGAGCCGAGTGGGGTCGCCGTGCAAAGCGTCAGGCAGAGAAGCGTCCGGCGACAAGACCAGTGCCAGGCCCTTGTCGAGCGCTTGCTGGCCAAAAAGCGCCTGCAGCGATGAGCTCACGTCACGCAGGCTGAAGGGGATGCACTCTAGACGCATCTCGCCTGCTTCGATCTTCGAAAGATCCAGAACGTCGTTGATGATGCCCAGCAATGTCTTGCCAGAAAGCAGGATGTTTTGCACGTAAGGCGACTGCTCGACACTCAGCGGTGTGCGTTGCAGCAGGTGCGAAAGACCTATCACAGCGTTCAACGGAGTGCGGATTTCATGGCTCATATTGGCCAGGAAGGCGCTCTTTGCAGCATTGGCCGCCTCGGCTTCGGCAGTTGCTGCGCGTAACAGATCGTTTGTGCGCCGGCGCTCAGTGATGTCCTGAAAGGCCCCCACCAGCTGGATCGGCTTTCCGTCTGCGTCGAATTCGACCTCGCCCATCGCACGCACCCAAATCGACCGGCCTGTATAGGTGATCAAACGAAGCTCTAAATCCCATCCCTTGGCAGTGGCAACCGCCCGGTTCACGGCTTCGCTGATAACGGGGCGGCTTTCCGGCGCGTAGAAATTGATGGCCGTTTCCATCGTCGGTTCAAAGTCGGGCGGCACCTCGTGGATCGCTCGAGTTTGCCGATTCCAATAGATCTGATCCGTCTGAAGGTCTACGCGCCAGCCTCCCACCAGCGCCATGCGCCCAACGCCCTCCAGTAGGCGCTCATTCGCCCTCAACGCCGCTTCGGTTTGCAGCCTTTCGGTCCGATCAAAGTTGACCCCTACCAACCGCAACGGACGGTCATCAGCGTCCCTCAAAACCTGGGCCATGGCCTTGATTTGCCGCACCGCGCCATCCGGCCGCACGATGCGGAACTGGAGTTCGAAATTGACATGCCCGTCGATGGCATCCTGCAGCACCTGTTCGCTGTTGCCTCGGTCTTCGGGGTGCAAACTTTCGCTCCATAGGGTGTATGACTCCACACCTCCCGAGCGACTGCGACCATACAGCTCATACATCCTGTCATCCCAGACCAGGGTGCGCGCAACAACATCGTAGTCCCACACGCCGATCCCTGCGGCCCCGGTCGCCAATTCGAATCGTTCCTTGCTACGCTGAACTTCCAACGTCAGTCGCTTTTGCTCAGTGATATCGGTACGGATCGATACGTACTTTCGAGTGGAGCCGTCTGAGGCCTTCACCGGCACCATCACAGCGTAAGTCCAATATACGCTGCCATTTTTTGCCACTCCGCCGATCTCTCCCTGCCAGGCTCGGCCCGCGAGCAAGCTGGGCCAAATTTCGCTATGAAAGTCGCCAGAGCCAACTCGGCTTTGGTGCACCGCATACGTTTTCCCGAGGAGTTCCTCACTCGAAAACCCAGTGAGTCGGCACACGTTATCGTTGACGTTGATAAAACGGCCTTCGGAATCCATCTCCGAGAAAATCGAATACTGCTGTATCGCCGCAAGCAAGGCCTCGTTCTCGCTCAACGCCACCGCCAGTTGCTCCCGCCCCTCCTCCAGTTCCGTCACGTCGTGAACGACAACATAGAACCCCTTCACCGCGTCGCTGCCCTGCCGATCGGGAATGTAGTGGGCTAGCAAGTGGCGTTGCCCTGGGCCATCGGGACACGGTACCGAGCACTCGAAGGTCTGCGTCTCGCCGCGCAGCGCGGCATCGATGTGGGGGCGGTTGTATTCAAAGGTTCGGGGGCCGACGAGTTCGAGCATATTGCGCCCAGGCAAGGTGCCGGCCTCGACTCCAAACCAATTGTGATAGGCGCGATTGGCTACGCGGTTGTTGAGATCGCGATCCCAATAGCCGATCATTGACGGTACAGCGTCCAGCACGGTACGCAAGTCGTGACGCGTTGCATCGAGTGCAGCTTGGCGCTCCTCCAAGGCGCTGGCCATGGCGTCGAAGCCTTGAGAGAGCGCTCCAAACTCATCTGGCGCGACATAGGCGCTGCGAGCATGCAGATCACCTGCGCCGACCAGGCGCGCAGCCTCCTGCAGCTTGCGCATCGGCCGCAGCACGCGCTGGAGCACAAGCATCACAAATGCAGCAATGAGTGCTATCAGCGCCACATTCGCGACAAGCGTCGCCATGCGAAGGCGATGCTGGTGCTGAGTGCGAATTTCGATCAGATCATTGGCAATATCAAAGACACCCTCGCTGATGCGACGCGTTTCAGCCACCAGATGGTCTGCCAGCATTTGCCGACGCACCATCTGATCCTTTTCACCACCGGCGTCCATCGCCGATTGCAACGCGGCATATAGCGGAGGCAAGCGCTCTGAAACCGTGACCAGGTCGTCAATCTCACCCGTCAGATGGGCGTCCGATGCAGCAATGGCGAGCAGCGTCCGGTTCAGTTCGGCATGCACCTTTTGCCATTGGCGCCGCGCCCGCTGGTTATCGTTGAGCAAAAAATCCTGGGTCAGCACCAGCAAGCCAGCCGCATCGCGGGAGATTTTGCCGACCGCCACTTGCACTTCATCGACCTGCTCGGTTTGCTCCTCCAACGCCTGGACCACGACCTGATGTACGGCCACGAGCCCAAAAGCCAGGGCAATATTCCATAGCATCAGTCGGCGAATGCGCATGTCTGCCTCACTTGATAATGTGCACAGATCGCGCGTAAACCTTCTTGACCGGTTCGGTGCGCATGAGCTCCAGATAGTCTGGCAACTCCCCGGGCGGTGCCATCCCCCTGCGCACAGCCCAGCGGGCCTGCGCCTCAAGGCCGGTGACCAGCGACTGCGACAGCTGCAGACGGAATTCGAAGCCGTCCCACGTTTTCAACAAATCACGCTCTGAGACCCTGAGAGCTCTTGCCACGATGGCGCGCGCACGGTCTGGCTCCCGCCGAAGCAGCACGTTCGCGCGTTGGACCGCCCGCAAAAACTTGAGCGCGTCGTCGTCACTGACGCCTTCGCTGGCGCGCCTGCTCACGATGTTGAATGTGACGCTGAAAAAGGCAGGTCCCGGCAGAACCTGACCCTTTGCCCCCAGCCGATTGACAGCGTCGGCCACATGGGTTCCAAACAGTGCGGCTGCATCGACGTCACCTCGGACCAAGGGCTCGACGGGATCGCGTGGGTCCAACGGCTTTTCAGTGATGGAATCAAGCTTCACGCCATGAAACAACAAAAAGGTGTCCGCAAAGTAGTGACCGCTGGTGCCTTGTATAACCCCCAGGCGCTTGCCAGCCAGATCCGCCGCAGCTTGGATGCCCCGGTCAGTCCGCGCGACGATCTGGTTCTCGCGCCCCGAGACCGTGGTGGTGGCAAGGATATTGAAGTCTTTTCGCGTGAAGGCTGCCAGCGTAATGGGTGTGTCGGCGACCGTTGCGAAATGCGCCTTGCCTGCCAACAACTGCGCCAGGCAGATGCGCCCCACAGGGTAGTGCTTGATATTCAGCGATAGGCCTTCTGCTGCGAAATATCCCTCCGCCTCAGCGACCAGCACCGGGGCCGAATAAGGGACATCAGCAACGGCCAGAGTCAACGTCTCGGCCTTGGCAGTGCCGGCAAAAAACACGAGCGCCATCCAGCACAGAGATAACACGCCTCTGCGAGACCCGATTGCCGGACAGTTTCGAATGAACGATCGCAAAGGTTTACTCCTATATCCCTATTCTCGCCGAGTCGAGGCGCTGGCCAAGCACCGAATTGACCGTAAAAACCAGGCCTTCAGAGCCTGCTCAGAGCGGTTACCGCCGAAGCGGTTCTGGGACCGCGCCGCAGCATCAAAGGCTGCGTGGGTCGCTCGACGGCACGAGGCGACACGCCAGCCGGGTCGTGTCGGTGGCTGCAACAAGGTTACGCCTCGGACGCGCTATGCCTGAATTGTCGCCAACGACGGATGCCAGTAGCGCACAACGCCGCCGGCAACGAAAGAGCATCCACCCCGATCATGCGCACGATGAGGCCGCAGGTGCGCGCACATGAACATTTGGGGCCACTTTCACGGCATATGGCATCTGGCGTCGCAACGGTCCCGTCCCGATGGCAAAAGCCCATGCTTTGCCAGCATGCCGGATTGCAAGGCGCTAGTTGATCGAGCCACGCGAAAGCTCGGCGGCGCCTGCCGTCCCGCAAAACCATCTCACGGCTGCCACGCCATCCGAACTCATCATGCCTGCTGCTCCCGTGATGGGCAATTAGCGGGCAACCCGTCGCCAGATTGTGGCGCCGCCCCCTGCGGAAGTGCGATGGCCCGAACCCTCGCCCGACCCTGCTGTTTGGCAAAGTACAGGGCGCGGTCAGCCCGTTGCACCAGATCGGCGCTGTCTGGCTTGCCATTGACCGTGCCGCCTTTTCGGCTCCATGCCTCATCAGAGCAGGCCACGCCGATGCTGACCGAAACGATGCCGTCCACCACGCCACCTTCATGGGGCAAATGAAGGGCAAGAACGGCATGCAGGAGGCGCTCACCAACAAGGCTGGCGCCTTCCAAGGTGGTGTTGGGCAGCAGCACGGCGAACTCCTCACCGCCGTACCGGGCGACCATGTCCATAGGGCGTAGCAAGACGCCACGCAACGCCCGTGCAACGCTTTTCAAGCACATGTCGCCAGCCGGGTGGCCATACAAGTCGTTGTAGGACTTGAAATAATCCACATCCACCATGAGGCAGCTCAGCGGCTGAGCTTCCCGCAGCGATCGCGCCCACTCCTGCGCCAACACCGTGTCAAATGCCCGTCGGTTGGGCAGCTCCGTCAGGGCATCGGTGACAGCGATGCGGCGCAATTCATCGGACAGTTGCTTGAGACGCAGGTGAGTGGTGACGCGCGCGCGCAAAATGGGCTCGCTGACCGGTTTGTGGATAAAGTCAGCCGCGCCCACGCTGAAGCCGAGCACCTCATGCCCCAGGTCGGTGTGGGAAGTCACGAAGATCACTGGTATTTCGCTCAAATGGGGTAAGCATTTGAGCTCAGAACAGGTGTCGAAGCCGTTCATGCCCGGCATCTCGGCGTCCAACATGATCAAGTCGGGAGGCTCCGCAATCGCCTGCCGCAGGGCGGCCTCGCCGCTGGTGGCGAAGCGTATATGCCCCAGATCAGCCAACAGACGACCCATCAGCTGGATTTGCTTGGGGTCGTCATCAACAAGCAGCAGCGAGGGACGCATCGATGTCTCGACTCCTGATAGATTTTTTTTTCACGACGCAACCAACGCGAAGGCCATCCACTATGAGGTGGTGTACCGCCTACCCGCGCACTTTCAGCAGTACGCAATGTGCAAGACGGCTCTCGCCACAATAGCTTATGCACTTTGCATACGAGTAGGGCATTTTCTCTTTGATGATGGTGAATTCCTCTCGAATTCCCGAACCCCTCAGAACGGACGCTTGGGGAAGGTGGGGCAGTTTGCCATGGCCCCGCCAGGTAATGATGGCGCGCTGAAATTGCCCCCATAAGAAAGAAATTCTCCCTGGCGCGTTCTCCACCTGGGGACATCCAGAATCAGTGAAACGGAGATGGTCGGCATCTATGGCGCCGCGCCGCACGTCAGCGTTGCCCCAACTGCACCAGACTGAAGGCGCATAGAGCCGAAGGAGTCAGCGGTGGCCGAGGGGTTGCGTGAGTCACTCTCAGCTTTTCAAAGCTCCGCCTCCCATCCATGCGCACACCTGCCGCACCACCCAATCGGGAGCATCCAGCGGCAGATCGTGCCCAGCCGTGGGGTGGCTCGCCCGGGCGCAGCCCCAGGCGCTGGCGATGGCGGCGGTGCAACCGGCATGCACCAGGCCGTCGCCCGAGCTGCCGAGCAGCAGCACCGGAACGGACGGCGCAGCGGTATCGGCCCGGTAGCGCGCCGCCGCCGCCAGCTGGCGCAGCGCATTGGCCCGCGAGACCGGGCGTTCCGCCCGCAACTGCGCCCAGCCGGGTACGACCTGGTCCTGCAGAGCCGTCCGGCGGCTGGTGAGCGCATGAATCAGGCGCTCGGCCTGCAGCGGCTGCCGCCAGCACCAGGCCAGGCGCAGCAGCGTGACGTAGTTACGCGGGCGCAGCCGGCGGTAGAAGGCGCTGAAGGGCCGCAGGCTGGTGTTGATGAGCACGGCCGAGACCAGCTCCTGCGGCGCCTGCCGCATCCATTCGGTCGCCACCATGGCGCCCAGCGACATGGCCAGCACGCGGTACGGCGGCTCAAGTCCGCGCGCCAGCAGCTGGCTGCGGCCGGCCTGCAGCATGTCCTGCACACGCCACGGGCTGGGCTGGCCGTTGAGCGCGCCGTTGCCCGGCAGATCCAGCAGGATGACCCGGGCGCCCTCGCCAAGCGCCTGCTGCAGCCGATCGGGAAAGCCGCCCCAGTGCCGGGCCTCGCGCGTAAGCCCGCGCAGCAGCACCCACGGAGGGCTGGAGCCACGCGGCGGCGTCATCGGCGCGAGCCCTGCCATCGCATCAATACCAGGCAGCCAGCGCAGCCGCGCGCCGCGCTTCCTGCGCCTGCGCGCTCGGTAGCCAGTTGCGGTAGCCACAGGCGGCGCGGGGCAGGAAGTCGAGCAAGGCCATGTGCTGGCGCAGCACGCGCTGCTGCCGGTGGTCGATCAGCGGGTTGAAGATGCCCGAGCGCTTGAAGATCTGGCGCGGGTTCTTCTTGATCCAGAGCCAGGAGCCCATCTCCAGCGTCAGCGGCAGGAAGATGCGGCCCGGCTCCTCGCAGGCGCGCATGTAGAGGTAATCCCAGAGATCGCCATGGGCCAGGTAATGCAGGCTTTGCGGCTCGATCACATAGCGGTGATTGCTGTAGGCCTGCATGAAGACCTCCTGCAGCGCGTGCAGCTCCGCCAGGTGCTTGATGGGCTGGCGAGTGTGTGCGAATGGGAACCACAGCCGGTCAGACAGGCCGAAGCCTGAATGGCAGTCCAGCGCCAGGCTGAACTGGCGCGAAAGCAGTTCGGCCTCCACCACCTCGCACAGCGCCTGGCTTTCCTCCTCCATGGGCGCATCGGGCGCCCCCCGATACCAGGGCAGATTGGCGCTCAGGCGCTGGCCGCCGATGAGAAAAGGCACGCGATCGTCGGCGGAGAGGGGGGCATTGCGCATCAGATCCACCCCGCGCGGGTTGGCCCGCGTGGATAGCAGCGTGCCCCCGGGATTGATGAGCGGCATGAATACGAAGCGCACCTGTTCGAGCTGCTGGTGCAGCAGCCCGTCCCAGCGCAGGCGATTGACCACGTTCTGCAGGTAGGCGATGACGACCTGCGCCCCGATGCGCTCGAGCCCGTGTACGCCCCCGAAGAAACCCACGGCCGGAACGTCGGGCGAAGGATTGCCCATGCTGATCGCATAGAGCGGCAGATCGGGCCCCGCCTGCGTGGCGATGGAGCGCAGCATGCGGACCTGCAGGTGGGGGGCGCCCTGGTCGATGATGCGCTCCAGCGCGATCAGTTCGGGCAGCAACGGAGCGGTCACGAGGTGCGCAAGGAAGGAAGAGAGAGGGGGAAAGCCCGCAACGGGCCGATCGGGCAGGATATCCCGCCCGTACCGTGGACGCACGGCTTGGCCCGCGGCACCTGCGGGACTCTGCTCCGCTGACTTCAAATTGACACACAGCAGGTGCAGGCTGTCGGCTCCCTATTCAGCCCAGGCAGGCCACCATGCACATCCCCTTCCTCCACCGCAAGAGCCCCGCCAAACGCACCCTGATCGCCGCCGGCTCCATCGCCGTCGGCATGGCAGGCGGGCTGCTGGAATGCCTGGCTCTGCTGCGCTCACGCCGCCAGGCGCGGCTGCACGCGCGCCACCGCGCACTCCCCCACCAGCGCTGAAATGGTGCCTGCGGACGATCCTCAGCGAGATCGCGAGCAGGCCCCGAACCCTGGTATGGCCGGCCTTGCCGCATCCGCACGCTCCGGCGGGCCCCGGACGGCATCCCGCATGCCAGAATTCCGGCCATGCAAGCCCACCAAGCCTATGTCGCCCAGGCGGCCGCCGCTCCGCAGAAGCGCGCGTCCGGCACCATTGCCATGCCGGCGCTGTACCGCGCCGCCCTCGGCCCGCTGAATACGGACCGCTATCTGGCTTTTTTCCAGCGGCAGGACGACACGGGGCGCAACCTGCCGGGCTGGAATGCCGCCGCGGCCTTCTTCACGCTGGGCTGGATGGTGTTCCGCCAGCTCTGGATGCCAGCCCTCGTCTATGTCGCCGTGCTGGAAGGCGTGGCCCTGGTGGCCTTGGCTCTGGGCCAGCACTGGTTGAGCCTGCCACGGCAGGTCGTGGGCAGTGCGGCCCTGGTGGTCCTCGGTGCGGCCTGCGTGCTGCCCGGCCTCTACGGCGACGCGGTGATGCACGCCGAGATGCGCAAGAAGATCAACCGAGCGCTGGCAGCGTCCCCTAACCTGGCGAAGGCAGCCGAACTGCTGGCCCGGCAGGCCCCCACCCGCCGGCGACTGGCCTGGGTGCTGGCCGTGCACGTGCTGCTGGCCGCTGCCATCGCGGCGCTGTGGCTGGCCTTCCCGGGCAGCGCACTGAAATCGCCTGACACCGGCGCCACATTGCCGGCTACCGTCGTCCCCGCGACCCCTGCGGAGCCAGCCACGCCCGCAGCCTCGGCCGCAGCCTCGGCCGCGGCATCCGACGCAGCCCCAGCCGCCAGCGCATCGGTGGCCACCGCTTCAGAACCCGAAAGCGCAACGGCTGCCAGAACACAGACGCCCGCCTCGGCGCCGATGGTGGCAGCCTCCATGCCCACACCGGCTGCGGCCTCCAACATCGCCAGCAGCCCGCCGGTCGCGCCGGCCCCGGCCATGGCCGCGAGCGCCCCATCCACCATGGCTGCCGCCTCCACCGCATCCGCGCCGCAGACCACTACACGCGCGCCAACAGCGAGCCAGGCGGATCAGCAAAGCGCTCCCGCCAAGCGCCCCGCCGCTATCAGCCCTGCGGCCGCGGCCGAACCAGTGGCAGCCAAGGCCCCCACCCCGACCGCCTCGGCGCCCGCAGCGCCCACAAGCACCAGCGCAACAGCCGCGCCTCGCGCAGCCCACGCATCGCGCCCGCGGGCCCCCGCACGTGCACGCCAGGCCTCCCCGCCGGCGGCGGCTACGGCCTCGGTCGAAGCCAGCGCCACGTCGAGCGCGCAGAGGCGCCTCTACATCAACGTGGGGCTGTTCGGCGAGCCTGCCAACGCCCGCCGCGCCATGGCCCTGCTGCAGACCGTCGATCTGACCGGATCGCAAGCGCAGGTCCGTGCGGCCGACGGACGCATGCTCACTCGTGTGCGCGTGGGGCCCTTCACTTCGGCGTCGGAGGCCAATGAAGCCGCGCGGCGCGTACTGTCGCTGGGGCTGGAAGCCGCTCCAGCCCAAAACTGAAGGGCATGCCCGGCGCCAACACGCCACTGCGGGCGGCGCGGCGGCGTTACCGCTGGTGACGGCCGCCCGGCACCGACTTGGGTTAACGTCCTTCTTATTTCTTCAAGGAGCGGTTTTCATGCGCACTGCAGCATCCACGGCTTTGGCCCTTGCCACGCTGGCCCTGACAGCGGGCTGCACAACGCCGCTCGGCAGCGGCAGTACTTCGCCGGTGCCCGACAACGCCACGCCCCCCATGGGCGGCGTGTGCAACGCCCAGCCAGCGCAAGGCTTTGTCGGCCAGATGAGCACCGCCAAGGTGGTCGAAGCGGCCCGCGTGCGTTCGGGAGCCAACATGGCGCGGGTGCTTCGGCCTGGCCAGATGATCACCAAGGAATACGACACGCAGCGACTCAACCTGCAGATCGATGCGACCGGCCGAATCACATCGGTGAGTTGCGGCTGAACGGGGCTGAACGAATGATCTTTCACCCCGTATTCCCAGCCACGTCCTCATCGCACTAAATCGCCCGACCAGCCCCGGCGGACTGCTACCCACTGAACGCCGGTGTCGAACGCACTTTCAGTGGTGCGTGCGGGCGCAGCTCGTTGGCGTGTGCGAAGGCAGCATGTCGCTGCTCCAGCAGCGTCCGGTCGCGCCCCGACCCCAGGGGCTACCGCATTAGCGCATTTTTTTCGCGGCACTGAATGGGCAGAACGGAGGAGGGGCTGCTGCGCGCAGTAATGCCACAGGCAATAGGCAACCGGAGCCACTGTCCGTCCTGCCCAAGTTCGAGAGGCCACGCCCGCAGAGGCCCCCATCACGCCCCCAACGACGCCCCCCAAGAATCAAGGCCCGAGCAACAGGTCCGTACCCAAAACAGGCTGAGCACATCCTCCCGCTAGCCACCGGCAAAGCCATTTGCCCCGGTTCGTTCAAACCGCAAAGCAGTTCTGGAGGACTTTGACCGATTCGCATCGGCGTACCACCCGACATGCCAGCACGTCACGTGAACAGCCACTGCGGGCTCGATGAGGGGCAAGGTCGGTCGACCTTGGGGGCTGCTGCCGGTTGCTTACATCTTCACAGCAAAGACGCGCGAGGCCAAGGGCCGAATGCGCCAGGCCGCCCCATTCCCGGGCCACGTCCTCCTTGGGGACCACCCGTGTGACTGGCTGATGTTGTCTGTTCTCACCCCGGCGACCGCTCGATTCCAGTGGCGGCCCCAGCTACTCGCCAACAGGCAGATGGATTGCCAGCATTTGTGCGGCGGCAGCAAAGTCCAGCCCATGGATAGCCTCACGCATAACGCCAAATTTCTGCGAGCCCAGTAGTGCAATCAAATCAGGCGCCAGAGCATCGACCTGCTCCATCACTGCAAAATCCTGCCTATTGAGCAATTGGAGGAATGCGAGAAGCTTTTGAGCTTGCTCCTCATCCATTTCTTCCCGTGGAGCGTCTTGCTGGGGCTCAAGACCTTCGCCCTCGACTGAATGGAGTTTTTGGACTGGCGTACCCACCCAAGGGGAGAACGCCGATATCAACTGGGTCACAGCAGCATTCAGCGAAACCAACAGCTCTTGCGAGGCAGACAGAATTTCATTATTTTTTTCTGGCTCACTTTCGAAACGACGCAGGGTATTCTCCAGGCCTTCCGCAATGGCGCGCAACGTCGTGGCACCCAGCATGCCGGCAGATCCGCGCAACTTGTGGACGCGGGCCATCAGCACCTTGCGCTGATCGGCCGCGTATTCTGGCGACAGCTCAAAACCTTCACCACCATATTCTTTGGCGAACCGTCTCAGCAAATTGAAGAAAAGCGCTGTATCGCCTTGCAGGAGCTTCCTTGCTTCGGAAGTGCTTATCCCTTCGATCTCAGGCCACTCCGATTCGTCCTGCAAAGCCTTTGCGGGGTGCTGACTTTCGTCCCCGACGGGAGTGCCACGCACCCTATTCACATGCATGTGTACAGTGCGCACCAGCAAGGCAGGATCGAGGGGTTTCGTGAGAAAAGCCGTCATACCCGCCGCATCCGCACGGTGCTTCTCTTCAGCCAGTGCGCCAGCAGTCAGCGCAATGATGGGAAGCTCGATAAGGCCTAACTCTCGGCGCGCAAGCGCAGTCGCCTCATAACCATCCATTACCGGCATTTGCACATCCATGAGAATGACATCGAATGCGCGCCCCCCGGCCAAATTGACTTTAAGCAAATCCAGCGCTTCCCGGCCATTGGCTGCAACCTCCACGCTGGCACCTTCTTTTTCCAGCAGACGGCGAGCCACTTCAAGGTTGATCTCGCTGTCATCCACCAGCAGGATATGCATGCCATGAAGCCAATGGCCGCGCATGGAATCCAACCGAGTCGAGGCAATGACCTGGTCGTGGCTGCCGGTATGCGCGGCCACGGAGGCGTTAATAGCATTAAAGAGCGTAGAGGGATTCACCGGCTTGGTCAGGATATGGTTGACCACGCCGCTGTGATCATTGCGTGCTACCGCGTCCCTCTCATGAGCCGAAACCACAAGCGTCGCGGGCATGGCGGAAGGCCCCCACCGCTCCGCCAGAGCATTCAGGGTTTGAATGCCATCCAAACCTGGCATTTGCCAATCCACCACAAGTGCATCAGGCAGTTTCTGCCGCGTTTGCTTGATTGCTTCCAATCGCTGCAGCAGTTCGCTGCCTGATGGAACAGCAGTGGTGCGCCAACCAAACGCCTGGCACATTCTGACCAGCCCCTCCAAGTCGATCTGATTGTCATCCGCCACAAACACGCTCAGCGGGTCATGATGATAGGCTGTGTGTGCTGTAGGGAGCTGCGCTTGGTCCGAGATGACGAACGGCAGCTCAACCCAGAAGGTGCTACCTGCCCCCAACGCACTCTCGACGCCGACATCGCCTCCCATCAGTTGGCTCAAACGCTTGACGATAGACAGACCCAACCCCGTCCCACCAAAACGGCGGGTCGTGGAGCTGTCGGCTTGCGCGAAGGGCTTGAAAAGACTGTGGAGCGCTCGCTCGGATATTCCCTCACCCGTATCAGAAACCGTGAATTTCAGCCACACACGGCGCTCATTCGCAGCCATTTCGGGCAACCGGGTCACCCCAATAGTCACAGCCCCTTGTGTGGTGAACTTGATGGCGTTGCTGACCAAATTGGAAAGTATTTGGCGCAACCGGGTGGGATCGCCTTCAACCACAGAGGGCAACGCCTCAAGCCCTACGGCTTGCAACTGGATGCCCTTGTTTTCCGCTTGAGCTGAATACAGCTGCAAAAGCTCTGACACCAAGTCAGACGGAGCGAAGGCCACAGACTCCGTGGTCATTTCACCCGCCTCGATTTTTGATATATCAAGTACGTCGTTGATAATTCCCAGCAGCGACCGCCCCGCAATTTGCAGCTTGCTCAGAAGCAAGCGCTGATCGTCGGTCAATGGAGTGTCCGCCAGCAAGTGAGAAACGCCCAGCACCGCATTCATGGGCGTCCGTATTTCATGGCTCATATTCGCCAAGAACATGCTTTTGGCAATGCTGGCTTTTTCTGCGGCGGCCTTTGCGTGGCGCAACTCCGTGTCTCTGCGGTGGCGCTCGGTCATATCCTGGGCAATAACCAGATAACCAAATATATTGCCATGCAAGTCACGAATCGTGTTGACTGACAACTGAACACGCAATTGATGTCCGTCTTTCCGCACATAAGTCCACTCACGGGTTTCATGTCCCAAGCGTTCAGCTTCATGGACAAAGACCCGGAAGCCCTCAATCAGCACGCCATGGCGCTGCGTTAGCTCGAGGCCATAGGCTTGCACTTCTTCGCTCAAGTGCAGTGGGGCGGGCGTACTCTTGCCAACAAAGTCATCGGCGTCGTAACCGAGCATTTGTTCCGCCCCGGTATTGAACAGCGTGACCGTGCCATAGGCGTCAGTGGCGATGATGGACTGCTGAGTCGCAGCGTTCACAACCCCGCGGAGCATTGCGACTGCTTCCTCCAGCTGCGTCTCCGCTTCCTTCGCTGCGGTAATGTCCTGGTGAGTGCCGTACATCCACTCCGGCGTTCCATCTGTCGCTCGCGTGTACACCTTGCCTCGCGACTGCACCCACACCCAATGTCCCTGCTTGTGGCGCATCCGGATCACACTCTGGTATTGAGGCTGCGTCCCTTCAAAGTGTTGGCTCAGCAGTGCTTGAGCCTTGACGATATCTTCGGGATGAGCGTGGGCCTTCCACGTCTCTATATTCACCGGCCCCAACTGTTCTTTGGAGTAACCGATGATCTCTGCCCAGCGCTCATTGATGATGAGGTCGCCGGTTCGCACGTTCCACTCCCAAGTGCCTACATGGGTGCCTTCGATGATGTGCTGTAGTCGTTCGCGTTCGTGCGCGATGACCTGGCGACTCTCGACCACCTCTGTCACGTCGTGCACGATGACATAAAACCCGCGTACTTCGCCATCCACGACGTCAGGCAAGTAATTGGCGAGAGAGTGTCGATAGCCACTTTTATCGACCAGCGGAATCGCGCGCTCGAAATGCTGGGCTTGCCCGCTCAATGCTCCTTCGATATAGGGAAGATTGAGTGCGAAAAGCTCGTTCCCGAGCAGCTCATGCATAGATCTGCCTTGCAGATTGGCAGGATCAACACCAAACCAATCACTATACGCACGATTGGCGACACGATTGAGCAGGTTTTTATCCCAATAGCCAATCATCGACGGCACGGAGTCCAGCACCGTCTGGAGGTCGTGACGTGCGGTTTCCAACTCTTCCGTACGAAGCGCCACTTGTCTTTCAAGACTTGCGGCCAGATCCGCCATCGCCCGTTCGGCCTCTTGCCGGTCACGAACGTCCCGCATGAAGCGAGCGATACCGACTATTTCACCGCGCTCGCCGCGAATCGCGCTGGCTGTCACCGAAACCGGCACCTGCCCTCCATCCTTTGCCAACAGCGTGATGTCCACTGGATCTGACACTCCTGCCGACATGACCTTGCTGACGAGGACTTCCTCCTTAGACCGTTCGCTCCCCACCGCCATCCGCGGGATCATCGACTGCCCCATCGCTTCGGATTTTGTGTACCCCAACATCCGTTCAGCCGCCGGGTTCCAGATAATGGTGGCGCCCTCAGTGGACTCGCCCACGATCGCGTCGGCGGAGTTTTCCATGATCGTCGCCAGCTGGGCCTGCTGCAGCAATGCCTTTCTCTTGCGTTCTTGGCCTTCTCTCAAGGCCCCGACAAGGAGCGAAAAGAGGATCCCGACGATCAGGCCCACAACAAGTACCCCATGACCAGAGAACTGCCCCAATCCGGCCACAAATCCGGGCCGGGCGCTTAAATCAAAACGCCAGAGGCGCCCATAAACTTCGCGCTCCAGCACTTGGCTGATAGCCTTTCTTTCCGGCGCATCGGAGCGCTTACTGCTAAAGACGACGTCCTTCTGGGAGGGGTTGGAAATATCCGTAATGGCAATATCGTAATGCAGCTGCGCCATACCAAAGTCGGCAAGCACCTCACTCAAGGCCAGCGGAGCGTAACTCCATCCAAAACCCTGGATCTCCCGCTCATCAATATTCTCCGGGGCAGCCCCTCTGCGATATGCCGGGAGTAGAAAGAGTACCGAACGCTGGGAATCCCCCGAGGCCTGAACCAATGTGATTGGGCCGGTGATGGTGGCTTTTCCGGTTTGCAGGGCCGAGATTGCAGCTTGGCGCCTGTTGGCTTCGGAAGCGATATCCAGGCCACGCGCCGCTCGATTCCGTTCAATAGGCTCAACAAGCTCAATGACAAAGCGTTCACCGCTGTGCTCATTCAGCGTTCTGATAGAGAAATCGACAAGCCCATCAGCTCGCCTGGCTTGCAGATAAGCATCAGTTTTCGCTCGCGGAACTCTGCGAATGAAGCCGAAACCCCGGGCGCCAGGAAACTCCCGTGCGAAATCTCTCATTTCGCTGTATTGGTGGAACAGCTTGGCATTAATACCATCCTCTCCCGCCGTCACCACCACAGCCCCGGCTCCTCGCAAGCCGTATTCATACAATTGAAGACGTTGCTGCAACCGCTCAACAATCTCCTCGGCGTGCGATTCGAACGCTTTTTGCGCCAATCGGCTGTTCGTGTCCGCCTGGTGGAGCGCCAAAAGCCCGCTGATGGCCATCACCGACACGAATGTTGCAACCATCCAGGCAAGGGGTGACGACAACTTTTTCGTATCCATGAATGGATCATCCTTCAAGGGGTGTGAGGCATGGGGCAAACGCTAGAGGACTATTTCTCACCCGCGGGACTTGCCTTCGGCCCATGCGAAGCATGCGGCGATGCATGATATGACGTCGCGGTAGTCGCGCAAGCGGCCGGGGCATTACCGGGCGGGCGACGCCGCCACGGAGGGCATCTCAAGAAATGGGCCGCCAACGACCACCGACGCAACCAGGCGGCCCCATTCGCACTGAAGGCACCCCTCAATGCAGCACACCGAGCGCTTCACGCAATCGTCGGTAATCCCGCAAAGATGGTTGAATCTTGCCGTACCCGCGAACCATACCCCCTCCGCTCGGCGCCAAAGCCGAAAAACACAGCCTTTCCTCCCCTCGGTCCGCTTCACGATCCGCAGCTCGATATCGCCGTCGTGGACCGCCGTGCTTGCCGTCACGACCTTGGGCCCTGGGGCCTTCTAGCGGACCGCGCCCGCGTCAGGGCGTTCGCACGGCCAGCAGGGTCAGGTGGGGTGCAAAGAGGCACCACACATCCTCGCGGACGATCGCTGGGGGCGCTTGCGGTGGGCCCGCGAAATCCGCCTGGGGCTTTGCTCTGCTCTCCCAGGCCGCCGCGATGACGCGCGCCATAGACGCCGGCGAGTGGTGGAGCGCGCACAATCACGGGCAACACTGCAACCTGACCCAAGAAACCAGCGATGGCGATTTACTGTATTGGCGACATCCAGGGCTGCGACGCCGCCCTGGGCCGGCTGCTGGCCCATGTCGATTTCTCCCCCAGCCGCGACACGGCCTATCTGGTGGGCGACCTGGTCAATCGAGGCCCGGCATCGGCCGATGTGCTGCGGCGCTGCATGCAGGCGGGCGACAGCATCCGAGTCCTGCTGGGCAATCACGACCTGCATCTGCTAGCCGCCGCGCACGGCGCACGCAAGCCCTCACGCAAGGACACGCTCGACACCGTGCTCCAGGCGCCGGACCGTGTAGCCCTGCTCCAGTGGCTGCGCCAGCAACCCCTGGCGCGGAGGCTGCACCATGCGGGCGAGGATCTGCTCATGGTCCACGCGGGCGTGCTGCCCTGCTGGACGGCCGATGACGTGCTGGCGCTCGCAGGCGAAGTGGAATCCGTGCTGCGCGGCCCCGACCTGCCGGACTTTCTGCATTCCATGTACGGCAACGCGCCCGATCGCTGGAGCGATGCGCTGCAGGGCAAGGACCGGCTGCGCGTAATCGTGAACGCCTTGACCCGCCTGCGCTTTTGCACACCCGAGGGCGTCATGGATTTCGAGAGCACGGAGTCCGCCGCGCAGGCGCCGGAGGGGCTGCAGCCCTGGTTCGACGCGCCGGGACGGCGCACCGCCGGTACGCTGATCGCATTCGGCCACTGGTCCACCCTGGGCTGGATGGACCGCCCGCAATTGCTGGGGCTCGATACGGGCTGCGTCTGGGGCGGCTGCCTGAGCGCGGTGCGGTTCGG
>JBHIWE010000021.1:0-30743 GCA_041987645.1 Acidovorax sp. | reverse complement strand
CCGGACCCATGGCCCACGGACCCCGCTGAACCCCTGCCGCGAAACCAGGCCCGGCCATGACCACCGCCATCCGCTACCTGCGCCTCTACCTGCACCAGCCTGCAGCGCTGGGTGCCGGTCGGCGGGGTATCGGATACCTCTCGCAGTACGGTGACATCCTGCGCGTGTCCTTCGACGCGGAGTACATAGCAGACCCGGCCCGCCCCACCCTGTCGCTGGCATACCGGGGCGATAGCGAGGCTGCCACGCGGCAGATCCTGACCTCGGCCCGCGACGCGCGGCTGGTGCGCACTGACGGCCGCTGGCCGGCGTATTTTCAGAACCTGCTGCCCGAAGGCCACAACCGCGACCGGCTGGCGCGCGAGCGTGGCTGCGGACCGGACGACGAATTCGAGCTGCTGGCCGCCGCCGGCCACGACCTGATGGGCGCGCTGGAGGTAGAACCGGTGCCGCCGCGCGAAGGCATTCCCGACGTGGTGCGCCACTGGCACACCACGCAAGGACTGGACGTGCTGGAGCCCGGCTTCGTCGAATACCCCGTGGAAGATGCGGCCTCACTGCCGGGCGTGGTGACCAAGTTCAGCGCCGTGCAGGACGGGCGCCGCTACGTGGTGCGGCGCCGGGGCGCAGCGGGCAGCGTGATCCTGAAGCTGCCCACCACCGCACACCCCGACTTGGTGGACAACGAATTCACAGGCTACCGGCTCTGCCGGGCGCTGGGCCTGGACTGCGCGCAGGCCGCCATCGTCACCCGCGCAGAGGCCGACCTGCCCGAAAGCCTTCCCTTCGACAGCCTGCTGGCCGTGCAGCGCTTCGACCATCTCCCCGACGGCTCGCGCATCCACATGGAAGAGTTCAACCAGGTGCTGGGCTATACGCCGCGCCAGAAGTACGGCCGGGGCCTGCTGCACGATGGCACCACCATGCTGCGCGTGCTCGACCGCCTGAGCAGCCGCCCGGTGCAGGACGTGCGGGAATTCGTCACCCGCATGGTCGCCTTCACCCTGCTGGGCAATACCGACGCACACCTGAAGAACTGGGCGCTGATCTATCCCGACGGCCGCACGCCCTGCCTGGCGCCGCTCTACGACCCGGTCTGTGTGGCCGCCTTCTTCGAGGGCACACCGCCCACGCAATACGCCGTGAACCGCGCCATCGACAAGACCTTGCGCGCTCTGACCTGGGCCGACCTGGAGGCGCTGCTCAAGGCCGCGGGCCTGCTGCGAGCGCCGCGCTACGTGGCCTGGGCACGTGAGGCGGTGGCGCAAGCCCAGGCCGAATGGCCGGCCCTGCTGGCCGAGGCGCCCGCCAGCCTGCGCGCCACGGTGCTGGAGCGGCTGCAGGGCGGCGTGGCCCTCACCGCATCGCGCCGCGCCTGAACGACGGGGCTCAGCGCGCCGGGGCCGCGCTCACGCGCCAGACCGCATTGCCCACGTCATCAGCCACCAGCAGGCCGCCCTTGGCATCGAGCGCCACGCCCACCGGGCGGCCCCAGGCCTTGCCGTCAGGGCTGACGAAGCCGCTCAGCACTTCGATCGGCCGGCCCTGCGGCTTGCCACCCACGAAGGGCACGAAGACCACGTTGTAGCCGCTGCGCGGCTTGCGGTTCCAGGAGCCGTGCTGGCCGATGAAGGCGCCGCTGGCAAGCGCGGGCGGCAGTGCCTTGTCGCGCGCCGGGTCGGAGAACGCCAGCCCCAGCGGGGCCACGTGGCTGCCCAGGGCGTAGTCGGGCGAGATGGCCCGGGCCACCAGCTCGGGCTGCGGCGGCTGCACGCGCTGGTCCACATGCTGGCCGTAGTAGCTGTAGGGCCAGCCGTAGAAGCCGCCATCCTTCACCGAAGTGAGATAGTCCGGCACGAGGTCGCTGCCGATCTCGTCGCGCTCGTTGACCACCGTCCAGAGCGCGCCGGTGCCAGGCGCCCAGGCCAGGCCGTTGGGGTTGCGCAGGCCGCTGGCGAAGAGGCGGTGCGCGCCCGTGGCGCGATCCACCTCCCAGATGGCGGCACGGCCGGCTTCGGCCTCCATGCCGTTTTCGGCCACGTTGCTGTTGGAGCCCACCGTCACATAGAGCTTGGCGCCGTCGGGACTGGCGATGAGGCTCTTGGTCCAGTGATGGTTGATGGGCAGCCCGGGCAGGTCCACCACCTTGGCGGGCGCGGCGGAGATCTGCGTCTGGCCTGTCTGGTACGGAACGCGCACCACCGCATCGGTGTTGGCCACGTAGAGCTCGCTGCCCACCAGCGCCATGCCGAAGGGGGAATGCAGGCCCTGCTGCAGCAGCACGCTGCGGGTCTCGGCCACGCCGTCGCCGTCGGTATCGCGCAGCAGCGTGATGCGGTTGGCCGGAGGTGCGCCGGAGCCGGCGCGCGCCATCACCTTGCCCATCACCCAGCCGCGCAGCTTCTGCCACAGGCTCTGGTCGGGCTGAGGGGGCTTCGCAGGCGTGTTGGTCTCGGCCACCAGCACGTCGCCGCTGGGCAGCACCAGCAGCCAGCGCGGATGGTCCAGCCCCTGGGCGAAGGCCGTCACCTGCATGCCGGCCATGGGCACAGGCTTTTGCCCCTGCGGCCAGCCTTCGGCGGGAGCGATGTTGACGGTCGGGATCAGCGACTTGTTCGGCTCGGGCAACGTGGGCGCCGGGCCCACGCCGGCCTCGAAGGGCAGCTTGGCGGTATCGCCGCAGGCCGACAGCGCGGCAGCGGCAATCAGGCCCAGCGCCATGGCGGGCCAGCGGGTACGCAAGGAGTGGCAGAAGACGAAAGCGCGGGGCTCTGGCATGGTGGGTGTCTTTCGGCAGGGGCAACAGAGGCCGCAGTCTGGCCTGGCGCCAACGGCCCTGTCTGTCAGCCGTTCGCCCGTCCACCCGCTGCTATCAAAATAAAAGCGCAATGCGCCCGTTTTGCATACGCCAGGGGGCGATTTGACCTGAACCAGCGGGTCAGTGCGACGCGGTCTTGGACAGCAGCTGGATCACGGCCACCCCGGCCACGATCAAGGCCATGCCGGCGATGGCCGCCGCATCGAGCTTCTGGCCGTACAGCACCCAGCCGACGACGGAAATCAGCACGATGCCCAGACCCGACCAGATGGCATAGACCACGCCGGTCGGAATGCTTTTCATCACCTGGGCCAGCATGAAGAAGGCCAGGCAGTAGCCGGCCACGGACAGCACCGAGGGCCAGAGCCGCTGGAAGCCATCGGACGATTTGAGGGCCGAGGTGGCGATGACCTCGGCCACGATGGCGATACCCAGGAGTGCGAAGGGATGCATGGAGGGGAAGCGAAGACAGACGGTTGAAGCGGGGCGAAAGGCGGGCCGCATGGGGCCCCGGGCGACGCGTGCCGCCCCATGACTCAGAACTATAAGCAACACGCGCCCTGGAGGCGCCGCCGCCGCTGGGCACCGTGCCTGTATCCTCGCCGCCTCCTCTGCGCCCTTGCGCGCCCGGTCTCGGTCTTTTTTCTCTGCAGCCCACTCCGCCATGTCCCAGCGCCCTCCTCTCTGCCCCTTTGCTCCGTCCCTGCCACACCCCCACCGGCTCATCGCCCTGTGCGCTGCCCTGGCCTGCGCGCCCAGCGCCTTCGCCCAGGCCGCGGCCGGCACCGCGACGCTGCCCACGGTCGATGTGCGGGGCGGGAGCACCGAGGCGCAGCGCCGCTTCGATGCCGCGGCCAGCTACACACGGGTGGACGTGGACGGCTTCACCGCGCCCACGCCGCTGGTCAACCTGTCGGAACTGCTGGCCGGCCAGCCCGGCGTGGTGGCACTGGACCGCCAGAACTACGCGCAGGACCTGCAGATCTCGGTGCGCGGCTTCGGCGCCCGGTCCACCTTCGGCGTGCGAGGCGTGCGCATCCTGGTGGACGGCATTCCCGCCACCATGCCCGACGGCCAGGGCCAGGCCGCCACGGCGCAACTACAGTCGGCCGCGCACATCGACGTGCTGCGCGGCCCGCTGGCGCAGCTCTACGGCAACTCCGCCGGAGGCGTGCTGCAGGTGACGACGCGCGACCCACGCCCGGGCGGCGGCGCGCAGGCCGCAGTGGCGGCGGGCTCCTACGGCCAGCGGCTGGCCGATGCCTCGGTCGATTTCGGCGACCGCACCCTGGGCGGACTGGTCGATGTCTCGCGCTTCGAGACCGACGGCTGGCGCGACCACAGTGCCACCCGCCGCACCCACCTGAACGGCAAGCTCGTGGCCCGCCCCGATGCCGACACCACCATCACCACCCTGGTCAACCTCTACGACCAGCCCCTGTCGCAAGACCCGCTGGGCCTGACGCGCTCGCAGTGGCAGGCCAACCCGCGCCAGGCCACGGCCCAGGCCTACGATTTCGACACGCGCAAGTCCGTTTCGCAGAACCAGCTGGGCGTGGTGCTGGAGCGGCGCCTGGGCGAGCACGACAGCGTGCGCGCCCGCGCCTACGGCGGCAACCGCCAGCTCACGCAGACCCTTTCGTTCAGCAGCGCGGCCGCCACCAGCTCGGGCGGCGTGGTGGACCTGGACCGCGATTACTACGGCCTGGGCCTGGCCTGGACGCATGCCACCCGCATGCCCTCGGGCCTGCCGCTGACCTGGACGGTGGGCCTGGAAGCCGACCGCCAGTCCGAACACCGCCAGGGCTTCGTCAACGACAACGGCCAGAAAGGCGCCCTGCGCCGCAACGAGCAGGACCGCGCGGGCAACACCGACCTGTTCGCGCAGGTCGATGCCTGGATCGCCCCGCAATGGCGCGCCATCGCCGGGCTGCGCATGAGCCGCGTGCGCGCCTCGGTGGACGACCACTTCGTCAACGCCGCCAGCCCGGACGACAGCGGCCGGCGCACCTGGAGCCAGACCAGCCCCGCCGTGGGCCTGGTCTGGGCCGCGAGCGAGCAGCTGAACCTCTATGCCAACCTGGGCCAGGGCTTCGAGACGCCCACGCTCGCCGAAATGGCCTATAGCCGCGACAACACCGGGCCCAACTACGGCCTGGCCGCATCGCGCAGCCGGCAGGTGGAGCTGGGCGCCAAGTGGCAGGGAGCGGTCCACCGCGTGGAGGGCGCGCTGTTCGACGCCAAGAGCCGCGATGAGATCGTGCCTGCCGCCACCGTGAACGGCCGCACCGTCTATCAGAACGCCGACAACGTGCGCCGCCGCGGCCTGGAACTGGCCTGGAGCGCCAAGGCCGGCGCCTGGACGCCGCGCGCCGCCTACACCTGGCTGGATGCCTACTTCGGCAGCCCCTACACCGGCGCCAACAACGCCCGCGTGACCGCAGGCAACCGCATTCCCGGCACGGCGCGCCAGGTGGCGCAGCTGGCGCTGGACTACGCCCCCACGGCCGCCTGGCAGCTGGGCGCATCGCTGGATATCTCCAGCAAGGTGCAGGTGAACGACACCAACACCGCCGCCGCCCCCGGCTTCGCCGTGGTGGGCCTGCGCGCGGGCTACACCATCGGCAGCGGCTCAGCAGGCTCCGGCCAGCCACGCTGGCAGCTCTGGGCGCGGCTGGACAACCTGTTCGACCGCAACTATGTCGGCTCGGTCATCGTGAACGACGGCAACGGCCGCTTCTACGAGCCCGCGGCCGGCCGTCGCGTCATGGTCGGGCTGCGAGCCCAGTTCCTGTAAAGCTGGCAATCGCCGAGCGCCCCCGGCTTCCGTGAGAAGGAATGCGGGGATGGCCACCGACGTCGGGCGCACCGGCCTTGAAGAACGAGAAGGCCAGGAGACGGGCCGTGAAAGATCGATGAATGCCGACCATGGCCTCGCAGAGCGCGTCATGAAGGATTCCGCGCTCATGCGCCAGCGGACACGCCCCGGCTACGGCCTGACCGACGCGAGGTTCCCCTCGCCCCCGAAGGAACGGCTACTTCTTGCGAGAACCCAGGCGCGACTCGGTGCCGGCCATCAGGCGCTGGATGTTCTCGCGATGCCGCCAGACCAGCAGTGCCGACATGGCGGCGATCGACACGCCGATGCGCGCATCGCCGTCCCAGGCCACGCCGCCACCCAGCACGTAGTAGGCCGGCGCAAACACTGCCGACACCAGCGAGGCCAGCGACGAATAACGGAAGAAGAAGGCGATGATGATCCAGGTCAGCAGCGTGGCCAGGCCCAGCCAGCCGCTCACGCCCAGCAGCACGCCCAGCGCCGTGGCCACGCCCTTGCCGCCCTGGAAGCGGAAGAACACCGGCCACAGGTGGCCCAGGAAAGCCGCCAGTCCCACCAGCGCCTGCGTCCCCTCTTCCATGCCATAGGGCTGGCCGAACCAGCGCACCAGCACCACGGGCAGCCAGCCCTTGAGCGCATCGAACAGCAGCGTGACGACGGCAGCCGCCTTGCTGCCCGAGCGCAGCACGTTGGTGGCGCCGGGGTTCTTGCTGCCATAGGTGCGCGGATCGTTCAGACCCATGACGCGACTGACGATCACGGCGAAGGACAGCGAGCCCAGCAGATAGGCGGCAACGGTGGCAAGGAGCGGGTACAGGGCGGTCAAGGTCTTGTCTCGGAGAAGGGAGGAATCGTCATCGGCGTGCGGCCGGCCACGGCCGGCCGCCGGAAGGCTGGCTATTCTGCCAGCGCGCACTGCACGGGCCGCGCGCCCAGCAGTTCGACGCACACCTGCGGATCGAGCTGCACCAGGAAACCCCGCCGCCCGCCGTTGATGGCGATGCGCGGCAGCGCCAGGATGGTCTCCTCGATATAGATCGGCATCTCGCGCCGCGTACCGAACGGCGAGGTGCCGCCCACCAGATAGCCGCTGTGGCGGTGGGCGACCTCGGGCTTGCAGGGCTCGACCGACTTGGCGCCGATCTGCCGCGCCAGGTTCTTGGTGGACACCTTGCAGTCGCCGTGCATCAGCACGATCAGCGGCTTCGCATCCTGGTCCTGCATCACCAGGGTCTTGATCACCGCATGCTCATCGAGCCCCAGCTGCCGCGCCGACTCGGCCGTGCCGCCGTGCTCCACGTATTCGTAGGGATGCTCCGTGAACGCCATCTTGTGCGCACGCAGCAGCTGCGTGGCCGGCGTCTCGCTCACATGCGCGGTCTTGCCTTTCTTGGCCATACTTCAAAAATGATAGCGTTATGCGCTTGATCCACAAGCGCTCGCGGCCATTTTCACCCAAAGATCAGAGCGCGGGCGATCCCGGCCAACGCCGATGGCACTGCTGGCACCGCCAGCCGCACTCGCCTCCCAAAGAATCAGAAGGCCGCGGAGCAGGCCACGCCAGCGAACGCCGTGGATCGGGCTGCGCCCGTCCACCGGCGTTGTCCCCCTTCCCGAATCGCGCAGCGATTCGAGAGAAGGGGGAAGGCGCGCAGCGCCTCAGGGGGATGCCCCCAATCACTGCGCCGGGTCGCGCAGCTCCCAGCGGATGGCGTCGATGGCCGCCAGCAACTCGGGCGACAGCTGCGTGTTCCAGGCGTCGAGGTCCTCGTCCAGCTGCGCCATCGAGGTCACGCCGATGATGGTGCTGGCCACGCGCCAGCTGCGATAGCAAAAGGCCAGCGCCAGCTGCGTCGGCGTGAGGCCATGGTCGCGCGCCAGCTGGTTGTAGCGGCGGGCAGCGGCCAGCGATTCGGGCCGGCCCCAGCGCTGCTTGCGCACCGATTCGTAGCGGGCGATGCGGGCACCCTGCGGCGCGCCGGCGTCGGTGGGCGCATGCTGGTCGAACTTGCCCGTCAGCAGGCCAAAGGCCAGCGGCGAATAGGCCAGCAGCGACACGTCCAGCCGGTGGCAGCTTTCGTCCATGCCGTTGTCCCAGCTGCGGTTGACGAGGCAGTACGGGTTCTGCACCGTGGCCACGCGCGGCAGGCCGTGGGCTTCGGCCAGGCGCACGAATTCATGCACGCCCCAGGGCGTCTCGTTCGACAGGCCGATGTGACGCACCTTGCCCGCCTGGACCAGCCCGGCCAGCGCGTCGAGCTGCTCGCGGATCGGCGTCTTCGACGTTTCCTTGGCCGGGTCGTAATACAGCACGCCGAAGGCCGGCACGTGCCGCTCGGGCCAGTGGATCTGGTAGAGGTCGATCACGTCGGTCTGCAGGCGCTGGAGGCTGGCGTCGCACGAGGCCACGATGTCGGCCGCCGTCATCCCCTGGCCTTCGCGCACCCAGGGCATGCCGCGCGAGGGGCCGGCCACCTTGGTCGCCAGCACCACCTTGGCGCGGGCGCCGGGGCGCTGGGCGAACCAGCGGCCGATGATGGCTTCGGTGGCGCCAAAGGTCTCGGCGCGGGCGGGCACGGCATACATCTCGGCCGTGTCGATGAAGTTGACGCCGCGCTCCAGCGCGCGGTCGAGGATGGCGTGGGCATCGGCTTCGGCCACTTGCTCGCCGAAGGTCATGGTGCCCAGGCAGATGGGGGTGACGCGCAGATCGCTCTGGCCCAGCGGAACGGTGTTCATCATGAAAAGATGGCTTTCTTGGACGGACAAGCGGCGCAGTTTACGGGCCGCCTGCGAGGTCTGCAGAAGAGGGGCTGTCGCCCGCGAGCCAGTGCGCAGGGCGCGTTCCGGAATAATCCCCGCCCATGTACCAGCCCGCCCGCCCCTGCCGCACCGAAACGATCGCCCTGCGCAACCTCGACTACCACGTACGCCTCTGGGGCGAAGACCAAGGCGATGGCGGCGGCAGCCATGCAGACCGCCCGCTGCTGGTGCTGGTCCACGGCTGGATGGACGTGGGCGCCTCCTACCAGTTCGTGGTGGATGCGTTCTCCAGCGCCTTCGCCGAAGGCCGCCGCATCATCGCGCCCGACTGGCGGGGCTTCGGTCTGACCATGCCCCCCGCCCCCTGCGACCACTACCAGATGGCCGACTACCTGGGCGACCTGGAACGCCTGCTGGACCACTACGCCCCCGGCCAGGCCGTCGATCTCGTGGGCCACAGCATGGGCGGCAACGTGGCCATGACCTATGCGGGCGCCCGCCCCTCGCGCATCCGGCGCCTGGTCAACCTCGAAGGCTTCGGCATGCCCGACGTGCCCGCCGCCAAGGCGCCCGACCGCTACGCGCAATGGCTGGACGAGCTGGCCCAGTACGAGCGCGGCGAAAAGGATCTGAAGAGCTACGACAGCGCCGAAGGCGTCGCCCAGCGGCTCATGAAGACCAACCCGCGCCTGGCGCAGGACAAGGCCGCCTGGCTCGCCCGCCAATGGGCCCGGCCCGGCACCGACGGCCGCTGGCGCATCCTGGGCGATGCGGCCCACAAGATCGTGCGCCCCCACATCTACCGCGCCGACGAGACCCTGGCGCTCTACGAGCGCATCGTGGCCCCCACCCTGGCCGTGGAGGCCAGCGACGACAGCCTGGGCATGTGGTTCAAGGGGCAGTACACCCTGGCCGACTACCACGAGCGCCTGCTGCGCGTGCGCGACTGCCGCACGGCCCTGGTGCAGGACGCGGGCCACATGCTGCACCACGACCAGCCGCGGGCCGTCGCCGCGCTGATCGAGGAATTCCTCTCGGCCGAAGCGCCACAGACCTAGCAGCACCAAGGCACCGCAGCCCGCGCCCCGCCTGGGCTGGTCGCTACACTTTTCGATGCATCGCCGCCACGCCGCCGCGGCGGCCAGCGCCGGGCCGGGGCATTGGCCCGGCCGGACCCCGCCCGTGAGAAAATCGCCGGTTACGCTGACATTCACCAAGAACACAGGACACCCGCACCATGGACGCAGAACGCATCAACCTCATCGGCACCACCCTCCAAGACCTGGCTCTGCGCACGCAAGAGTTACGGAGGTATCTTTGACTTCGATGCCAAATTCGAACGCCTGCGCACGGTAAACGCCTCGCTGGAAGACCCGGCCGTCTGGAACGATCCCAAGAAGGCCCAGGAACTCGGCAAGGAACAGAAGTCGCTCTCCAGCGTGGTCGTCACCCTGGACAAGCTCACCCGCGAGCTGGCCGACAACACCGAGCTCTATGACATGAGCAAGGAAGAAGGCGACGAAGCAGGCCTGGAGACCATCGAGGCCGAAACCGCCAAGCTGCGCCCGCTCATCGAAGAGCTGGAATTCCGCCGCATGTTCAGCAACGAGGCCGACCCGCTCAACTGCTTCGTCGATATCCAGGCCGGCGCCGGCGGGACCGAGGCCTGCGACTGGGCCAGCATGCTGCTGCGTCAGTACCTGAAGTACGCCGAACGCAAGGGCTTCAAGGCCACGGTGGAAGAAGAGACCCCGGGCGACGTGGCCGGCATCAAGAGCGCCACGATCAAGATCGAGGGCGAATACGCCTACGGCCTGCTGCGCACCGAAACCGGCGTGCACCGCCTGGTGCGCAAGAGCCCGTTCGACTCCTCGGGCGGCCGCCACACCTCGTTCGCCTCGCTGTTCGTCTATCCCGAGATCGACGACTCCATCGAGATCAACATCAACCCGGCCGACGTGCGCACCGACACCTACCGCGCCTCCGGCGCGGGCGGCCAGCACATCAACAAGACGGATTCGGCCGTGCGCCTCACGCACATCCCGACCGGCATCGTCGTGCAGTGCCAGGACGGCCGCAGCCAGCACAGCAACCGCGACGTCGCCTGGCAACGCCTGCGCTCGCGCCTCTACGACTTCGAGATGCGCAAGCGCATGGAAGAGCAACAGAAGCTGGAAGACACCAAGACCGATGTGGGCTGGGGCCACCAGATCCGCAGCTACGTGCTGGACAACAGCCGTATCAAGGACCTGCGCACCAACGTCGAAATCTCCGCCACCCAGAAGGTGCTGGATGGCGATCTCGACGCCTTCATCGAAGCCTCCCTCAAGCAGGGCGTGTAAACCAACCCAACGCGCCCGGAAAGCCCCAAGCCATGATGCGAGAAGGACAAGCCACCGCCATCCACCGTGCCGACTACGCCGCCCCGGCGTACTGGATCGACACCGTGGATCTCACGTTCGACCTGGACCCGGCCAAGACCCGCGTCCTCAACAAGATGCGCGTGCGCCGCAACAGCGGCGTGCCCGCCGCGCCGCTGCGCCTGCACGGCGACGAGCTGAACCTGGCTCGCGTGCTGGTCAACGGCGCCGGCACGTCGTTCAAGATGGAAGGCAGCTGCCTGGTGCTGGAGAACCTGCCCGAAGGCGATACGCCCTTCGAGCTGGAAATCTTCACCACCTGCTGCCCTGCCAAGAACACGCAGCTGTCCGGCCTCTACGTGAGCCAGGGCACGTTCTTCACGCAGTGCGAGGCCGAGGGCTTCCGCCGCATCACCTACTTCCTCGACCGGCCCGACGTGATGGCCAGCTACACCGTGCTGCTGCGCGCCGACAAGGCCCAGTACCCGGTGCTGCTGTCCAACGGCAACCTGATCGAGCAGGGCGCGCTGGAAGACGGTCGCCACTTCGCGCGCTGGAACGATCCGCACAAGAAGCCCTGCTACCTGTTCGCGCTGGTGGCCGGCAAGCTGGTGGCGCGCGAGCAGCGCATCCGCGCACGCAGCGGCACCGACCACCTGCTGCAGATCTACGTGCGCCCGGGCGATCTGGAAAAGACCGAGCACGCGATGAACTCCCTCATGGCCAGCATCGCCTGGGACGAAGCCCGCTTCGGCCTGCCGCTGGACCTGGAACGCTTCATGATCGTCGCCACCAGCGACTTCAACATGGGCGCCATGGAGAACAAGGGCCTGAACATCTTCAACACGAAGTACGTTCTGGCCAGCCAGGCCACCGCCACCGACGTGGACTTCGCCAACATCGAATCGGTGGTCGGCCACGAATACTTCCACAACTGGACCGGCAACCGCGTCACCTGCCGCGACTGGTTCCAGCTCTCGCTGAAGGAAGGCCTCACCGTCTTCCGCGACCAGGAATTCAGCCTGGACCTGGCCGGCAGCCCGTCGGCACGCGCCGTCAAGCGCATCGAGGACGTGCGCGTGCTGCGCACCGTGCAGTTCCCCGAGGACGCCGGCCCCATGGCCCACCCCGTGCGGCCCGACAGCTACGTCGAGATCAACAACTTCTACACCGTCACCATCTACGAAAAGGGTGCGGAAGTGGTGCGCATGCAGCACACCCTGGTGGGCCGCGAAGGCTTCGCCAAGGGCATGAAGCTCTACTTCGAGCGCCACGACGGCCAGGCCGTCACCTGCGACGACTTCGCCCAGGCCATCGCCGACGCCAACCCCGAGAGCGACCTCGCCCGCCTGCTGCCCCAGTTCAAGCGCTGGTATTCCCAGGCCGGCACGCCGCGCGTGCGCGCCGTGGGCGCCTACGACGCGGCCGCTCGCAGCTACCGCCTCACGCTGAGCCAATCCCTCGCGCCCACGCCCGGCCAGACCGAGAAGCTGCCGATGGTCATCCCCGTCGCGCTGGGCCTGCTGGATGCGAACGGCCAGCCGATCGCGCTGCAGCTCGAAGGCGAAGCCACCACGGGTGCCACCGACCGCACCGTGGTGTTGACCGAGCCCAGCCACAGCTACACCTTCGTCAACATCGACTCCGCACCCGTGCCTTCGCTGCTGCGCGGCTTCAGCGCACCGGTGCACCTCGACATCGACTACACCGACGACGAGCTCCTGGCCCTGCTGGCGCACGACACCGACGCCTTCAACCGCTGGGAAGCCGGCCAGCGCCTGGCGTTGCGCATTGCTATCAATGCCATAGCAGAAGGCGCAGGCGATACGGGCGCTGCGGGCCAGATCGCCCCCGATCTGCTGCCCGAAAGCTTCATCGCTGCCATGCGCGACGTGCTGCGCCACCCCACGCTGGACGCGGCGTTCAAGGAACTGGTGCTGGCGCTGCCCTCCGAGGGCTACATCGCCGAGCAGCTGGACGTGGTGGACCCGCAGCGCATCCACGCCGTGCGCGAGGCCCTGCGCACGCAGCTGGCCACCGCCCTGCGCCCCGAATGGGAAGCCGCCTGGGAGCAGCACCACGACACCGGTGCCTACCGGCCCGACGCGCTCTCGTCCGGCCGCCGCGCGCTCGCCGGCATGGCCCTCTCCATGCTGTGCGTGGCAGCGCGCGAATCGGGCGACACCGTCTGGCCCGGCCGCGCCTACCAGCGCTTCAAGGACGCCGGCAACATGACCGACCGCTTCAACGCCCTGAGCGCGCTGGTCGTGAGCGGCCAGCCGCTGGCCGAACAGGCGCTGGCGCGTTTCCACGCCATGTTCAAGGGTGAAGCCCTGGTGCTCGACAAATGGTTCGCCCTGCAGGCCAGCGCACCCGATCGCGGCGGCCAGGCGCTGGCCACCGCCAAGGCCCTGCTCGCCCACCCCGACTTCAGCCTGAAGAACCCCAACCGCGCCCGCAGCATGATCTTCAGCTACTGCAACGCCAACCCCGGCGGCTTCCACCGCGCCGACGGCGCGGGCTACGCCTTCTGGGCCGACCGCGTGCTGGAGCTCGACGCCATCAACCCGCAGGTCGCGGCGCGCCTGGCCCGCAGCCTGGACCGCTGGAGCAAGCTGGCCGAGCCCTACCGTTCGGCCGCCCGCCAGGCGATCGAGCGCGTGGCCGCCCGCCCGGCGCTCTCCAACGACGTGCGCGAAGTCGTCACGCGGGCGCTGGCCGACTGAGCGCCCCGCCCCGCCGCAGCACACAAGCCTGTCCTTCTTTCACACCACCCACGCTACGAAAGAGTCTTTTTCATGGCCCAGAAAATCAGCCTGACCCGCTACCTCGTCGAGCAGCAGCGCGTCGATGGCCTCATCCCCTCGCAGCTGCGGCTGCTGCTGGAGGTGGTGGCCCGCGCCTGCAAGCACATCAGCCATGCCGTGAACAAGGGCGCGCTGGGCGGCGTGCTCGGTTCGGCCAGCAGCGAGAACGTACAGGGCGAAGTCCAGAAGAAGCTGGACATCATCGCCAACGAAGTACTGATCGAAGCCAACGAATGGGGCGGCCACCTGGCGGCCATGGCCTCCGAAGAGATGGACAGCATCTATGTGGTGCCCAACCGCTACCCGCAGGGTGAATACCTGCTGCTGTTCGACCCCCTGGACGGCTCCTCCAACATCGACGTGAACGTCAGCATCGGCACCATCTTCAGCGTGCTGAAGAAACCCGAAGGCCACCCTGGCGTGACCACCGAGGACTTCCTGCAGGCCGGCACCAAGCAGGTGGCCGCGGGCTACTGCATCTACGGCCCGCAAACCACGCTGGTGCTGACCGTGGGCGACGGTGTGGCCATGTTTACGCTGGACCGCGAGCAAGGCTCCTTCGTGCTGGTCGAAGAGAACGTGGAGATCCCTGCCGACACCAAGGAATTCGCGATCAACATGAGCAACATGCGCCACTGGGACACCCCGGTCAAGCGCTATATCGACGAATGCCTGGAGGGCACCGACGGCCCGCGCGGCAAGGACTTCAACATGCGCTGGATCGCCAGCATGGTGGCCGATGTGCACCGCATCCTGACGCGCGGTGGCGTGTTCCTCTACCCCTGGGACAAGCGCGAGCCCAACAAGCCCGGCAAGCTGCGCCTGATGTACGAAGCCAACCCCATGAGCTGGCTGATCGAGCAGGCCGGCGGTGCCGCGACCGACGGCCGCCAACGCATCCTCGACATCCAGCCCACCCAGTTGCACCAGCGCGTCAGCGTCATCCTGGGCTCAAAAAATGAAGTGGAACGCGTGACGAGCTACCATTCCGGTATATAATTCAAGTCTTCGCCGGTGTAGCTCAGTCGGTAGAGCAGCTCATTCGTAATGAGAAGGTCGGGTGTTCGATTCATCTCTCCGGCACCAGTCAAAAAAGCCCTGATTCGCAAGAGTCAGGGCTTTTTTCATGGGCGGTTGCGGCCCCTGGGGTGCCTCTGCAGCCACCGGCGCTGCTCTTCGCGCTGCGCATCAACGTGATATCGAATCACGGACCCACACCTCCTACAAATGGTCGTCCTGCCTCCGGCTAGACTTCCGGCATCGTCCTTCGGGATGCCGTAGAGGAGTTGGATTCGCATGTTCATCAAGGCTTCCGTTGCGCTGAGCTGCGCGGCATTCGTTTCGTGCGGCGCTTCGGCGTTCGAGCTGGCCAAATATCCGCAGGTATTCAGTGGCCCGCAGGGCCTGGAAGTGGCCCTCGCCCCGAGCCGCGACGGCAAGGAGGCGCTGGTGCGGGTGACCGGCGTGAACCACCCCATCGACGCAGTGGTCCTGCTCACGCAGCGCGAGCAGCGCGGCAACGGGGCGGAAGCCTTCGTCACTCCACTGGATGGCCGCCCCTACACGCTGGTGCAGAAGCAGCGCGGCGCCTACGGCGGCGACCAGACCCTGACCTATCTGCCCGGGCAGCGCGACGGCATCGCGCTGAGCTACGACGAAAAGAAGAGCAAAGCGCTGCAGCCCGCTACCCTGCTGGCCACCTACGAGCAGCAGAACCGCGAGGGTGTGCAGAACCTGCTGGCCCGCTTTGACAAGGACAAGAGCATCGCCCAGGCCAAGGCCGCGCTGCAGCGCAAGGACGAAACCGCCAGCGAATCCTGCGGCAGCCAGGTGAAGACCACGGTGGACTGGTCGTCGATCTCGGAGCAGCAGTTCAAGACCCTGAGCATCGCGGGCTACTGCGGCGAAGTGGCCTCACAACTGGGCTCCATGTGCAACGCCACACCCGCCTTCAAGACCAAGGCGGCCGACCTGGGCCAGATCAGCTGCCGCTTCGGTCCCGAGCTGAAACTGCGCGCCGAAGGCCGGCAACTGCTCTTCACCACGCAGGAAGACGCGCCCAATCAGGGCGAATTCGTGCAGCAGTTCCTGCGCAACCAATAAGCGCCCACCCGGGGCAATCGCGGCTGCCGTCAGTGGCGCGCAGCGGCGCTGGCATGCAGGCAGATGGCAGCGGCGGCACCGACGTTCAGCGACTCCTCCCCTCCCGGCTGCACGATGCGAATGTGCTGTGTGGCCCGCTCCTGCAGCGCGGCGGAAACGCCCTGCCCTTCGTGGCCCATGATCCAGCCGCAGGGCCAGGGCAGCGCCGCCTGGTGCAGATAACTGCCCTGGTGCGAGCTGGTCGCCAGCAGCGGCAGCTCCAGCGTGTCGATCTCGGCCGGCTCCAGCCCTTCGACCAGCCGCAGCGCGAAATGCGCGCCCATGCCGGCCCGCAGCACCTTGGCGCTCCAGAGCGCCGCCGTGCCCTTGAGCGCAGCGATCTGCCCGAAGCCGAAGGCCGAGGCGCTGCGCAGGATGGAGCCCACGTTGCCGGCGTCCTGGAGCCGGTCTAGCACCACTGTGGAGAGGCCCGCCTGCAAGGCCTGCGCTGGAGGCAGTTCCAGCACGAAGCCCATGCGCGCGGGCGATTCCAGCCCGCTGACATCGGCCCACAGGGCATCGTCTATCACTACGTTTTTTATAGCATTCTGCCCATATTCATGTTGGGCTGCAGGCCAGAAAGACTCCGCGAAGACCGCGATGGCCGGACGTTGCCCCCGCTCCAGCGCCGCGCGGCAGAGGTGGTCCCCCTCCAGCCAGATGCGGCCCTGCTTGCGGTAGGCCGTGCTGTCCTGCGCCAGGCGCCGCAAATCCTTGACGAAGGCGTTGTCGCGGGAACGGATGGGAATCAGCGGAGCGGTCATGCGATGGAGAGAATCAGTCGAAGGAGCGGGCTGGCATCCGGAAAGGACTGCCGACGGAGCCAAGAGCCAGGTCGGCGGTCAACAGAGTCATGCGTGCGCCGGCTGTGCGCAAGGCTGCTGTGCCGGCGCCTGCGGGGCGATGCGGTCGACGGAAGCTGCCAGCGTCCGCGCCACGGGCGCAAACGAACGGCGGTGCTCCGGGCAGACGCCATGCGCCCGCAATGCCTCCATGTGCTCGGCCGTGCCATAGCCCTTGTGCGCCGCGAAGCCGTACTGCGGATAGCGTTCGTGGAGCCGGGCGCACCAGCGGTCGCGCTCCACTTTGGCCAGGATCGAGGCCGCAGAAATGGCCTGCACCAGGGCATCGCCCTTGACGATGGCCTCGGCAGGGACGTCCAGCGGCGGGATGCGGTTGCCATCCACCAGCACCAGCACAGGCCGCAGGCGCAGGCCCTGGACGGCACGGCGCATGGCGAGCATGGTGGCCTGCAGGATGTTGATGGCATCGATCTCATCGACGCTGGCCTCAGCCACGCTGCAGCACAGCGCTTTGGCACGGATTTCGTCGTAGAGCGCCTCCCGGCGCGCGGCGGTAAGGACTTTGGAGTCGGCCAACCCGGCGATCGGGTTGAGCTCATCCAGGATGACCGCCGCCGCCACCACGGGCCCTGCCAGCGGGCCGCGGCCCGCCTCATCCACGCCAGCGACGAGGCCCGGCGGGTGCCACGGCAAAGCGCACTGCTCAAGCAGCGGCAAGGATTTTCTGGATCGCATCGGCGGCCAATCGGGGGGTGTCTCGGCGCAGGCTTTCGTGCAGCGCGGTGAAACGCTGCTGCAGCGACCGCAATACAGCAGGCTCCTGAGCCGGCGCATCCAGCCAGCGCTGCACGGCGGCGGCCAGCGCTTCGGGCGTCGCGGCATCCTGCAACAGTTCTGGCACGACGAAGTCACGGCACAGGATGTTGGGCAGGCCCACCCAGGGCTGCAGTTGCTTGCGGCGCATCAGGCGCCAGCTGATCGGGTGCATGTGGTAGCCGATGACCATGGGGCGCTTGAAGAGCGCGGCCTCCAGCGTGGCCGTGCCGCTCGCGATCAGGGTGCAGTCGCAGGCGGCCAGCACGGTGTGCGACTGCCCGGCGACGATCTGCACCGCATCAGCCACGCCGCATTCGCGGGCGATGGCCTCGATGCGCGCATGCAGGGCCGGCACGGCTGGCACTACGATCTTGATAGCAGGCCGTGTGCGCAGAAGCAGGGCTGCCGCCTGAAAGAAGGGCTTTGCGATGTAGGCTACCTCGGCCAAGCGGCTGCCCGGCAGCACGGCCACCACCTCGTCGTGCGCCGCCAGGCCCAGTTGGGCGCGAGCGGCCAGGCGGTCGGGCTCCATCGGGATCACGTTGGCAAGCGGGTGTCCCACATAGGTCGCGGCGATGCCGTGGCGGGCCAGCAGTTCGGGCTCGAACGGGAAGATGCATAGGACATGGTCGGCGCTGCGGCGGATCTTCTCCACGCGATCGGCCCGCCATGCCCAGATCGACGGGCAGACGAAATGCACCGTCTTCACGCCGCCTTCGCGCAGGGCGGCTTCGAGCCCCAGGTTGAAGTCGGGTGCATCGACTCCGATGAACACATCGGGGCGCGCACCGGGCGCCTGCAGGCGCTGGCGCAGCTGCTTGCGGATCGCCAGAATGCCCAGCAACTTGCGCACCAGCTCGATGCTGTAGCCGTGGACGGCCAGCCGTTCGCTGGGCCACCAGGCTTCGAAGCCTCGCCGCTGCATCTGCGGACCACCGATGCCGTGGGCGGCGAGGCCGGGCCACTTCGCGCGCAGCCCGTCCAGCAGCAGTCCGGCCAGCAGGTCACCGGATGTCTCCCCGGCCACCATCGCGATACGCGGGGCGGTGTCTTGCATGGCTGCGCGCACCTCGTCAGCGCGCAATGCCGCGCGTCGAGGATGCGATGAAGTCCCGCAGCAGGGCCATGTCGCCCGCGGCTTCCGGGTGCTCTGACGGCAAGGCCTCCAGTGCCTTCAGGGCGGCGTCGAGTGTCAGACCTTGGCGGTACAGCAAGCGGTGCGCCTGCTTGATCGCTACGATGCGCTCAGGCGAGAAGCCGCGCCGGCGCAAGCCCTCCACGTTGAGCCCCCGCACGGCAAGCGGATTGCCGTCCACCATCATGAAGGGCGGCACGTCCTGCGAGATATGGCTGGCGAAGCCGGCCATCACATGGGCGCCGACATGGGTGAACTGGTGGATGCCTGTGAGGCCTCCAATGATGGCGTGGTCGCCCACGGTCACGTGGCCGGCAAGCGTCGCGTTGTTGGCCAGCACCGTGTGGTTGCCCACCACACAGTCGTGCGCGATATGCACGTAGGCCATGATCCAGTTGTCGTCGCCGACGGCGGTCACCGAACGGTCCTGCGTCGTGCCGGTGTTGAACGTGCAGAACTCGCGGATGGTGTTGCGATCGCCGATGACCAGTTCCGTGGGCTCGCCAGCGTATTTCTTGTCCTGCGGTGCCGCACCTAGCGAGGCGAACTGGAAGATCCGGTTATCGCGCCCGATGGTCGTGCGGCCTTCGATCACGCAATGCGGGCCCACCGAGGTCCCCGCCGCGATCGAGACGTGCGGCCCGACGACCGCATACGGCCCGATGCTTACGGACTCATCGATGCACGCCGCCGGATCGACGATGGCTGTGGAATGGATGTTGCTCACGTACGCGTCGCCTCAGCACGTCAGACGACGGAACGCATCGTGCACATGATCTCAGCTTCGCAAGCCACGCTGTCGCCCACGCGGGCCACGCCCTTGAACTTGTAGATGCCGCCCTTGATACGGTCGAGATCGACATCCAGCAGAAGCTGGTCGCCGGGCTCCACGGGCCGCTTGAATCGCGCGCCGTCGATGCCGACGAAGTAGAACACCTTGTCGTCGCCGGGCGCCTCGCCCATCATGTCGAACGACAGCAGGCCGGCCGCCTGGGCCAGCGCTTCAAGGATCAGCACGCCAGGCATGACCGGGCGCGCTGGGAAATGCCCAGTGAAGAAGGGCTCGTTGATGGTCACGTTCTTGAGCGCACGAATGCGCTTGCCCCGTTCGAGCTCGACCACCCGGTCCACCAGAAGAAACGGATAACGGTGGGGCAGGAGCTTGAGAATTTGGTGAATGTCCATCATTGCTGGAACGGCCTAGCCGTCCTTTCGAGTTTGTTTTTCCAGGGCCTTGATACGTTCGCGCAGCGAGTGCAAATTGCGAAGCGTGGCCGCGTTCTTTTCCCACTTGGCATTTTCGTCCATCGGGTACACGCCGGTGTAATGGCCGGGCCGTGTGAGCGAATGGGTGACCACCGTATTGGTGGACACATGCACGTGGTCGGCCAGTTCCAGGTGTCCCAGGATCGAGGCCGCCCCGCCAATCGTGCAATACGCGCCGATGGTCGTGCTGCCCGCCACACCCGAACACCCGGCCATGGCCGTATGCCGCCCGATGCGCACGTTGTGCGCGATCTGGATCAGGTTGTCGAGCTTGACGCCCTCTTCGATCACCGTGTCTTCCAGCGCACCGCGGTCGATGCAGGTGTTGGCGCCGATTTCCACATCGTCGCCGATGCGCACCGCCCCCAGCTGCTCGATCTTGACCCACTGGCCGCGCTGCGGGGCAAACCCGAAGCCATCCGCGCCGATCACGACACCGGGATGGATCAGGCAGCGCTCACCGATGTGGCAGCCCTCGCCCACCGTCACCCGCGACTTCAGCACCGTCTGCGCACCAATGATCGCACCGCGCTCGACCACGCACAGCGGGCCGATGGTGGCGGAAGGATGCACCTCGGCCGCTTCGTCCACCACCGCGGAGGGATGGATACCCCCCTCCTGCTGCAGCGGCTGGGCGTGAGCACGCTTCCAGAGCTGTGTCACCCGGGCGAAATACACGTAGGGCTCGTCGGTCACGATGCACGCGCCGCGCGACAAGGCAGCTTCCCGCATGGCAGGAGCCACAATGACACAGGCCGCCCGGGAGGCGGCCAGTTGCGGCTGGTATCGCGGGTTGTTCAGGAAAGAGAGATCGCCCGGCCCCGCAGAGTCGAGCGGCGCGATACGCAGGATTTCCACCCCGCGATCGGCTGCTTCCAGTGTCCCGCCCAGCGCATCGACGATGCTTCCAAGCGTCAGGCTCACGGGCGGAAACCCGCCCGGCAGGCCGAGTTACTTGGTCGCAGCACCATTGCCAGTCGAAGAGGCATTCAGAGCCTTGATCACCTTGTCGGTGATGTCGAACTTGGGGTTGATGTACACGGCCTCTTGCAGAATCACGTCGTACTTTTCGGCTTCCGCAACCTGCTTGACCACGCGGTTGGCGCGCTCCAGCACCTGGCTGAGTTCCTCGTTCTTGCGCGAGCTCAGGTCTTCCTGGAACTCGCGGCGCTTGCGCTGGAAGTCGCGGTCCTGATCAACCAGCTGGCGCTGGCGAGCGGTACGCTGGCTCTCGGCCATCGTGGGCGCATCGCGCTCGAACTTCTCGGTCGCGGCCTTCAGCGCGTTGCCTTGATCAACGAGGTCCTTTTCGCGGCGGGAGAACTCCTGCTCGAGCTTGGTCTGTGCCGCCTTGGCGGTATTGGCCTCGCGGAAGATACGGTCGGTGTTCACGAACCCGGCCTTGAAATCGTCGGCATGGGCTGGCACTGCAGCGGACAGCGTGCCCAGCAGAAGGACCAGAGGAATATGGCGGGAAAGAGATTTCATTAGAAAGACGTTCCGATCTGGAATTGCAGTTTCTGGATTCTATCGCCGGCGAACTTGCGCACCGGCTGTGCATAGGCGAGGCGCAGCGGACCAAGCGGAGAGATCCAGCTCAGACCCAGGCCAGTGGAGACCCGCATCTGGCCGAAATCCACCTTGTCGTTTTCGCCGTAGACGTTGCCCGCATCCACGAAGGTGAAGACGCGCAGCGTCCGGTCGTTGCCCGCGCCGGGGAATGGTGCGATGAACTCGGCGTTCAAGGTGACCTTCTTGGGGCCGCCCAGAGAGGCGCCAGTCACGTCGCGCGGGCCCAGCGTGCCCTGGTCGAAACCACGCACGGAGCCCAGGCCGCCGGAATAATAGTTCTTGAACACCGGGAACGGGCGGCCGTTCAGGCCGGAACCCCAGCCCAGTTCGCCATTCAGCGCGATAGTGAACTTCTTGTTCAACGGCAGGTACTGCTGCACCTGGTAGTTGGCGCGGACGTAGCGGGCATCTCCCGCCACCGACCAGTCGGAGTTCAAGCGCTGATAGCGGCCCGAATTGGGTGCCAGGGCACTGTCGCGGTCGTCGCGCGACCAGCCGACGGTGAGCGGCACGGCGTAACTGGTGGCGCCGTAAGTGTCCGAATAGGCCAGGTAAGCGGCTGGAATGTTGGTGCCAGCCTTGATCTCGGTCCGCTCCAAACCGCCGCCGAAGAACACGGTGTCGGTCTCGCTGAATGGGATACCGAAACGCACGCTCGTACCCGCCGTCACCAGCTTGTAGTTGCCACCCTGGTCTTCATAGGGCTTGTCGGTTCGGTAGTACAGATCCAGGGTGCGCGAGACACCATCCTTGGTGAAGTACGGGTCGGTGGTGCTGAAAACCAGGGTCCGGCGGTACTTGCTGGTGTTGACATCCACGCCCAGGTAATTGCCGGAGCCGAAGACGTTTTCCTGCTTGATGCTGAACGACAGCGAAATCTTCTCGGCGCTGGAAAAGCCTGCGCCCAGTTGCAGGGAACCCGTGGGCTTCTCGGCCACGTTGATCACCAGATCGACCTGATCGGGTGCGCCGGGCACTTCCTGCGTTTCGACGTTCACTTCGGTGAAATAGCCCAGCCGGTCCACCCGGTCGCGCGAGAGCTTGATCTTGTCGCCGTCATACCAGGAGGCCTCGTACTGGCGGAACTCTCGGCGGATCACTTCGTCGCGAGTACGGTTGTTGCCGCTCACGTTGATGCGGCGCACATAGGCGCGACGTGACGGCTCGGCACGTACCACCAGGGCCACGCGGTTATTCTCACGGTCGATCTCGGGGACTGCTTCGACACGCGCGAACGCAAAGCCGAAGTTGGCGAAGTGGTCGGTGAAGGCCTTCGTGGTTTCAGCCACCGTATCCGCGTTGTAGGGCTCGCCCGGGCGGATGGTGACCAGCGACTTGAACTCGTCGTCGCGGTCCAGGTAGTTGCCTTCCAGCTTGACACCGGAGACCACGTATTTCTGACCCTCGTTCACGTTGATCGTGATGGTGATGTCCTGCTTGTCGGGCGAGATGGCGACCTGCGTGGATTCGATGCGAAATTCGAGGTAGCCACGCGACAGGTAGTACGAGCGCAGGGTTTCGAGGTCAGCATTGAGCTTGGCGCGCGAGTAGCGATCGGACTTGGTGTACCAGCTGAGCCAGCCACCGGTGTCCTGGTCAAACAGTCCCTTGAGCGTGGATTCGCTGAACGCCTTGGCGCCGACGATGCGGATGTCCTTGATCTTCGCAGGTTCGCCTTCAGTCACCGTGAAGGTGAGGTTCACGCGGTTGCGCTCGATGGGCGTGAGCGTGGTGACCACATCGACGCCGTAGAGGCTCTTGTTCAGGTACTGGCGCTTGAGCTCCTGCTCGGCGCGATCGGCCAGGGCCTTGTCGTAAGGCCGGCCTTCGGCCAGGCCCACGTCGCGCATGGCCTTCTTGAGGGTGTCCTTGTCGAACTCCTTGGTGCCGACGAATTCGACATCGGCGATGGTGGGGCGCTCTTCCACGACCACCACCAGCACGTTGCCGGAAGCCTCCAGGCGCACATCCTTGAACAGGCCCAGGGCGAACAACGCACGGATCGCGGCGGCCCCCTTCTCGTCGTTGTAGTCGTCGCCCACGCGCAATGGCAGGGAGGCGAAGATCGTCCCGGGCTCCACGCGCTGCAGGCCCTCGACGCGGATGTCCTGCACCTTGAAGGGTTCCAGCGCCCAGGCGGCGTTGACGGACAGGATCATGGCGGCCACGGCCACCGCTCTGCGCACGCCCATGCGATTGATGTGTTTTTTCATGAAAAGAAGCTGAAGCCGATGCTGCGTGACAGGTGCGGCAGGAAGTTAGCCAAACAGGCGGGTGACATCGTTGAAAAGGGCAATGGACATCATCAGGAGCAGCACTGCGACACCGCCGCGCTGCAGGCGATCCATCCAGGCTTCCGATACGCCCTTGCCCGTCAAGCCTTCCCAAAGATAATACATCAGGTGCCCCCCATCGAGGACGGGCAGCGGCAGCAGGTTCAGCACGCCCAGGCTGACGCTGATCAGCGCCAGGAAGGCCAGGTACTGGGTCAGTCCCAGGCTGGCGGAGCGACCCGCGTAATCGGCGATGGTGAGCGGCCCGCTGAGGTTCTTCAGAGAGGCCTCTCCGATCACCATGCGCCCCATCATCTTGAGCGTGAGCATCGAGACCTCCCAAGTGCGGGTGACGCCCTTCCAGAGCCCTTCGAACGGACCGCTGCGCACGGTAACGAGCTGGGGCGGCGCTCCCACGTAGGCCGCGATGCGGCCGATGGGCACCCCACCGTCCAGATGCACTTCAGGTGTGACCTGCACCGTCATCGACTGGCCGCCGCGTTCGATGCGCCAGCCCTGCTTCAGCGGCTGCGCATCGCGCACGGAGGCCCGGATGAGGTCGCGCAACTGCTGGCCGTCCACCACCGGCACCGAGCCGATCTGCTGCACCACGTCGCCTTCGCGCAGACCGGCCCGCTCGGCCGCGCCGCCGGGCATCACGCCACCCAGCACGGGGCGCGTCCAGGGCCCGACGATGCCGATCTTGCGGAACAGTTGTGCATCGGCCTCGCGGCTCCCCAGCTGCGCCAGTTCCAACACATACTGACGAGCAGCCGTGCCCGATGCAGGCTGCACTTCGAGCCGGAGATTGTTGCCATCCAGGGCGCCACGCGTGAGCAGCCAGCGCAGGTCTTCGAAGGAGCGCACGGGCTCTGCCTCATCGCCATCCAGCGCACCGCTCAGCACCAGGTCGCCGCCCTGCAGGCCGGCACGCTCGGCCACGGAGCCGGCCACCGGGCTGGCCAAATAGGCTTTCGGCTCCTGCACGCCCTGCCAGCTGACGGCGGCATAAAGCGCCATGGCCAGCAGAAGATTTGCCATCGGACCGGCGGCAACGATGGCCGCGCGGGAACGCAGAGGCTGGTTATTGAACGCCAGGTGACGCTCGTCCTCCGGCACGGGCGCCTCGCGCTCGTCGAGCATGCGCACGTAGCCACCCAGCGGAATGGCGCCGATCACGAATTCCGTGGATGAGCCCTTGGGCTGCCAGCGCACCAACGGCTTGCCAAAGCCGATGGAAAAGCGCAGCACCTTGACGCCGCAGGACACGGCGACGCGGTAGTGGCCGTATTCATGCACTGCGATCAGCAGTCCCAGCGCAACGACGAAAGCGACCAAGGTCAACAGCATGTGAATGTTGTCCAGCGAAAGTCAGAGGGACGGAGCCAGCCGCTCGGCCACCAGGCGAGCAGCGCCGCGGGCCTGGGCATCCAGGGCCATCAGGGCTTCGAGCGAATCCGGCTTGGAGGGCACCACCGCCTCCAAAGTTGCAAGGTTGAGCTGATGGATCTGGTCGAAGCGGATGCGACGGCTCAGAAAAGCCTCCACGGCCACCTCGTTGGCGGCGTTCAGCACGGCGGTGGTGCCGGGGACCGAACGCAGCGCCTGCCAGGAAAGGTGCAGGCCGGGGAAGCGGACGGCATCGGCTTCTTCGAAGGTGAGCCCTGCCAGCGCAGCGAAGTCCAGCCGGGCCGCGCCGCTTTCGATTCGTTCGGGCCAGGCCAGGCCGCAGGCGATGGGCACACGCATGTCGGGCGTCCCCAGCTGGGCGATGATGGATGCATCGACGAACTGCACCATCGAGTGGATGATCTGCTGCGGATGGATGACGACCTTGATCTGCTCGGGCGCCAGATCAAAGAGCCATCGCGCCTCGATCACTTCGAGGGCCTTGTTCATCATGGTGGCCGAATCGACCGAGATCTTGCGCCCCATCGAGAAATTGGGGTGTGCGCATGCCTCTTCGGGCGTGACACCTCGCAGCGTGCCCGGCTCGCGCGCTCGGAACGGGCCACCGGAGGCAGTCAGCAGCACGTGGTCGATACGGCGCGCCCAGGTGGATGCGTCTTCCGGAAGACTCTGGAAGATGGCCGAATGCTCGCTGTCGATGGGCAGCAAGGTGGCGCCGCCGGCCTTTACTGCGGACATGAACACTTCGCCACCCACCACCAGGGCTTCCTTGTTGGCCAGGAGCAACCGCTTGCCTGCACGTGCAGCGGCCAGACACGGGGCCAGGCCCGCTGCGCCCACGATCGCCGCCATGACGAGATCGACATCAGCGTGCGACGCTATCGTTTCAAGAGCATCATGGGCTTGAATCACCTGCGTTGCCAGGCCATTCGCCTGCAACTTGTCGGCCAGCAGGCGGGCGTGCTCGGCGCTGGCCATCACGGCAAAGCGGGGCTGGAAGCGGGCGCACTGCGCCAGCATCTGCTCGACCTGCGTGGCAGCGCTCAGGGCAAAGATCTCATAGCGGTCCGGGTGCCGGGCCACCACGTCGAGCGTGCTGGTACCGATGGAGCCCGTCGATCCCAGAACGGTGAGGCGTTGTTTCATGCAAAAGCGAAGTGAGAAAGCATCATGGCCAAAGGCAAAGTGGGCAGCAGCGCATCTACTCGGTCGAGTACGCCGCCGTGCCCCGGCAGCAGCGCGCTGCTGTCCTTGACGCCAGCGCTGCGCTTGATGAGCGACTCCACCAGATCACCGACCACACTCATGGCCGCCATGAAAAGTGCGCCGATCAGTAGCATCCACCAGCCGGGCGCGGCCAGGCGGGTGTAGAGGCTCGGCACATCCGCGTGGAAGTGGGCGTCGGCCGCCACCCAGACAACAGCGAGCACCAGCACGCCGGCCATGCCGCCCCAGGCCCCCTCCCAGCTCTTGCCGGGACTGATGGCGGGCGCGAGCTTGCGCCGCGTGAAGCGCAGGCCGAAGGTGCGGCCGGCGAAATACGCAAAGATGTCGGCCACCCAGACCAGCACCAGGATGGACATCAGGAAATTGATGCCCGCCATGCGAGCCTGCACCACCGCCACCCAGGCCATCCAGAGGGTGAGCAGGCCGCCCACGAGGCGCAGGGCACGCGGCACGCGCGGCCAGCCGGCCACGCCGGCATGCAGCAGCCACGCCGAGCCCAGCACCCATGCCGCGCCGCCGATGGCCCAGAGCCAGGGATGAGGCTGCAACAGCCCGCCCGATGCCCAGGTCAGGCCGCACATCGCCACGCAGACGGCGCCCAGCCCCAAGGCGCCAGCGCCATGGATGCCATTAAGCCTTGCCCACTCCCAGGCACCGGCGCCCATCAGCGCAAGCACGACCACGGTGAACGGAACGGAAGACGGATAGAACAAGGCCGGCAGCAGAATGGCCAGCAGTACCAAGGCCGTGATGACTCGCTGTTTGAGCATGGAAGGCCCCTTGAATGTGGGTGAAGAGAAGATCTGTCGGAGGAGCGCTCGAAGGCTCACCCGCCCAGCACGCCGGCCTGCGCATTGGCCCCAACGACCTGCGCGGAAGTCCGCCCGAATCGTCGCTCCCGTTGATTGAAGGCGGCGATCGCCTCGTCCAGGGCCTCTTCATCAAAGTCGGGCCAAAGGCGATCGCTGAAGTACAACTCGGAATAGGCCGCCTGCCAAAGCAGGAAGTTGCTGATGCGCATCTCACCCCCCGTGCGGATGACGAGATCCGGATCCGGCACGTGGGCCAACCCCATGGTCGTGTGCAGGCTGGCTTCGGTGATGGCCTCACCTCGCGCCGCCAGAGTGGCAGCAGCCTGCGCGATGTCCCAGCGCCCACCGTAGTTGAAGCACACGTTCATGATCAGGCGCGTATTGTGGGCCGTGGCGGACTCCGCGGCGCTCAGGCTCTGGCGCACCTTTTCAGACAGCGCTCCCTTATTGCCCACGAAGTGCACGCGCACCCCATCCTTGAGCAGGTGCGGGACTTCGCGCGCGAGCGCACGGCCGGTGAGATCCAGCAAGCCAGAGACCTCGTCGACCGGGCGGTTCCAGTTCTCGGACGAGAAGGCGAACACGGTGAGTACGGACACGCCGCGATCGACGCAGGCTCGGGCGCAACGGCGCAGCGATTCCACGCCCTGCCGATGCCCGGCGAGACGGGGCAGGAATCGGCGCGTAGCCCAGCGACCGTTGCCGTCCATCACGATCGCGATATGCGCGGGGACGGCGGCCGAAGGTGAAGGCATGGAATCAACGTCCCTACTCAAAGAACGGGCGAATCGCATCGAAGCGGTCGGTCAGACCGCCATGATTTCCTGTTCCTTGGCGGCGACCAGGGAATCGATTTCTGCGATGTGCTTGTCGGTGACCTTCTGGATGTCGGTTTCCGAGCGCTTTTGCTCGTCTTCCGAGGCCAGCTTGTCCTTGACCAGCTTCTTCACGCCTTCGTTGGCGTCGCGGCGCAGGTTGCGCACGGCCACCTTGGCGCTTTCGCCCTCATTGCGCACCAGCTTGGTCATTTCCTTGCGGCGCTCTTCGCTCATGGGGGGCATGGGCACACGGATCAGGTCGCCCATGGACGCCGGGTTCAGGCCCAGGTCGCTTTCGCGGATGGCCTTCTCGATCTTGGCGCCCATGCCCTTTTCCCAGGGCTGGACGCTGATGGTGCGCGAATCGATGAGCGACACGTTGGCCACCTGCGACAGTGGCACGAACGAGCCGTAATACTCGACCTGCACCGAGTCGAGCAGCGCTGGATTGGCGCGGCCGGTGCGAATCTTGGAGAGATTGTTCTTGAAGGCCGAGATGGACTGGTCCATCTTGGCTTCCATGTTCTTCTTGATGTCGGCGATGGTCATGTTGTGTTCCTTGCATGGGCCCGCACGCGCAGTGCGGAGCCGGTCTTCAAGCGTACACCAGCGTGCCTTCGTCTTCTCCCATGACGACGCGCTTCAGGGCGCCGTGCTTGACGATGGAGAAAACGCGGATGGGCAGCTTCTGGTCGCGGCACAGCGCGAAAGCCGTCGCATCCAGGATGCCCAGATTGCGGGACATGGCTTCGTCGAACGACAGCTTCGTGTAGCGCGTCGCGGACGGGTCTTTCATCGGGTCGGCCGTATAAACGCCGTCCACCTTGGTCGCCTTGAGAACGACCTCGGCACCGATCTCGGCGCCGCGCAGCGCGGCGGCCGTGTCGGTCGTGAAGAAGGGGTTGCCGGTTCCGGCGGCGAACACCACCACCTTGCCCTCTTCCAGATACTGCAGCGCCTTGGGGCGGACGTAGGGCTCGACCACCTGCTCGATTGCGATGGCAGACATTACGCGGGCCGTGAGGCCTTGCTTGTCCATGGCATCGGCCAGCGCCAGGGCATTCATGACCGTTGCCAGCATGCCCATGTAGTCGGCCGTAGCCCGGTCCATTCCGACCGAGCCGCCTGCCACCCCACGGAAGATGTTGCCCCCGCCGATCACCACCGCCACCTGCACACCCATGCGAGTGACTTCAGCGATCTCTTCGACCATGCGGACGATGGTGGCGCGGTTGATGCCGAAAGCATCGTCCCCCATGAGGGCCTCTCCAGACAACTTGAGCAGAATGCGCTTATGGGCTGGAGCGGCGAGGGTCATGAGGGTTTCTCCGTGAGGCAATGCGGGTTTCTGGAAGGGGGTTGGAACCGGAACGCCGATCAGGCGGCGGACTTGGCGGCAGCGACCTGGGCAGCCACTTCAGCTGCGAAATCGTCCACCTTCTTCTCGATGCCTTCGCCCACGACGTACAGGGTGAAGCCCTTGACCGTGGTGTTGGCAGCCTTGAGCATCTGCGCCACGGTCTGCTTGCCGTCAGCGGCCTTCACGAAGACCTGGTCGGCCAGCGAGACTTCCTTCAGGTACTTCTGAACGGCGCCGTCGATGCGCTTGGCGGTGATTTCCGCGCTTTGCGCAGGCTTGCCGGCAGCGATCAGTTCCTTGTTGGCTTCGTCAGCCTTGCCTTCGGCAACGGCGCGCTCCTTGGCGATCAGCTCGGCAGGCACATCGGCGCTGGTCAGGGCCACGGGCTTCATGGCGGCGATGTGCATGGCCACGTCCTTGGCAGCGGTTTCATCGCCTTCGAACTCGACGACCACGCCGATGCGCGTGCCGTGCAGGTAGGAAGCCAGCTTGGCGCCCGAGAAGTGCTTGAAGCGGCGGAACGACATGTTCTCGCCGATCTTGCCGATCAGGCCCTTGCGCACTTCTTCCAGCGTGGGGCCGAAGCCGTCCTGGCTGTAGGGCAGCGCACCCAGGGCTTCCACGTCGGCGGGGTTGTGTTTGGCGACCAGTTCGGCGGCAGCCTTGGCCAGGCCGATGAAGCTGTCGTTCTTGCTGACGAAGTCGGTTTCGCTGTTGACTTCGATCAGGCCACCGGTCGTGCCGTCGATGAAGCTGGCGACCACGCCTTCAGCGGTGATGCGGGCGGCAGCCTTGCCGGCCTTGGTGCCCAGCTTGACGCGCAGCAGCTCTTCGGCCTTGGCGAGGTCGCCGTCGGCTTCCGTCAGGGCCTTCTTGCATTCCATCATCGGGGCATCGGTCTTCGCGCGCAGTTCAGCGACCATGCTTGCGGTAATTGCAGCCATCGATTCTCTCCAGTTTCGTTCGGTTCGTTACAGACTAAAAGGCTAAAAAAAAGGGGGCTCACAAAAGCCCCGCTTTCATTCGCGACGTCGTCGCGCGGCCGGGACCTTAGGCAGCGGTTTCTTCCACTTCCACGAATTCGTCCGAGCCTTCCTTCGCCACAGCCTTGACCACGTCGTTCACGGCGTTGGCGCGGCCTTCGATGATGGCGTCGGCGATGCCACGGGCGTACAGCGTCACGGCCTTGGCCGAGTCGTCGTTACCGGGGATCACGTAGTCGATGCCTTCGGGCGAGTGGTTGGAGTCCACCACACCGATCAGCGGGATGCCCAGCTTCTTGGCTTCTGCGATGGCGATCTTGTGGAAGCCGACGTCGATGACGAAGATGGCGTCGGGCAGAGCGTTCATGTCTTGAATACCGCCGATGTCACGCTCGAGCTTCTCGATTTCGCGGGTGAACGTCAGTTGTTCCTTCTTGCTCAGGCTGTCCAGGCCGCCTTCGAGCTGAGCCTTCATGTCCTTCAGACGCTTGATGGAGGTCTTGACGGTCTTGAAGTTGGTCAGCATGCCGCCCAGCCAG
>JBHIWE010000020.1:0-31297 GCA_041987645.1 Acidovorax sp. | reverse complement strand
GGGCGGTGGGGGGTAAGTCCACCGGCGGGGGCGGGGCCATGGGCTCGCCGGGCTGGGGTTCGTACACCTGCACGGGTTCGCCGTCGAAGTCTTTGTCGGCAAAGAGTTCGGTGGCGCGCTTGAAGTCGAGGATGGTGAACCAGCTCTTACCCAAGTCTTCGCGCAGGCGGGTGCCCCGGCCAATGATCTGCTTGAACAGCGTCATGGACTTGATGGTCTGGTCCAGCACGATGAGCTTGCAGGTTTGCGCGTCGACGCCGGTGCTCATGAGCTTGGAGGTGACGGCGATCACCGGATAGGTCTTTTCGGGGTCGATGAAGTTGTCCAGTTCGCGCTTGCCCTCAACGTTGTCGCCGGTGATCTGCACCACGTATTTGGGCTGCTTGGCACTCAGGTCGGCATTGGCGTTGGACAGCGCGCTGCGCATGCGCTCGGCGTGTTCGATGTCTTCGCAGAAGACGATGGTCTTGGCGTAGCGGTCGGTGGCCTTCAGGTATTCGGTGACCCGGGCGGCCACCACGGCGTCGCGCTGCTCCATGACGAGCTTGCGGTTCATGTCGGCGCCGGTGTAGATGCGGTCTTCGATCAGGTGGCCGAACTTGTCGCGCTGGCCCTGGGTGGGGCGCCAGCCGAAGGTGTCCCGGTCCAGATCGACGCGCACCACCTTGTAGGGGGCCAGGTAGCCGTCTTCGATGCCTTGCCTGAGGCTGTAGGTGTAGAGCGGCTCGCCGAAGTAGTCGATGTTGGAGACGTCTTCGGTTTCCTTGGGCGTGGCCGTCAGGCCGATCTGCGTGGCCTTGCCGAAATAGGTGAGGATGTCGCGCCACGCCGAGTCTTCGGCTGCGCTGCCCCGGTGGCATTCGTCCACGACGATGAGGTCGAAGAAGTCGGGGCTGAACTGCTTGTAGATGTTGCGCTCTTCCTGCGTGCCGGTGACGGCCTGGTAGAGCGAGAGGTAGATCTCGTAGCTCTTGTCCACCACCTTGGTGGTCTTGTTCACGGCCAGGTCGAGGTCTTCGACGGCGGCATGGCCCTGCGCGTCCACGCGCTCCACACCCTTGGCATGCGGACTGAGCTTGGCCATCGCGCCCTTGAAGGGGCGGAAGTCGTTGACCATGGTCTGATCCACGAGGATGTTGCGGTCGGCCAGGAAGAGGATGCGCTTTCTCGCACCGCTTTTCCACAGCCGCCAGATGATCTGGAACGCGGTGTAGGTCTTGCCCGTGCCCGTGGCCATGACGAGCAGCACGCGGTTGCGGCCTGCGGCGATGGCCTCCACGGTGCGGTTGATGGCGTTCAACTGGTAGTAGCGCGGAACCTTGGACGCGGCATAGCTCGCGGCGGCCACGCGCTGCACTTCGGGCGTCCAGCCCTTCCATGCGCAGAACCTGCGCCACAGCTCGGCGGGCGATGGAAATTCGTCGAGCGTGATGTGGCGCTCCAGCACGCCGTCCGACAAGGTGGCATCACGGAAGATGAACCCGTCGCCATTGCTGGAAAAGCAAAAGGGCACCTGCAGCAACTCGGCGTATTGAATGGCCTGCGGCATGCCCGCGCCCACGCTGTGGCGGCCGTCCTTGGCCTCGATGACGGCCAGGGGCAGGTTGGGCTTGTGGAACAGCACGTAGTCGGCACGCAGCACCGAGGCCTTATCCCGGAAGGCCGATGCGCCGCGCACCACCACGCGGCCCGCGCGCAGGGTGTATTCGCGCAGAACCTGTTCCATTACGCTCCAGCCCGCCTGGACGATGGCGGGGGTGATGCGCTTGTCGCAGACGTCGGCCTCGCTCCAGTGGTTCTTTTCCATCGCCTCGAACTTCTCCGTTGCAATACGCGCCTGTGTGGCGGTTTCTCTTGCAGCTCATTATCAAAGACGCGCTGCACGCAACGGAGCGCCCCGCCAGCTCAAGCGCCCTCCACAGGCCCGGCACCCACATGCGCCAGTAGCAGCATGCGCGGCTTGAGAACGTGTTCACGATCTCGCAGGGGATCGCGTTGGAGCGCAATCGGGATGAGTGGATGCTTCGGATGCGCCGCATGGACTCATGTCCATGCAAGCAGCCGGGGCGTCAAAACTGGTGCCATGGCCCGATTTCGCTCCAACCCGAAGGGCAGCGGTGTGGGCGGGCGGTCTGCGGCGTTGCGGCGCTTGTGGATAGCGGGGCTATTCACTGCGCACCGCGCCTTGCAGCCCATCCCGCCGACGTAGCTGCGCGACCCCTGGGAGATCGTGAACACGTTCTTAGGCCCGGAGTACGGAGAAAAGGTGCGTGTGGGAACGGGAGCCGCCGTGGCCTTGGGGCCGGCCGGCTCTGTTCGGTCAATTGAGCAGATCCGGCGGCAGCAGGTTCTTCTTGCGATAGATGGTGTTGCGCGAGACCCCCAGCGCCTTGGCGGCGGCCGAGAGGTTGCCCTTGTGCAGGCGCAGCATCTGCGCCATGGCCTGCAGGGTCACGTCCTGCAGGCAGGGGGTGGCGCTGCCGGCGGCGGGTTCGGCAGCGGCAGCAACCACAGGCGTGGCCAGGCTTCGTGCTTCAGGGCCCAACGGCACGCGCAGTTCGTCGAGGAAGTCGTCGGGCAGGTGCTCGACACGGATGACGCGGTCGTCGTCCACCATGGCGCAGGCGGTGCGCAGCAGGTTGTAGAGCTGGCGCACGTTGCCCGGCCAGTGATAGGCGCGCATCAGCTCCAGAGCCTGCGGCTCGATGGTGACCTGGGCGCCGCCGTCCTGCGCGTGCAGCACTTTCTTCATCACGGCGTCGAAGTCGCTGCGCTCGCGCAGCGCCGGCAGGCGCACGACCAGGCCGTTGAGGCGGTAATAGAGGTCTTCGCGGAAGGTGCCGCCGGCGATCAGTTCCTTGAGGTTCTTGTGCGTTGCGCTGATGACGGTCACATCGACTTCCACCTCCCGGCCCGCGCCGAGCGGGCTCACCTTGCGCTCCTGCAGCACGCGCAGCAGCCGCGCCTGCAGGTGCGGGGGCATGTCGCCGATCTCGTCGAGGAACAGCGTGCCGCCGTGGGCCTGCTGGATCTTGCCGGGCGCGCCTTTCTTGCGCGCGCCGGTGAAGGCGCCTTCTTCGTAGCCGAAGAGTTCGGCTTCGATCAGCGTATCGGGGATGGAGGCGCAGTTGACGGCCACGAAGGGCTGGGCGGCGCGGGCGGAGTCGTTGTGGATGGCCTGGGCCAGCAGGTCTTTGCCGGAGCCGGTTTCGCCCAGGATCATCACCGGGATGTCGCGGTCGGCCACCTTGCGCAGCTTGGCGATGATGGCGGCGAGCTGCGCGTCGCCCGTGTCCAGGTACTGCAGCGACGACAGCTGCGCCCGGCGTGTGGCCGCCGCTGCGGCGGCGGCGCTGCTGCTGCCAGAGCGCTGCGGCGGCGCGTCTTGGGCCTTGCCAGCGAGGGGCGAGGTGGCCGGTGCGGTCCAGGGCCGGGCGGGCTGGGCTTCGGCATGGCACCAGACCATGACGCCGGTGTGCAGGCAGAACTGGCGCGGCACGGTGCTGGCGGTGCTGCCGGAAAGCTCCTGCAGGGCCGAGATCGGCTGGCCGAAGAGCGAGGAAAAGGTGTGCGCCTGCAGCGCCCCGAAGGACATGCCCAGCTGCATCTGTGCGCTGCGGTTGGCCGAGATGAAGCGACCTTCGGGTGTGAACGCGGCGATGCCTTCGACGAGCGTGCCGAGGAATTCCCCGCGCGAGTGGAAATGCACGCGCACGGCGTGGGGAAAGCTGCCCGCGAACATGTGGTTTTCGATCATCTGCGCGGACATGCGCACCAGCGCCAGCGTGTGCTGGTGGTAGCTGCGGTGATCGCCCGTCACGTCCAGCGCACCGACGAGGCGGCCGTAGGGGTCGAGGATGGGCGCGCACGAGCACGTCAGGCCGTGATTGGCGTTCATGTAGTGCTGGCTGCCATGGACGGTGACGGGCTGCTGCACCGACAGCGCGGTGCCGACGGCGTTCGTGCCCTTCTTCCGCTCGCTCCAGTCCATGCCGGGCACCAGGGCCACGCGGTCGGCCTTTTCGAGGAAGTCGCTGTCGCCCATGGAATGCAGCACCAGCCCTTCGGCCGAGGTCAGCAGCACCATGCTGTGGGTGTTGGCGATCTGGCTGTTGAGCGCCTCCATGACCGGCACGGCGTGCTGGAACAGGAAACGGTTCTCTTCAAGGGCGTCCTTGAGCCGGCTGGGCAGCAGGCCGCAATGGTCGGGCTCGTCATCGGATGCGATGCCGAAGGCCCGCGAACGCAGATGGGCCTGATCGATCAGCGCGAGGATGTCGGGCTCCTGGGGCAGGCTGGCGTGCCTGGCGAGGCGTGTGTCCATGTTGTCTCCTGGGACCAGGCCAGCGCGGGCCCGGAAACGCTGTGCCCGTATGCGGCGCGCCTCGTGCCGGGCGGGCTCTGTACCGGATCGCTTGGACAAAATTATTAGGGCATGCCCGGGGCTTGGCAACCTGGCAGAACCCGCATGCGGGCTCTGGGCCGCGTGCCTTGGCACAATCGCCCACCCATGCGCTCTCCGATCTCCATCGTCAACGTCGACAACCCCGCCACCTGGACCCGCTGGCGCGCCGGCCTGTGCGACAGCTGCGCGGCCAACTGCTGCACCATGCCGCTGGAGGTGCAGCTGACCGACCTGGTGCGGCTGGGTCTGGTGGATGCCTTCGAGGCCGAGCACGAGGAACCCCGGCGCATCGCCAAGCGACTGGAAAAAGCGCGGCTGATCGACCACTTCAACCACAAGAACGTGGTGTTCACCCTGGCGCGGCGCGCCAGCGGCGACTGCCACTTTCTCGATGCGCAGACGCGGCGCTGCACGGTCTATGAGCAGCGGCCGGACACCTGCCGGCTGCACCCGCGCACCAAGAGCCCCAAGCCGGGCTTCTGCGCCTACGGCGCGGCGGCCATGACGCCCGCGCAGCGCCCGCCGCGCTGACGGACGGGGCGCCAGCACCGGAGCGGCCGCCTGCCTTCCCCTCGCAGCCTCCACCACGCCCGCCGCCATCCCATGCGCCCCGCCGCCAAGGCCCTTCCCGTGATCGACGCATGCCGCTGTACGGGCTGCGGCTGGTGCGTGGCCGTGTGCCCGCCACATGTGCTGGCCCTGCAGGTGCAGGGGCCTCAGCCCTGGGGGCCGAAGCGCTCGGTGCTGCACGACGCCGCCGGCTGCACCGGGTGCGCGTTGTGCGACGTGCGCTGCCCCTTCGACGCGATCCGCATGGTGGCGAAGAAAGCGCCACCCAGCCCTTCTTAGCGTGAGGGGCACGGCCACCCGGGGTACGGATGCCCGTGAAACGGCCACGCTGCCCAGCGGCGCCGTCCCACAGTCGCGCCGGGATGCCGGTGGTCAGATGAGGTGTGGGCTGCATGCCTGCTGCGGCGCAGTGCGCCGCACACCCCATTCGTTTTTTGACCGAAGGAGATTCACGCTCATGTCCGCAGAAAAAACCGCATCCGTGCATTGGGAAGGCGCCGGCAAGGAAGGCATCGGCCAGATCAGCACCGAAACCGGCGCGCTGAACAAGGTGCCCTACGGCTTTGCCAGCCGCTTTGGCGACGATACGAAGAACAGCAACCCCGAAGAGATCGTGGGCGCTGCCCACGCTGCCTGCTTCACCATGGCGTTCTCGTTCGCCTGCGACAAGGCGGGCATCGCCACCGAGACGCTGGACACCACGGCCAAGGTGCGCCTGGCCAAGGAAGGCGACGGCTTCAAGATCGACCGCATCGCGCTGACGCTCAACGCCAAGGTGCCCGGCATCGACGAGGCGCAGTTCCAGAAGATCGCGCACGATGCCAAGGCCAACTGCCCGCTCTCGAAGGCGCTGGCCGGCGTGCCGGAAGTGACGCTGACGGCCACGCTGCAGAAGTAACGAGCCCGCCCCGGGCTTTGAGCCCCCCAAAGGCTGCCAGCGCTTGCGATACAAGCGCTAGCAGCTATTTTTTTCATAGCAAATTGGCCGCAGGCCGCAGCGGTGCGGCAAAACTGCAGCGCGTGCCTTATTGCTTCTGCTTCTGGTAGGCGTCGTGCGCGGGCTGGCCGCGGTCGGTGTCCTGCAGGCCGCGCTTGACGTCGCGGTAGGCCTGCTCTACGTTGGCGTCGGGCGCGCCGTCGGTCATGCCCACGGACTGGTCGCGCTCGTGCGGCATCAAGGGCGAGGCGTGTTTCTCGTCTTTGGCGCCCGCTGCAGGCGGATGCGGCGGGAGGTCGGCGCGGGTGGTGTCCACCGACCGGTGTTCGGTGCCTGCGTCCGCGTCGGGCGGCAGTTCGGACCGGGGGTTGCCGCCGGGGCGCTGGGCGGGATCGGTAGGGGATTTGGAATGTTCGGCCATGTGGAGGGTCTCCTGGTGATTCATGTCGCCGTGCGGCGGTGAACCATCGTAGGTGGGGCGCGGCACGGGGGATGTAGGCTGGAGCGCTGGCCGGCTGTGAACCGGCTTCCATGTCACACTACTGTATGTCTCAACAGGAGTGGGCCGCGCAGGCCCTGCAGTCTTTCGATGCGGTGGTGTCGGCCACCGAGGGTTTCCGCAGCCGCACGGGCCAGCGCCGCATGGCCGAACAGGTGGCCCACACCTTCTCGCGCGCGCAGCTGGGCAAGCTGGAAGAGGGCGAGGGCGAAGCCGCCCCGCCGCCCGCGCCGCAGCGCTCCATCGCCGTGGTGCAGGCGGGCACGGGCGTGGGCAAGTCGCTGGCCTACAGCGTGCCGGCCATCGCCATGGCGCTGGAGCGCGGCACGCGGGTGCTGATCTCCACGGCCACGGTGGCGCTGCAGGAGCAGCTGGTCAACAAGGACCTGCCGGCGCTGGCCGCGCGCATGGCCCAGCCCTTCCGCTTCGCGCTCGCCAAGGGGCGCGGGCGCTATGTGTGCAAGCTCAAGCTCGAACGGCTGGCGAGCGGCGGTTCGGCCGGCGGCGATGGCGAAGGCGGTGAGGGCGACGACCTGTTCGCCGACGAGGAAGCCGAGGAACGCGCACGCCGGCCGCGCCACGAATCGGAAGCGCGCATGCAGTTCTATACCTCGATGGCCGATGCGCTGTCGGCCGGCCAGTGGGACGGCGACCGCGACACGCTGCAGGCCCCGCCCGAATCCGAGGTCTGGAGCCCGGTGGCGGCCGAATCCAGCTCCTGCACCGGCAAGCACTGCCCGGTGTTCAGCCAATGCACCTATTACGACCGGCGCAAGGCGCTGGTGGCTGCGCAGGTCATCGTGGCCAACCACGACCTGCTGCTCTCCTCCATCGGCGCGCGGCTGCTGCCCGAGCTGGACAACTGCCTGCTGGTGCTGGACGAGGCCCACCACCTGCCCGCCACCGCGCTGCAGCAGTTCGCCTGCGAGGCCGACCTGAGCCGGCTGAACTGGATCGACAAGCTCGCCAGCCGGGCGCTGCGCATCGGCGCGCTGGTCGAGGTCGAGGAAATCGCCGACGTGCCCAATCACGCCGCCCGCCTGCGCACCGCACTGCAGGACGCGGCCCGGCTGGCCATGGATGTCTATGGCGAAGAGCTGCGCGCCCCGCGCCCGGCCTGGGGCGGCCGCGCCCGCCCGCAGGCGCCGGGCGTGCCCACCCGGGCACGGGTGGCCAGCGGCGTGCTGCCACCCGAGCTCATCGAGCCGCTGTCGCAGGCCGCGCACCATGCCGAGGGCTTTCTCGACGCGCTGCGCGCCATCTCCAAGGCCCTGCGCGCCGAGATCCGCGACAAGCCCGACGAGGCGCGGCGCCTGTCCACGCTCTACGCGCAGATCGGCGCGCTGGCCCCCCGGCTGGAGGCCGCGCATGCCACCGCCCAGCTGCTGCTGCAGGACGCGCCCGAAGGCGCCGTGCCCGCCGCCAAGTGGTTCACGCTGCAGGTCGATGGCGATTACATCGTCGTCAAGGCCCACGCCAGCCCGGTGCTGCCGGGCAACACGCTGCGCCACAACCTCTGGTCGGCCGTGCGCGGCGCGGTGCTGACCTCGGCCACGCTCACCAGCTGCGGTCAGTTCGATTTCTTCCTGCGCGAAGCCGGCCTCTTCGGCGACGAGGCCGTGACCACGCTGGAAGTGCCCAGCCCCTTCGACTACGCGCTGCAGGGCACGCTGATCGCCACCGAAACCCAGGCCGACCCGCGCGAGGCCCAGGCCTTCACCGCCGAGATGGTCGATGCGCTGCTGAGCGACCTGGCCCTGGTCGAATCCGGCGCGCTGGTGCTGTTCACCTCGCGCGACCAGATGCGCCAGGCCGTCGATGCGCTGCCCACCGCCATGCGCGCCAGCGTGCTGGTGCAGACCGCCCTGCCCCGCCCGCAGCTGCTGGCGCAGCACCGCGAGCGCGTGGAGCGCGGCGAGCCGTCCATCATCTTCGGCATGCAGTCGTTCGGCGAGGGGCTGGACCTGCCGGGCGCGCTGTGCGAATCGCTCTTCATCACCAAGCTGCCCTTCGCCCCGCCGGACGATCCGGTGGGCGAGGCCCGCGCCGAGTGGCTGCGCGCCGCCGGGCGCGACCCGTTCAGCGAGCTGGTGGTGCCAGCCACCGCCATCCGCCTGGCGCAATGGGTGGGCCGCGCCATCCGCACCGAGGAAGACCGCGCCCACGTCTATTGCTACGACAAGCGGCTGGTGCGCACCTCCTACGGCCAGAGGCTGCTCAAGGGCCTGCCGCCTTTCACGCTGGAGCGGCGCGGGGCGGCCTAGGCGCAGGGCGGGCGGGGCCGACATGCGGCAGGCGCATACTCCCCGGCTTTTTGCGCCTTTGCAGCGCAATAACGCCCATGCCCCACACGACCCCCGCCTGCCCCCAATGCGGCCTGGAAAACACCTACCCCGACGCCGACCTCTACATCTGCCCCGACTGCGGACATGAATGGCCCCAGGCCGGCGCCGTTGCGCAGGCCGATGACGCCGGCGGCGATGCCGGCGACGGCACAGTGCGCGACGCGAACGGCAACCCGCTGGCCGACGGCGACGCGGTGATCCTGGTGAAGGATCTGAAGGTGAAGGGCGCGGGCGCCACGCTCAAGAAGGGCACCAAGATCAAGGGCATTCGCCTGGTGGATGGCGCCGACGGCCACAACGTGGACTGCAAGACCGACCTGGGCAGCCTGCTGCTGAAGTCCGAGTTCCTGAAGAAGGCCTGAAGCCGGCCTGTGGACAACTTCGCCCGGGAGTTGTCCACAGGCGCTCACAGAACTGTCGGACGGCCCCCACAGCCAGCGGGGCCGCTTGCCGACCTGGCGCAGCCCAAGCCCGGCCTAGAGTGAATGAACCGAACGAAGGCGGATTCCCCTGCCTCCGTTGTTCCATCCCTTCATTCATTCAATCCACCCAGCCGGAGACCTCTCATGAGCCAGACCGAATCGAACCACGCCACGCTGTGGAAGCTGATCAAGGACATCCGTTTCGGCATGCTCACGCACCGCGCCGACAGCGGCGAACTGCATGCCCACCCGCTGACCACGCAGAACAAGGACATCGACGAGCAGTCGCAGCTGTACTTCTTCATCCCCAAGAACGGCGAGCTCTACCAGCGGCTGCAGCGTGACAGCCAGGTCAACGTGAACTATGCCGATCCGGGCGAGGACAGCTACGTGTCCCTCTCGGGCAACGCCAGCTTCATCGAGGACATGGCCAAGAAGGAAGCGTTGTGGTCCCCCATGGCCAAGGCCTGGTTCCCCGACGGCGTGACCGACCCCAACCTCGCGCTGCTGGCCGTCCGCATTGGCCATGCCGAGTACTGGGACGTGAAGGAGAGCAAGATGCTCCAGCTCTTCAAGATGGCCGCTGCAGCCGTCACCGGCAAGCCGCCCAAGGACATGGGCGAGCACAAGGAACTCTCGCTCGGCTGAATCGGCCGAGCCGTCGCTCGGCACGGGGCATGCCCGCATGCCGGGCCCCCCGCACTCAGGCGGGAGACCGCAGCCGGGGCGAACAAGCCCCCGCCGTGGGCTGATCCGGGGCGAGGACAATGGACCCCATGTCTTCCAGCCCCGCCATCGCCGTCATCGACTTCGAAACCACCGGCATGACGCCCGCCCAGGGCGCTCGCGCCACCGAGGTCGCCATCGTGCTGCTGCAGGGCGGCCGGGTGGTGGACCGCTTCCAGAGCTTGATGAACACCGGCGCCTGGATTCCGCCCTTCATCACGCAGCTGACCGGCATTACCAACGCCATGGTGGCCGAGGCGCCACCCGCCGCGAAGGTAATGTGCGAGGCCGCCCGCTTCGTGGGATCGGCGCCCATGGTGGCCCACAACGCCGCTTTCGACAGCAAGTTCTGGGGTGCCGAGCTGGCCCAGGCGGGCGTGACCGCGCAGCAGCCCTTTGCCTGCACGGTGCTGCTGTCGCGCAGGCTCTACCCGGAGGCGCCCAGCCACAAGCTAGGCCTCATCGTGGACCACCTGGGCCTGCCGCGCGCCGGCCGCGCCCACCGGGCACTGGCCGATGCGGAAATGGCCGCAGCACTGCTGGCACGCATGCAGCACGACCTGCGCCAGCACTGGCATGTGGATAACCCGGACCATGCGCTGCTCAGCACACTGCAGCGCTGCGCTCGCCCCAAGGTGCCTGCCTTGCTGGCCGGCTGGGCTGCGGCCGGATCACGGCCCGCAGTCGCGGCCTGAAAAACAGCTTGCTGCGGTATTGATAGCAATCGGCGTGCATTCCAAGCACGCCACAAGGGTGCGAGAGCCCGCTGTTCGCCAGCCGCTAGGCGCATCGGGGATGAACCCGCGAGCAGGTGTGTGCCTGCTGCAACGACTGTATCGAGTCCGCATCGCAATGCCTCGCCCTGCCGTTGCGTGACATGCAATCCGCCCCCGGCCCGGCGGTGCAATTGGTTACCCCCGCGCCGACCGCGATGAATAGGATTTGCATCGGAGGATCCACGCTTCATGACCGAACCATCGCATGCACCGCCCAGGCTGGCGCGCGTTCCGCTGCAGGCCGACGACCAGGCGCATGCCTTGCTGATCGTTCACGAACACGGGCATGTCGTCGAGCCGGCGGGCGGCCTGCGTCAGGTGCTCGGATTCGTGCCGGACTGTGCGGGCGGCTGGATCAGCGCCGCCCAGGCGGGCGACGGCCGATGGGGCTACCTCGACGGCCAGGGCTCATGGCGGGTTCGCGCCACGCTGGACGATGCCCGCAACTTCTCGGCCGACGGCGTGGCCCGCTTCTGCGACCACGGCCGATGGGGCTTCGTGGACCTGTGCGGCCGCGTGACCATCGCCCCCTTCTTCTCCGCTGCGCGGCCCATGCGCGGCGGCGTGGCAGCCGTGCAGACCGCGCCTGCCACCTGGCGCATCCTGCGCCACGGCGGCGACTTCGCATGCGATGCCATCTTTGAAGACCTGGGCGCCTTCGCCGCCTGCGGGCTGGCGCGGGCCCGCAGCCACGGCGCCTTCGGCTATGTCGATCGCAGCGGGCGCTGGGCGATCGCGCCGCAGTTGCAGCGGGCACGGGATTTCGCGGAGCAGTCCGTGACCGTGGCCTCGATCGACGGACACACTTACGGCCTGCTGGACGCCGAAGGCACCTGGGTGCTGCCGCCGTGCTACCCGCGCATCGACGCATTCAATGAAGACGGGCTCGCCTTTTTCGCCGAAGCCGATGAATGGAAGGACGGTCACGGCTACCTGGACACGCACGGCCGCGTCGCGCTGCGCGGCGGGGCCTATCTGTCGCCGCAGATGGCCTGCTGCCGCGTGGCCGACCATAGCGAGGAGGACGGCAGCGTCCGCTATTTCGCCGCCACCGGCCCGGCCACGGCAGACGCACTCGCCCCGACGGCCGCAGTCAGCCCGACCTGGAGCTACGGCACCGACTTTCGCCGCGCCGGCTGCATGGCGGTGGTGCGGCGCGCAACAGCAGCGCTGCAAGTGGAGGCCAGCGAACGCGGCATGGGCCTGGTCACGCCGGGGCCGGCGCGGGGCGCCTGGGGCCTGCTGCATGCCGACGGCCGCTTCGTTGCCGCACCCGGCGATGTGCTGGAGCCGCTGACCGGCGCCGACGGCTGGCTCGCACCGCTGCAGCCGGGCACAGCCCTGGTACCGTTCCACACCACCGATGGGCAGCTGGCCTGGATCGACGGCGAGGGCACTTGCGTCTGGCGAGCGCACTACGACGGACAGCAGGCCGCGCTGCTGGATGCCGACGGCCGCCCGCTGTGGCACAGCGCGCCGCGCGAGGCCTGCTGGCCGCCGCGCCCCTTCTTCCATGCGCCGCTGGTGGACCATCTGCAGTCGCTGGCCAGCGCCGACCAGATCGGCGTGCTGGCCCACACGCTGGCCGCCACGGCGGAGCAGCGCCTGCACGCGCTGGCAGCCGGCCAGCCTCCTGCTTCCGCCTCCGAAGAGGCCGACCGTCAGGCCACCACCGTGAGCCGCTGCGTACTGCGCGCCACGTTGAGCGAGGCCCACCAGTCTGCCTACGCCTTTCTCCTGCCCGAACGCGAACGCCTGCTGCGCGAAGGCCGGCGCGTGCTGGCGCAACGCCTGGGCCAGCGCCACGGCACGCCGGACCAGCACCCCGACCATGCAGCGCCCGCGGAGTGCGGGACTGGCGAGGATCTGCTCGCCTGGGCCGTGCCGCCATCGCAGCCGCTGCCGGGCGATTCGGCCGAACGCCCCGAGGGCGCTGCCGCCCTGTGGCTGAGCCTCCACGCCCGCCGCAGCGAAGCAAGCCCCACGGCCGAAGGCGACGCCTGGTGGGAACTCTGGCTAATGGCAGCGCCCGACCGGAGCGCGCTGCGTGCAGCGCAGGCCGCGCGCGCGGCGATGGTGCGGCCGGTGCCGGACGTGGCCTGCGAAGCGGATGCATCGCTGCAGGTCGCGCATCCAGCGCCGCAGCCCCTGCCGCGCGCACCAGAAGACACGGTGGCCGCGCGCTTGCCGGCGTTTCATGTCGTGCTGCCGCCGCTGACGCCCGACGCGAATGCAGCGATTGCAAGCAGCACGGACGCGGTCTCCCGCGCGGGGCCGTCGCCAGCGCACCCTGCGCAGCACAGCCCTGCCGCGCAGCGGCCGCCCACCTCGCCATTGCGCAAGCCACAGCACCAGCCGCCCGATCTGGCGCTGATGGTGCACTTCGTGCTGAGCGTGGTCGCGCTGGCCTGCCACGTCAGCGTGGCGCTGACCGCCTGGAACGAGGCGGGCCCGCTGGCCGGCCTCGGCACGCTGGTCTGCATGGGCTTTGCAGAGCTGTACTGGGCCTGGCGCTTCGTCTTCCATGCCCCCGAAAGCCTGGTGCTGGCAGCGGCCGCGCTGGTGGTCGTGCTCTACCTGTTCGCCTGGTTCCCGCTCTACCGGCGCATGGGACAGTCCTTTTCCGCCCACCGCGCGGCGGCCTGAGCCCCGCATTCACCCCCCTGCGCTTTGCGCAGCCCTGTGCTACGATCTTTCCCATGCAACGCCGCCAGGTCCTGTCCACCCTATCGCTAAGCCTAGTGCTCGGCCGGGGTCTGCCTGCGTTCGCCTCTTTCGTTGCCTGATTCCAGCGCAACACCGACTTCTCCCCTGACCCCGGCCCGCGAACCAGCCTCCACACCCGTGGAGGGCTGCAGGGAGTCGTCGCATCGTTTCAGTCCCTAGTGATTTTTCGGAACCCGCCGGCGCAGCCACAAGTCGCCGCCGGCCTTAACGATTCGCGGAGCCCCTCATGATCGCCCAGCCTTCCACCAAGTACCAGGCATTCGCCCCCATCGCCTTGAACGACCGCACCTGGCCGTCCAAGACCCTCACGCGCGCGCCGATCTGGTTATCCACCGACCTGCGCGACGGCAACCAGGCGCTCTTCGAGCCCATGAACGGCGAGCGCAAGATGAAGCTCTTCCTGGAACTGGTGCGCATCGGCTTCAAGGAGATCGAGGTGGGCTTCCCGGCCGCATCGCAGACCGACTTCGACTTCGTGCGCCGCCTGATCGATGAAGACCTGATCCCCGACGACGTGACCATCATGGTCATGACGCAGTCGCGCAGCGACCTGATCGAGCGCACGGTGGAGGCGGTCAAGGGCGCGCCGCGTGCCATCGTCCACCTCTACAACGCCACCGCTCCGGTCTGGCGCCGCGTGGTGTTCGGCATGAACGTGACCCAGGTGATGGCTTTCATCACCGAGCACGTCTCGCACTTGAAGCGCCTGACCGACGCCCGCCCCGAAACGCGCTGGACGCTGCAGTATTCGCCCGAGTGCTTCAGCGCGACGGAGCTCGACGTTTCCCTGCAGGCCTGCCAGACGGCGATCGCCGCCTGGGGCACGGGTCCGGGGCGCGAGATCATCATCAACCTGCCCACCACGGTGGAAAACGCCACGCCCAACGTGTTTGCCGACCAGATCGAGTGGATGCACCGGCACCTGAGCCCGCGCGAGCACGTGGTGCTCTCCGTGCACCCGCACAATGACCGCGGCACGGGCGTGGCGGCGGCGGAGCTGGCAATGCTGGCCGGCGCACAACGCGTCGAAGGCTGCCTCTTCGGCAACGGCGAGCGCTGCGGCAACCTCGACGTGGTGACGGTGGCGCTCAACCTGTACACCCAGGGGGTCCACCCCGGCCTGGACTTCTCCGACATCAACGCCATTGCCCGTGTGGCCGAGGAGTGCACGGCGCTGCCCATCCACCCGCGCCACCCGTATGTGGGCGACCTGGTGTTCACCTCGTTCTCGGGATCGCACCAGGACGCGATCAAGAAGGGCTTCGCCGCGCATGATGCGGACGGCCTCTGGGAGATTCCGTACCTGCCCATCGACCCGGCCGACCTGGGCCGCACCTACGACAGCGTGATCCGCGTGAACAGCCAGTCGGGCAAGGGCGGCATCGCCTTCCTGATGGAGCGCGAGCGCGGCGTGGTGATGCCGCGCCGCATGCAGGTCGAATTCAGCGCCGTGGTGCAGCGCCACACCGACACGAGCGACGGCGAAATGACCGGCGCGGCGCTCTGGGATCTCTTCCAGTCCACCTACCTGCGCACGCCCCAGGACGTGGCGGGCGCTGTGCACTACCACGCGCACCGGCTCACCGAAGACGGCCAGAGCATCGAGATCGACGTGACCATCGACGGCACCCGCCAGACTCTCCAGGGCCAGGGCAACGGCCCCATCGATGCGGCCGTCGATGCGCTCGGTCTGCCACTGCGCGTGCATGGCTATGAAGAGCGCGCGACCGGCGCAGGCGCCAACGCCCAGGCGCTGGCCCTGGTCGAAGCCGGACTGGACGGACAGCCTGGCGCGACCTTCGGCGTGGGCCTGCACCACAACATCGTCACCGCCTCGGTGCAGGCGGTGGTGAGCGCGGCCAACCGGCTCATCGCCCGCAACAAAGCAGAAGCGGCGGCCCCCGCCGCCGCCTGAACCACGCACGTACGTACAACCCTGGCACCTGCCTGCTCGCCCCGCGGCCACGAGCCGCTGGCGCGGCCGGACCGCAGACACCGCCCATCCGGCGATGACCCTGCGCTCCGTGCGGCAGCCCTTGCCGACGAGCGGGCCGACTCCTGCATCCGTTACCCTCACGGTCCATGCATGACGCCGCCTCCCGCCGTGTGGTCCTCCTGCGCGCCGCCCTGCTGGCGGCGGCGCCCATTCCCCTGCTGCTGGCCGGATGCAGTTCCGCGCCGCCGCGGCGTGCGCCGCGCCGCGTCGTCTATTCGCGCCTGACGCCGGAGCAGTCCAGCGACATCGCCATCCACGCCCTGGGCCTGGTGGGAACGCCCTACCGCTACGGCGGCAACACGCCCGACGGCGGCTTCGACTGCAGCGGCCTGATCGGCTACGTCTACATGAGCCGCGCCGGCGTGGCGCCGCCGCGCACGGTGGCGCAGCTCAGCGAATTCGGCGAGCCTGTGGATAACGACGAGCTGCGAACGGGCGATCTGGTGGTGTTCGGCTCCGGCCGGCCCACACATGCCGGCATCTACGTGGGCGCGGGCCGCTTCGTGCACGCGCCCTCCACCGGCGGCACGGTAAGGCTGGACCGCCTGAGCTCCGGCTACTGGGCCCGCCAGCCCACGGCGTTCCGCCGGCCTTGACGCACGGCAGGCCCTGGCCCGGCGGGGCGCGCGACAATCGCGGGTTATGACGACCCACGCCCACCGCCCCGCCAAGCCGCTTTCCACCCACGACACCACCCGCATCGACGACACGCGCATCGGCGCGGTGCGCCCGCTGCTCACGCCCGCGCTGCTGCAGGAATGGCTGCCCGCGCCCGATGCCGCGCAGGCACTGGTCGAGTGCAGCCGCGCCGCCATCTCCCGCGTGCTGCATGGCGAAGACGATCGCCTGGTGGTGGTGGTCGGCCCCTGCTCCATCCACGACCACGCGCAGGCCATGGACTATGCGAAAGCGCTCAAGGTGCAGGCCGATGCGCTCAGGAGCGAGCTGCTCGTCGTGATGCGCGTCTATTTCGAGAAGCCCCGCACCACCGTGGGCTGGAAGGGCTACATCAACGACCCGCGCATGGACGGCAGCTTCGCCATCAACGAAGGACTGGAGATGGCCCGCGCCCTGCTGCTGGACGTGCTTTCTCTGGGCCTGCCCGTGGGCACCGAGTTCCTCGACCTGCTCTCGCCGCAGTTCATCAGCGACCTGGTGAGCTGGGGCGCCATCGGCGCGCGCACCACCGAAAGCCAGAGCCACCGCCAGCTGGCCAGCGGCCTGTCGTGCCCGGTGGGCTTCAAGAACGGCACCGACGGCGGCGTGAAGGTGGCGAGCGACGCCATCCTCGCTGCGCAGGCACCGCATGCCTTCATGGGCATGACCAAGATGGGCCAGGCCGCGATCTTCGAGACGCGTGGCAACAACGACTGCCATGTGATCCTGCGCGGCGGCAAATACCCCAACTACGGCGCAGGCGATGTGCAGGCCGCGTGCGACCTGCTGCGCTCGGCCGGCCTGCGCGAGCAGGTGATGATCGACGTGTCGCACGCCAACAGCAGCAAGCAGCACCTTCGCCAGATCGAGGTGGCCGCCAACGTGGCCGCGCAGATCGCTGGCGGCGATACCCGCATCACCGGCCTGATGATCGAAAGCCATCTGCAGGAAGGCCGCCAGGACATCGTGCCCGGCCAGCCGCTGGCGCACGGCGTGTCCGTGACTGACGCATGCATCAGCATGGAGCAGACCGTGCCGGTGCTGGAGCAACTCGCCGCAGCCGTGCGCGCACGACGGGAGCTCGCCCAGGCGTAGGAGATCATTCCTCGCGAGCCTTTGTCCTACATAGACAGCATGCTATTGAGACGATAGCGGACAACATGGACGCAGGCAGCCGGTGTAGCATGAGAATGCCTTCATTTAGACACCTTTCCTTACACGTCCCCATGCTCACCTCTCTCTTTGCACACGCTTCAGATTGCGCTTGCGTGGGTTCGCAGCGGGGCCGCAGCCAGCATCGCCAGGGTGCGTGCGCAGGTGGGGAACGTGCGTTCTTTCTGGCTGATGCCAGTGTGCCGGGGCGTTGATCGTGAGCGTGCCGCCCGTCTCCGCGCGCGATGCGCGGCCCGAGCTGCCGCTGGATCACGGGCTTCCTGACGCCACTGAAGAGCCCGACTTCGACCAGCTTGCGCGGCTGGCGGCGCGGCTGTGCGGCATGCCGATGGCCGCAATCGGCTTTGTGGGTACGGAAGGCGCCCCCGGTTCACGGGGCGAATGGTGCAAGGCGGCGTCCGGTCTGCCGCGCCGTACGCTCGACGGCACTTCTCCCTTCTTCGCGCTGGCGCATGAGATCGCAGCCTCTCCCGAACCACCCGTCGTGGTGGTGACGGACGCCAGCGCGCATCCGCTCCTGCGCTCTCACGCCCTCGTCCAGGCGCCCTACCGGGTGCGTGCCGTGGCCTGCGTTCCGCTGGTCGCGGCCGACGGCAGGACGGTGCTGGGCGCCATCATCGCCATGGACACCCTGGTGCGGGATCTGCAGCCGCCGCAGCGCGAGGCGTTGCAGATCGTCGCCCAGCAGGTGATGGCGCAGCTGGAGCTGCGCCGCGCCCGCAATACGGCAGCCCGGCTGGCGCTGGAGCGCGACGGACTCGCGGCGCAGCTGCAGGTGCAAGGCGGCGTGCTGCGCGACCTGAGCCTGCTGGCGCGCGCAGGCAACTGGCAGGTGGAACTGCCCAGCCGCGTGCTCACCTGGTCGCCGGAACTGGCGGCCGCCTATCAGCTGGAGCAACAGTCCCTGCAGGTCGATGAGAGCTTTCTGCTCTACCCGCCCGGTGCGCGCGAAAAGGTCGAAGCCGCCTTTGAACGCTGCGCCAGCCAGGGCATGCCCATGGACATGCAGGTCCCGGTCTGCATGCCTGATGGGCGGCGCTACCGGGTGCGGATGGTGGCTCATGCCGTGCGCAACGAGCTGGGCCGCATCATCCGCGTGCATGGCACCTTCCTCGACGTGAGCGACAGCCATGCGGCACTGTCCGCGCGCGCTGCCAGCGACGAGCGCTTCAGGCTGGTCACGCACGCCACAACCGATGCGGTCTGGGACTGGGACCTGCAAAGCGACGCGGTCTGGTGGAACGAGGGCATGGAAAAGCTGTTCGGCGTGCCGCGCCACCTCTTGCCGCCCGACAGCACGTCGTGGACGCAGCGCCTGCACCCCGACGACTGCGGCCGAGTGATGGATAGCGTGCGCGCCGTGCTGACAGGCCAGGGCAATTCGTGGAGCGCCGAATATCGATTCCGCCGTTTCGACGGCAGCTATGCCTGGGTGAGCGACAGGGGCTTCGTGATCCGCGACGCCCGGGGGCGCGCCGTGCGCATGGTGGGTGGAATGGCGGACGTCAGCGTCCAGAAGCAGGCACGGCTGGAGGCAGAGCAGGACGCACGTGCACAGGCCGAGATGGTGCGTGTGCAGCAACGCATGACTTCGGCGGACCTGCCGGTGGCCCAGCTGTTGCAGCTGGCGGTGGATGCCGCCCTGGTGCTGACCCAGGCCGATGCGGCTCTGCTCGAGCTGGCAGACGGCGAGCAGTTGCGCGTGCGAGCGCGGGCCCGGGCGAGCCTGCCCGGCCTGGGCCCGCTGGTCGGCCAGACCGCACCGACGCAGAGCGATGCCGCGGACGACTCGCACTTCCTGACCGTGCCGCTGAACGTCGGCAAAGCCGTTTCGGGCCGATTGCGTGCGCTGCTGCGTTCGGGCAGCTCCTTCACGGCGCGCCAGGCCGTGCACCTGCAGACGCTGGCCGATTCGCTGGGGGCGACGCTTCAGCTGCGCGACATCGAGGCGCGCCTGCGCGCATCCGAGGCGCAGTACCGATCGCTCTTCGCCGACCACCCGCAGCCGATGTGGGTCTACGAGCGCGACAGTCTGCGCATCCTGGCCGTGAACCGGGCCATGGTGCAGTTGCACGGCTACTCCGAGACCGAGCTGATGCGCATGGCATTGCCGGACCTGTTCCTGCCCGAGGAACGCGAGCGGCTCGCTGCTGCGTTGCACGACATGTCGCACAGCGTACGGCCCGAGCCGCAGCGACAGCGCCACGTGCGCCGCGACGGCACGGTCATCGACATGGAGCTGTATACGGGCAGCACGCGCTTCAACGGCGTGGCGGCATGCCAGGTGCTGGGCAACGACGTGACGGAGCGCGTGCGCACCGAGCACGAACTCGCCCGCGTGGGCCGGGCCCAGCGGCTGCTGGGCGAATGCAACGAAATCCTGGTCCGCGCCACGTCCGAAGCCGAGCTGCTGCGTGCCGTCTGCCGCGTGGCGGTGGAGATCGGGGGCTACCAGCTGGGCTGGGTCGGCATGGCGCGTGACGATGCGGCCAAATCTATCGACATCGTGGCCCATGCCGGACACAACGAACATTTCGTCGAGGAGCTGCAGCTGAGCTGGTCGGCCGACCAGCCCGGCGGCCAGGGTCCGGCGGGCCAATGCGTGCGCAGCGGCAAGACCGAGATCGTGCGAGACGTTCGCAAAGCGCAGGGTTTCTCGCATCTGCTGGACCGCATGGAAGCGCTGGGCCTGCGCGCTGCGATCTGCCTGCCCCTGTGTGACACCCAGCGCACCTTCGGGCTGCTCTACCTCTACGCCTCCGAACTGATGGATCTGAGCGCGGAGGAGGCGCAACTGCTTGAATCGCTGGCCAACGACGTCGCATTCGGCATCAAGAGCCTGCGCGCACGCACCGAGCAGCAACACCTGCAGGCGATGATGCTCAAGGTGGCCTCGGCAGTGTCAGCCGGGATCGGCGCCGAGTTCTTCCAGCAGCTGGTGACCAACATGTCGGACGTGCTGGGCGCGCCGATGGCCGGGGTCGCACGCCTGCAGCCGACCCCGGAGGGACAGCCCCCGCGTGCGAGCACCATCGCGTGCATGGTGGACGGCGCGCTGCAGCCCCCCATGGACTACGAAGTGACGGACACCCCCGGCGAGCTGCTGCTGGCGCATCCCCATGCCCTGGTTCACGAGCAGGTCTCGCAGCGCTACAAACACTGCATGCAGTGCGCCGAGCTGGGCATGGAAGGCTACGTCGGCCATCAGCTGACCGACAGCGAAGGCCAGCCGGTGGGCCATATCTTCGTCGCGTTTAGAGAGCCGCTGACGCGCCCCGACTTCATGCTGCACACGATGCAGATCTTCGCTGCGCGCGCATCGGCCGAGATGCAGCGCCAGAGCGCCGACAGCCGCATCCGCCAGCAGGCCTCGCTGCTGGACAAGGCGCGCGACGCGATCATCGTGCGCGACCTGGGCCACCGCATCACCTTCTGGAACCAGGGCGCCGAGCACATGTACGGCTGGACGCGCCAGGAAGCGATGGGCCGCAGCATCGCCGAGCTGCTCTACCGCGACACGCAGGAATTCGAGAACGCCACACAGGCCACTCTGGACAACGGGGAATGGACCGGCGAGATCCTGCAGTACGACCGCCACGGCACGCCGCTGGAGGTGGAAGGCCGCTGGACGCTGGTGCGCGCAGACGACGGAACGCCCGAATCGGTGCTGGCGCTGAACACCGACATCCGACAGCGCAAGGCCACCGAGCGCGAGATCCAGCGGCTGGCCTTCTACGACCCGCTCACGGGCCTGCCCAACCGCATGCTGCTGATGGACCGCATCGGCCAGGCCCTGACCAAGGCCCAGCGCCAGCGCCAGGGCGGCGCACTGCTCTTCATCGACCTGGACAACTTCAAGACGCTCAACGACACACTGGGCCACGACAAGGGCGATCTGCTGCTGCAGCAGGTCGCCAAGCGGCTCAACACCTGCGTGCGCAGCGTGGACACGGTGGCGCGCCTGGGCGGCGACGAGTTCGTGGTGATGATCGAAGAGCTGAGCAACGACACCGAGGCGCTCGCCCGGCACGCCCGCGGCGTGGGCGAGAAGGTGCTGACCGTGCTCTCGGCGCCCTACGCGCTCGCCGGCTATCAGTACCGCAGCACGCCCAGCATCGGCATCGCTCCCTTCGACGACATGCCCACCAGCGTGGGCGAGTTGCTCAAGCAGGCCGACCTCGCCATGTACCAGGCCAAGACGGCCGGGCGCAATACGCTGCGCTTCTTCGACCCCGGCATGCAGGCCGTGGTCAGCGCCCGCGCCCTGCTGGAAGCGGACCTGCGAGCCGCCCTGTCGCAGGACGAATTCATGCTGCACTACCAGCCGCAGGTGGACCACCACGGCCACATCGTGGGCCTGGAGGCTCTGCTGCGCTGGTCACAGCCCCAGCGCGGCATGGTGTCGCCGGGCGAATTCATCCCGCTGGCCGAAGAAACCGGGCTGATCCTGCCGCTGGGCCGCTGGGTGCTGCACACGGCGTGCAAGCTGCTGGCCAGTTGGCGCGACGAACCGGATCTCGCGCACCTGACCATGGCGGTGAACGTCAGCTCCCGGCAGTTCCGCCATGCGAGCTTCGTCGATGACGTGGCGCGCGTGCTGGCCATTACCGGAGCACCCTCGACGCAGTTGAAGCTGGAACTGACCGAGACCCTGCTGGTGGAAGACATGGAAACCACCATCGCCACCATGACGGCACTGCGCTCCTACGGCGTGCGTTTCTCGCTGGACGACTTCGGCACCGGCTACTCCTCACTGAGCTATCTCAAGCGCATGCCGCTGGACCAGCTCAAGATCGACCAGAGCTTCGTGGCCGACTTGCTGACCGACCCGAACGACGCGGCCATCGTGGACACGATCATCGCCCTCTCCCGCAGCCTGGGCCTGCAGGTGATCGCAGAAGGTGTGGAAACGGCCGACCAGCGCGAGCGCCTCGCACAGGCCGGCTGCCGCTACTACCAGGGTTATCTGTTCAGCCGACCGCTGTCGATGGACGCGCTGGACCGCCTGCTGCGCCCGCATCAGGCCCGCTGAGCGATTCAGAGATGGGGGCGCCACCCCCCCATACTCCCACCCCGTAGAACCCATTAGAAAGGCTGTAAAGGCCCTTCTTGCAGGTCTCCGCACGCGCCCAACGCTCTGGCGGAACGACTTTTCTTCGGGATCGCGGAGCACGTCTTCCACCCATTTTCCTCTCCCGGGCTTCCTGTTGTCCTGTCTTCTTCTTTATATTTTTTATAAGGGGATAGTGGTAGTAGTAAGGCCCGGCCCCTTCTGTGGATAACTCAGTTTTCCCGTGCCGGGCAAGGAACTTGGGCAGCGCACAAGCCTGTGTGCCGAACCCTCTTGCCGGCGTACTGCCAACGGGGACAAGCCGGCGCCACGCGCCGTTTCTGTGGATAAGTGGCCAGTTGTGCCGGAAATGTCCCCAGACTTGTTCATTGGGAGGCCTCTGAAGAGCCTTCAGCACCCGAATCGGAGCCATCTCACAGCGTTCCGAGACGGGTTTGGCTGGATTCTGGTGAAGCTCTGGTGCTGAGCTATTGCAGTTTCGGCCATAGAGCGCCGCGTCGCGCGCGGCACGGGCGTGTCCGAGGCGCCACGCAGGCGGCCCCAGGGCGGTTTTGCACGTCCTTTTGCCCATCAGCCCACGCAGAACGGCTGTATTTCGCTTCCAAAAAATAGCGAGGCGACCCCTTTCGCCGGAAGCCCCCTCTTTTCCTGCCTCGCAAGGGCCCTTGGCGTCCGAAACCGGCGCGGCCTTGTTGTCTGGTTATTCTTCTAAGGTCTTTATAAATACATAGTCGTAGTAGTAGAGCGCGCCGGTTTTTGTGGACAAGCGCCTTTTCTTCAATCGCGACAGGATGTTGGCTCTTCTCCAACCCTGTGGCTGGCACCCGGGTGAAGGACGACGCGAAAAGGGAACAACTTCGGCCCATCGCAGGTTTCTGTGGATAACCAGGATGTTGTTCTTCATTCATACCCAGGTTTATCCACAGGCCGTCCACTTTTTGATCGGCACCGGGAAAAAGACGCACGAAAAAAAGGCCCCGGAAGGGGCCTTTGGCGCGAAAGCCGGGCCGTGAGGCCCGCTCCGGAGCGTGTCAGAAGTGGTAGCCGTAGCGCAGCTGCACGAAGTTTTCGCCCGGGTTGGGGCTCTTGATGCCGGCGTTGGAGAGATGCTGCACGCGCAGCGAGAGTTCGTGCCGGCGCTGCTCGCCGAAGTTCACGCCGAAGCCCACGTGCGAGGCGAAGTTGAAACGCGTGCTGAATTCCTTGTGCACCGTGATGTAGCGGTCGCTGGCCACCGTGGCGCCGATGCCGCCTTCGAGGAACCAGGGCGAGCGGCCCTGGTCGGGGCGCAGCCGCAGCGTGGGCGTCACGCCCAGCAGCACCGTGTGGCTGGGCTGGCCGGCCGCAGCGTCGAAGGACCAGCGGCTGACGTAAACGTCCCAGTGGCCGCGCACTTCGCTGCCCCAGAGTTCGGTGCGCCAGCTGTTCCAGGGCAGGGTCAGGCCGAGCGTGGCGGCGTCGGTTCCTTTCTCGGCCCAGTTGCCTTGGACATAGAGTGAGGGGCTTTGCGTGGCATCGGTGGCCATGCCCTGGGCATGGGCGGCGGGCAGCAGGGGAGAGGCCAGGGCCAGCAGCGCAACGGCGCGAGAGAGAAGAGATCCGAATTCGGAGGTGCGAGATGGAAGGGTCATGGATGTAAAGACCGGTGTGAATTGTGTTTCACACTGTATGAGCCCTCCCCCAGCGTCTGCTGTAGGCCAGTGCCGTCAGCCCTTCGCCCGTCGCGGGATTGGCTGCGGCGGCATCCCACCTTCGAAAACTTCAAGTCAAAAAGGAACGGCCCGGGTCAGGCCGGTGCGCTGTCAGTCGGCGGTGCCGTTACTGGGGTGCGGCAGGTGCTCCGGGCGCTGCGGAGCCCGGCTTGGCAGCGGGGCCGCCGTGGCGGTGATGCTCGGCGCCGCCCTTGGGGCCGCGCGGGCCGGCGCCGTCCGGGCCGGCCATGCGTTGGTGCATGCGGGCCGATTCGGCATCGAACACCTTCTGCTGGGCCGGGGTGAGCGCGGCGTAGAAGGTCTTCACGGCTTCGTCGCGGCGGTCGGCCTCGGCGGCGTGCTGGGTGCGCAGGGCGCGCAGGCGGTCGATGCGCTCGGGCGTGGTCAGCTTGTCCAGATCACGCATCGCTTCATGGCGGGCTTGGGCATCGGCGGGCGGCTGCATGGCGGTGGTGAAGGCCGTCCAGGCCGATTCCTGCGCCGGGGTGATCTGCAGCTTCTGCTTCAGTTCTGAGGCATGGCGTTCCATGCGCTGCTGGCGTTCCTCGGGCGAGTGGGCACGGCGTTCGCCTTGGCGCGGGGCCTTGGCGCCGTCGGCCGCTGGCTGGCTGGCCGGGGCGGCAGGTGCTGCAGCGGTCTGCGCGAAGGCCGGTGCAGCCAGCGCCACGAGCAGGGCCGTGGCCAGGGTGGTGGAAGCGAGACGTTGCTGGAGAGCGTTTGCCATGGAAATGTTCCTTTCGGGGAAGTCGGATCGTCGTCATCAGCGCTGCGGGTGACCGGTTGGTCTCTTTCGCAGCGCCTTGGAGTCAGTGTCTGTGCCCCATGTATCGCCGGCGTGCGCGCTTGATGTGGCTATGTAAAGTTGTGGCAACGGGCCGTTGCACAGGTAGTGAATTTCGCCTTGGGTGGCCCGCAGCCCTTGTGGAATGAGCGCATCCAGCTATGGAAACCAGAGCGCGATGCGCCATCGGGCCCGCTGCCGGCACGGTAACCGTGCGTTGCGCCGCCGGCCGGCGGCCTGCGAGCGCCGACAATGGCGGCCCGGCGCGCCGGCCCCAGCCAGGGCTGCGCTGCGCCATGACAAGCAAGACGGCTGGAATGTGGCGCGCCGCGCCACGGATTACGAAGGGTTGGATTTCCGTGTTCAAGAGCATGATCGTTTACCGCATCGCCCCGGGCTGGCAGGCGGACCTGACGCAGATGGAAGAGGCGCTGGCCAAGCTGCCCTTCGCCGAATGCGGCGCCACGCAGGAAAAGTCCATCGGCTGGGTGCCGCCGCGCGGCGAGGCCCACGGCCCGATGGCCGAATCGGTGGGCGGGCACTGGGTGCTGCGCTTCATGGCCGAGACCAAGGTGCTGCCCGGCTCGGTGCTGGCGCGCAAGGTCAAGGAAAAGGCCGAACGCATCGAGCAGGAGACCGGCCGCAAGCCCGGCAAGAAGGAATCGAAGGAGCTGAAGGAAGAGGCCAAGCTCGACCTGCTGCCCATGGCTTTCACCAAGCAGGGCTCGACCTGGGTGTGGATCGACCCGCAGGCGCTGACGCTGGTGCTCGACACCTCTTCCCAGGGCCGCGCCGACGAGGTGACCAGCCTGCTGGTCGAGGCGCTGCCGGGCCTGTCGCTCTCGCTGCTCGACACGCAGACCAGCCCGCAGGCCGCCATGGCGCACTGGCTCAAGGAGCAGGAGCCGCCCGCCGGCTTCAGCGTCGATCGCGAGTGCGAGCTGAAAAGCGCCGACGAGACCAAGGCCGTGGTGCGCTATGCGCGCCACCCGCTCGACATCGAGGAAGTGCAGGCGCACATCGCGGCGGGCAAGCTGCCCACCAAGCTGGCGATGACCTGGGACGACCGCGTCTCCTTCCTGCTGACCGAGGGGCTGCAGCTCAAGAAAGTCTCCTTTCTCGACACGGTGTTCGAGGGCCAGGGCTCGGGCAAGGACGACGGCGGCTTCGACACCGACGTGGCCATCGCCACGGGCGAGCTGTCCAAGCTGATCCCCGACCTGATCGAGGCGCTGGGCGGCGAAGGCCGCACCGGCCTGGGCGATGGCGCGCCCGCTGCGGCGGCTGCGGGCGACGACGACGCGCCGTTCTGACCGGCTTGCCGCAATAACCACGACGCCCGGCCGCTTCGCGCCCCATGGTGCTCAACTGGCTCTGGATCGGCTTCTTCACGGTGGCCTTCGCCACGGCCGCCGTGCGCTGGGCGCTGGGCGACGCGGGCATCTTCCAGGCGGTGATGGCGGCGCTCTTCGATGGCGCGCGCTCGGGCTTCGAGATCTCCTTGGGCCTGGCCGGCGTGATGGCGCTGTGGCTGGGGCTGATGCGCGTGGGCGAGCGCGCCGGCGTCATCGCGCTGCTGGCGCGGGCGGCCGGTCCGCTCCTGCGGCGGCTCTTTCCGGGCGTGCCCGACGGCCACCCCGCGCAGGGCGCGATGACCATGAATGTCTCGGCCAACCTGCTGGGGCTGGACAACGCCGCCACCCCGCTGGGCCTGGCCGCCATGCGCGAGTTGCAGTCCATCAACCCGCGTGGGCCGGGCACCGCCAGCGACGCGCAGATCATGTTCGTGGTGATGAACACGGCCGGGCTCACGCTGATTCCGACCTCGGTCATCGCCATCCGCCAGAGCGTGGCGCTGCAGCAGGGTCTGGGCCCGGGCTTCAACGCGGCCGACATCTTCCTGCCCACGCTGATCGTGACCTTCATCTCGCTCTTGGCCGGCGTGCTGGCGGTGGCCGTCGCCCAGCGGCTGCCGCTCTGGCGCCCGCGCCTGCTGCTGCCGGTGCTGGCCGTGGGCGGTGTGCTGGCGGCGGCGGTCGCGGCGCTCTCGCGCCTGCCGGCCGACGAGGCCGCGCGCGTGGCCGGCGCCACGGGCGCCGGCGTGATCCTGGGCGTGGTGATGCTCTTCGTGCTGGCCGCCGCGTGGCGGCGGGTGAACGCCTACGAAGCGTTCATCGACGGCGCCAAGGAAGGTTTCGGCGTGGCGGTGCAGATCGTGCCCTACCTCATCGCCATCCTGATCGCGGTCGGCGTGTTCCGCGCGGCGGGCTGCATGGACTTTGTGCTCTCGGGCATCGGCGCGGGCGTGTCGGCGCTGGGCTGGAACACCGACTTTCTGCCTGCCCTGCCCGTGGGGCTGATGAAGGTGCTTTCGGGCGCGGGCGCGCGCGGTCTGATGATCGACGTGATGCAGGCCCACGGCGTGGATTCCCTCGCCGGGCGGCTCGCGGCCATCGTGCAGGGCTCCACCGAAACCACGTTCTACGTGCTGGCGGTGTATTTCGGCAGCGTGGGCGTGAAGCACACCCGCCACGCGCTGGCCTGCGCACTGTTCGCCGACGCGGTGGGGCTGGTGGCGGCCATCGGCGTGGGCTACGCCCTGCTGCGCTGAAGGCGTGGCAGGGCTATGCATTGGTAGTTATCCACATCATTTCCAAATTACTGGAAATGTCGTAGCATCGCCGCATGGATGAAACCGAAGCCGCCGCCACGCTCGGCGCCCTCTCCCACCCCATGCGCCTGCGCATCTTCCGGGCCCTGGTCGTGGCCGGGCCGGACGGGCTGACGCCTGGTGTCATCGGCGAAGCCCTGGGGCTGGCCAATGCCACGCTGTCGTTCCACCTGAAGGAGCTGGCCCAGGCGGGCCTGGTCTCTCAGGAGCGCGCCAGCCGCCACCTCATCTACCGCGCCAGCTTCGACCGCATGGGCAGCCTGCTCGGTTTTCTCACCGACAACTGCTGCGCCGGCGCGCCGTGCAGCGCCAGCCTGCCGGGCGCTGCCGCCTGCGCGCCTTCCCCTTCCTCTTCTTCTTCTTTTTCTCGCAAAGACTGATTCCCCATGATCGCCGCCATCTGCATCTTCGTCGCCACGCTGGTTCTGGTCATCTGGCAGCCCCGGGGCCTGGGCATCGGCTGGAGCGCCTCGGCCGGCGCGCTGGCTGCGCTGGCGCTGGGCGTGGTCCACCTGGCCGACGTGCCGGTGGTCTGGGGCATCGTCTGGAATGCCACAGCGACCTTCGTCGCACTGATCGTCATCAGTCTGTTGCTGGACGAGGCGGGCTTTTTCGAATGGGCCGCGCTGCATGTGGCCCGCTGGGGCCGCGGCCGTGGCGCGTGGCTCTTCGGCCTGACGGTGCTGCTGGGCGCTGCGGTGTCGGCGCTCTTCGCCAACGACGGTGCGGCGCTGATCCTCACGCCCATCGTCATGTCCATGCTGCTGGCCCTGGGTTTCTCGCCCGCTGCGACGCTGGCCTTCGTGATGGCGGCGGGCTTCATCGCGGATGCGGCCAGCCTGCCGCTGGTGGTGTCCAACCTGGTCAACATCGTCTCGGCCGACTTCTTCCACCTGAGCTTCAGCGAGTATGCGGCGGTGATGGTGCCGGTGAACCTGGCCTCCGTCGCAGCCAGCCTGGCCGTGCTCTACCTCTTCTATCGCCGCGACCTGCCGGCAACCTATGACCTGCGCCAGCTGAAGGCCCCGGCCGAGGCGGTGCGCGACGTGGCCACCTTCCGCGCCGGCTGGGTGGTGCTGGCCCTGCTGCTGCTGGGCTGCTTCGCGCTGGAGCCGCTGGGCGTGCCGATCAGTGCGGTGGCCACGGCCTGCGCTGCGCTGCTGCTGGCCGTGGCCTGGCGCGGCCATGCCATCGGCGTGGGCCAGGTGCTGCGCGGCGCGCCCTGGCAGATCGTGGTCTTTTCTCTGGGCATGTACCTGGTGGTCTATGGCCTGCGCAACGCGGGGCTCACTTCGTACCTGGCCGGGGTGCTCGACGGCTTCGCGCGCGGCGGCGTCTGGGGCGCGGCCTTCGGCACCGGCTTTCTCGCGGCGTTGCTCTCGTCGGTGATGAACAACATGCCCACGGTGCTGGTGGGGGCGCTCTCCATCGACCAGTCCTCCGCCACCGGGGTGGTGAAGGAGGCCATGGTCTATGCCAACGCCATTGGCTGCGACCTGGGCCCGAAAATCACGCCCATCGGCAGCCTGGCGACCCTGCTGTGGCTGCATGTGCTCGCCCGCAAGGGCACGACCATCACCTGGGGCTACTACCTGCGCGTGGGCGCGGTGCTGACGCTGCCGGTGCTGGCCGTGACGCTGGCTGCGCTGGCGCTGCGTCTGAGCTTCGCGTGAACCCGTTTCTCCCCGATCTTTCCCTGCTTCGCACCATGACCGCTTCCATCACGATCTATCACAACCCGGCCTGCGGCACCTCACGCAACACGCTGGCGCTGATCCGCAATTCGGGCGAGGAGCCCATCGTCGTCGAATACCTGAAGACGCCGCCCGACCGCGCCACGCTGCAGGCGCTGATCGCCGCCATGGGCCTGCCGGTGCGCGAAGTGATGCGCCGCAAGGGAACGCCCTACGACGAGCTGGGCCTGGACGATCCGAAGTGGGGCGACGACGCGCTGATCGGCTTCATGCTGGAGCACCCCATCCTCATCAACCGCCCCATCGTCGTCACGCCGCTGGGCACGCGGCTGTGCCGGCCGTCTGAATTGGTGCTGGGCATCCTGCCCCAGCCGCAGCGCGGCGCCTTCACCAAGGAAGACGGCGAGCCGGTGGTCGATGCCCAGGGCCGGCGCGTGGCGCCGGGGGCTTAAACCGCCGCTGCCGCGGCCCGCTGCTGCGCTGCCCGGGCCGCCACGCCCACGCCCACCACGCCAGCGGACGCCACGCCCAGCACCAGGGCGGCGGCCGAGCCGTAGAAGATGCCCGAAGTCATGCCTGCATCGAGCATGGCGCCGAACACGGGGGCGGCGGTGCAAAAGCCCAGGTCCAGCCCCGAATACACGGTGCCGTAGACGCGGCCGGTGGCGCCGGGGGGCGCGGCGCGCTTGATGAGCATGTCGCGCGAGGGGCCCGCCAGGCCCGTGCCCACGCCGGCCAGCGCCACCAGCACCATCGTGCCCATGCCCGGCAGCCAGCCGGTGCCGGCCACCACCAGCATGGCGGCGGTGGTCAGCATGCAGACGGTGATGGTGCGCTCCAGCCGCGCCACGCGGCCGGCCAGGAAGCCGCCCACCACCATGCCGGCGGCGCCGCAGAGCATGTAGCCGGTGACGACCAGGGAGGTGACCGACAGCGGCAGGCCGTACATCTTCTGCAGCGTGGGGCTGGCGAAGCTCTGGATCACGCTGAGCGAGCAGGTGGTCCAGAAGAAGAACGAGAAGCACAGCCACACCGAGGGCAGCTTGAGGAAGGCCATGGGGTGCTCGGCCGTGGCGCCGGGTGCGGGCTTGGCGCCGGCCTGCGCACCGGCGGTGCCGCGCCGGTCGTCCAGCGCGTCGCGGTGAATGACCATCACCGTGAGCACCAGGGCCGCGAGCACGCCGCCGCACAGGCAGGCCGTGCGCCAGGAGCCGGTGGCGGCGGTGATGCCGGCCATGAAGATGGGCGCCGTCGCCCAGCCCAGGTTGCCCGAGATGCCGTGCACCGAGAAGCCGTGCCCCAGCCGCTGGGCCGACACGCGCTTGTTGAGGATGGTGAAGTCCACCGGATGGAAGGGCGCGTTGCCCAGGCCCGCGAGCGCTGCGGCGGCCATCAGGCCGAAGTAGCCGGTGGCGAGGCTGGCCACCACCCCGGCCGCCGTGAAGCACGAGAGTGCGAAGAACATCACCGGCCGCGCGCCCACCCGGTCCACGATGAAGCCCGAGAGCGCCTGGCCCACGCCGGAGATGACGAAGAACACCGACACCAGCAGACCCAGTTCGGAATAGCTGAAGCCGAATTCCTTGATGAGGAAGGGAAAGAGCGGCGGCAGCAGCAGGTGGAAGAAGTGAGAGGAGCCGTGCGCCAGGCCGATCAGGCCGATGGTGCGCGCGTCTTCGCGCAGCGTGGCGCTCGCTGCGGCGGTGGTGGGGTTGATCGAGGTCATGGCGGCGATCTTAGGCAGAGGCCTCGCGTCCGAATTACGATAGCCGGCCAAACTCTGTCGAGAACATGCCAAACACCGCCCTGCTGTTGCGCCCACCCGCCGCTCGGCCGCGCGCGCGGCCCCTGTCCTACGTCGATTCGCTCACGCCGCACCTCTTCGTGCCGAGCGCGGCGCGGCCGGTGCGGGCCAAGGTGCGCGCGCTGAGCGCCGACACGCAGGTGATGCCGCACAGCCACCCCTGGGCGCAGGTGGCGATCTCGACCCAGGGCGTGATCCGGCTGACGGTGGCAGGCGGCACCTACATCGTGCCGCCTTCGCGCGCGGTGTGGATTCCGCCCGGCGTGGAGCACGCGGTGACCATGGTGGAGGACGCGGACCTGCGCACGCTCTACTTCCACCAGCCGCGCGG
>JBHIWE010000019.1:0-31969 GCA_041987645.1 Acidovorax sp. | reverse complement strand
TTCGCGCCGATGATAGTGCGGGTTCCCGTGTGAAAGTAGGTCATCGTCAGGCTCTTACAGCCCAAATCGCCCCGCGTACGAAAGTACTCGGGGCGCTTTGCTTTTGGAGATGGGAAAGCGGAGGGACATCAAAGCAGGGATCTTGGTGTCATTTCCGACCTCAGATCTGAGGTGCTTATATCCGGATGAATTTTCGGATGCTCGTCCGATTGGCGAAACTCCCGAATCAATAAAGCACAGCCATGCAACTTCAGGATATTCTTTACTCGCAAGGTTTCGGTACGCGGAGAGTATGTGCCGGACTGATTCAGCAAGGTTGGGTGGAAGTCAGGGAGGCCTTGCAAGGCGACTTTCGGCGGGAGACCGATGCCACGGCAGAGGTAGATGAGCGAGGCGCCGTACTCAAGGTCCAGGGCGTGGAGTGGCCCTATCACGCGAAGGCCTACGTGATGCTTCACAAGCCTGCTGGTACCGAGTGTTCGCAGAAGCCTTCCACCTATCCGAGCATCTACACGCTGCTGCCCGCGCCACTACGTCAGCGACCTAGCAAGACTGCGGTCATCGGAGTCCAGGCCGTAGGGCGCTTGGACCAAGACACCACTGGGCTGCTGCTGCTGAGTGATGACGGACAGTTCATCCACAAGATGAGCTCGCCGAAAAAGCATGTGCCGAAGGTGTACGAGGTGTCCACCAAGCACCTGGTCGATGCCGCACAGGTGCAACGGCTGCTGGACGGCGTGATACTGGATGATGATCCGAAGCCCGTGCGCGCTGCGGCCTGTGTTCAAACCGGCGACGCCGCGTTGGCGCTCACCCTGACCGAAGGCAAGTATCACCAGGTCAAGCGAATGCTGGCTGCCGTGGGTAACAGGGTGGAAGGACTTCACCGTTCGCGCATCGGGCAGTTGGAATTGCCTGTCGATCTTGCCCCCGGGGCGTGGCGCTGGCTGGCCGCAGAAGATCTGGCACTGCTGAGGTGAATGTGTCTTTACGTGACCCAAAGGAACTTTGGCGCACGTAGCGGACCTCTGATGACGCCATAGAGAGCTTTTTTTGGCGTCTAATCGCCTGTTGTTCCGGCGGCATGGTGTCCCGGTGGGCTGGCCTGATCCTTTCCGAAAGTTGGATTAAGTGAAATTCTCGTTGTTGGGGCGCTTTGGCGCTGTGCTGGTGGCGCTGTGTGCATTGGCTGGGAATGCGCATGCAAACAATCCCTTGCCCCCGGTCTTTGTGCTCAATTCCCTGGATGCCGACATCAGCGTCATCGATCCCGGGACGTGGACTGAAACGACCCGCATCTCTACGGGCAAAGAGCCGCATCACATGTACCTGACGCCGGACGAGAAGTCTCTGGTCATCGCCAACGCGCTCGGTGACTCGCTGACGTTCGTCGATCCCAAGACGGCGCAAGTCCAGCGCGTGGTACGGGGCATCGTGGACCCGTACCACCTGCGCTTCTCGCCGGACATGAAGTGGCTGGTGACAGCGGCCAATCGGTTGAACCATGTCGATTTTTATCGTTGGGACGGCAAGGACCTCGCCCTGGTGGAGCGCGTGTCCACGGGCAAGACGCCGAGCCACCTCTGGATCGACAGCCAGAGCCGAACGGTGTATTCGTCGATGCAGGACAGCGACGAGCTGGTGGCGATCGATGTGGCGACGCGCAAGATCATGTGGCGCACCAAAACCGGCCCGATGCCTGCCGATATCTATGGCAGCGCCGATGGCCGTTTCTTGTTCGTCGGCCTGACGGGGAGCGACAGTGTCGAGGTGTTCGACATCTCGGGCTCCGAACCACGCAGCGTGCAGAGGATCAAGACGGGCGCGGGGGCTCACGCTTTCCGTGCCGCGGGAGATGGCCGGCACATCTTCGTCAGCAATCGGGTGGCCAATACGATCAGCAAGATCGACATGGTCGACAAGAAAGTGGTGGATGTGTATCCAGCGCCTGGCGGCCCGGACTGCATGGATGTGTCCCCCGATGGCCGTTGGATCTATGTCAGCGCCCGTTGGGCCCGGAAGTTGTTGGTGATCGATACCAAGGAACGCAAGGTGGTTCAGAAGGTGAGCGTAGGCAAGTCGCCGCACGGCGTCTGGACCCTGCAACACGCCGGCCGTTAATGCGGGTCGTATTCATCCATTCGAGCACATCCCTCTTTCTGGAGCGCCTTACATGCCTTCAGCCGCGATGATCACGCGCAAGCAGTTTGCTATTTTTATGATAGCTGCATGTGCCGGAGCGACGGGCGCAAACGCTCAAAGTGATTGCACGAAGCCCGTGTATCTGACCCTTGACACCGGCCACATGGGCATCGCCCAGCTGGTGGCCGACGTGCTCAAGCGCCAGCAGGTCAAGGTGACCTTCTTTGCGGCCAACGAGCCGACCCAGGTAGGCGAGGGCAGCCTTTCTGATGACTGGGCACCGTGGTGGAAGGCCCGCGCCGCCGAGGGACATGAGTTTGCCTCGCACACCATGGATCACGCCTACTGGCGGGGCGATGCCGGCACGCCCAGCGCACCGGCCTTCCGCATCCGGCCTTCCGCGGGATCGCATGCCGGGCAGGAGTCCGTGATGACGGCTGCCCAGTACTGCCAGGAGATTTCCCGCGCAGCGGATCGGCTCAAGCTCATGACAGGCAAGACGCCGCTGCCGCTGTTCCGCGCGCCAGGTGGCAAGACTTCGCCACAGCTGCTGGCTGCGGCGAAATCCTGCGGATACGCGCATGTGGGCTGGTCGCCGGCCGGCTTCCTGGGTGACGAGCTGCCCAGCGAAAAGTACAGCAACAAGGCGCTGCTACAGAAGGCGCTGGGTTCCATTCGCTCTGGCGATGTCCTGTTGGCGCATCTCGGCATCTGGTCGCGCAAGGACCCGTGGGCGCCAGCCAACCTCGAGCCGTTGATCGTGGGCTTGAAAGAGCGAGGCTTTTGCTTCAGGACACTGCGCGATCACCCGGATTACCGCGATTGGATCGCGCAGCACAGACCGTGAACGGGCGACGTAGGACGGTCGCTGTCGCTGAGGATTTCTGAGATGGATACCCCGGTCAACTGGTTCGATCTGGCGCAGCAATGGCTCTTCGAGGCCGTCGTTCAGCCGTTGATGTTCTCTTTCGGTATGGCCAACTTGCTGGAGGACGGCTACGACGCCACGGGGTGGTTGCTGGTCGGCCTGTTGCAGCTGGTGGTCATGCTGGCGCTGATCGCGCCGTTGCAGCGCTGGCGACCCGTGGAGCCCGTGACGGATCGCGCGGCCATCCGTGTTGACGTGATCTATACGCTCATCCACCGGCTGGGGCTCTTCCGCCTGGGGCTGTTCTTTGCCTTTACGCCGCTCTGGGACGCGTTGTGGGGCACGCTGCGCATGCATGGCGTCAGCACTTGGCACCTGGACAATCTCTGGCCCGGCGTGACCGATTTGCCCGTCGTCAGCCTGCTGATCTATCTGGTGGTGTTCGATGCGCTCGAGTACTGGATCCACCGTGGTCAGCATCACTTTGAATGGTGGTGGAAGCTGCATTCGCTGCACCATTCGCAGCGCCAGATGACCATGTGGACCGACAACCGTAACCACCTGCTCGACGATCTGCTGCACTCCTTCATCGTGGTCAATGTCGCGCAGCTCATCGGTGTGGCCCCAGGGCAGTTTGTGGTCATCGTTGCGATTACCCAGTTGAGCGAGAATTTTCAGCACGCAAACATCCGTATGTGGTTCGGCCGCTTCGGCGAACGGCTCTGGGTGAGTCCCCGCTTCCACCGGCTGCACCATGCCATCGGCATCGGCCATGAATCGCAGCCCGCCCCAAGCGTCCACAAGCCTGTGCTGGGCGGCCACAACTTCGGCGTGTTGCTGCCATGGTGGGACATGCTGTTCCGCACCGCCAACTTCGAACTGCGCTATGACGCCACTGGCGTGCGCGATCAGGTGGAGCCTGGCCCTGACGGCCGGGTGCGCGACTACGGCCGCGGCTTCTGGATGCAGCAGTGGCGTGGGCTCCAGCGTTTGCGGGGGCGCGCCTGAGCGCGGACATGCGCTGGCGCTATGCTTGGGGCCATGGGACTGTTGATCGATTCATTCTGGCGGGCCGCGGCCTACTGTCTGCGTCCGCGAGTCATCGCGCTGTCGCTGCTGCCCCTGCTGCTGATCGCTCTGCTGGCCTGGGGCGCGGGCGCCTTGTGGTGGTCGTCTTCGGTGGCAGCCGTGCAGGAGTCGCTGCAGACCTCTGGCTGGCTCGGCTTGCTCTGGGGATGGCTGCGGCAGTTCGGCATCGCCGATGCGCCTTCCGTGTTGGCCCCCCTGCTGGTGATCGTGGCGGCCACCCCGGTCATCGTGCTGGTCGCGGTGCTGGCTGTGGCACTGATGATGACGCCCGCTCTGGTGCGCCTTGTTGCAGCACGACGCTTTCCGACGCTGGTGCGCAAGCGCGGAGGTTCTTTGGTGAGCAGTCTGGTCTGGTCGCTGGGCTCCACGGCGGCCGCGCTGCTGGCCATGGTGGTATCCATGCCGCTTTGGCTGGTTCCCCCACTGGTGCTGGTGCTCCCCCCGCTCATCTGGGGATGGCTGACCTACCGTGTGATGAGCTTCGATGCACTTGCTGACCATGCCAGCAAGGAAGAGCGTGTGCTGCTGCTGAAGCGGCACCACGTGTCCTTGCTGACCATGGGCGTCGTGTGCGGCTATCTGGGCGCTGCACCAGGTATCGTCTGGGCGTCAGGTGTGGTGTTTGCCGCGGCTTTCTTCGTGCTGGTGCCTGTCGCCGTTTGGATCTACACCTTGGTGTTCGCGTTTTCCTCGCTATGGTTCACGCATTACGCCCTGTCCGCGCTGGAGCGTCTGCGGCGCGAGCGGGGTGAGCCGCCGGCTGCCGCGCCCGTGGCCGACGCCGCGTCTTCGGCCACTCCCTCGGCTGCGTTGCCAGCGCCGCCCAGCCCTTCCAACACACCTTTTGCGACTCAGCCATGATCCCTTCCTTCGGCCTCATCATCGTGGGCGATGAAATTCTCTCGGGCAAGCGTGCGGACAAGCACATGCCCAAGGTCATCGAACTGCTGGCCGCGCGCGGTCTGGGCCTGGCCTATGCCGACTATGTGGGCGACGATCCCGACCGCATCACCGCCACGCTCCAGCGCGCCTTTGCCTCGGCTGACGTGGTGTTCTCCTGCGGCGGCATCGGCGCCACGCCGGACGATCACACGCGGCAATGTGCAGGCCGAGCCCTTGGCCTCCCGTTGGCACTGCATCCGCAGGCCAAGGCGCTGATCGAGGAGCGTATGCAGGACACGGCCCGCGAACAAGGGGAGCCCTACGAACCCGACCGTGCGGACAACGTCCACCGGCTGAATATGGGGGTATTTCCCGAAGGCTCTGCCATCATCCCCAATCCGTACAACAAGATCCCGGGCTTTTCCTGCGCAGGCAAAGGGGGCTCCCACGTGCATTTCGTGCCGGGCTTTCCCGTCATGGCCTGGCCGATGATCGAGTGGGTGCTCGACACCCACTATGCGCACTGTTTCAACCGGCAGCCCCAGACAGAACACTCCGTGGTGGTGTACGGTTCAATGGAAGCCACGCTGACGCCGCTCATGGAGCGCATCGAGCGGGACCATGCACCGGTGCGCGTTTTCAGTCTGCCGAGCGTGGACCATCCCGAGCATGGCCGCCACATCGAGCTCGGGGTGAAAGGGCCCGCTGTGCTCGTTCCGACGGCCTGGATCGCTTTGCAAAGGGCGTTGCACGATATTGGTGCAAGCATGGGCCCCGAGGTGGTGCGCAATACCTGACGGTCAGCGTTGTGGCGTGTGATGCACTGTTTTGGGGTGTTTCTACAGGTGCGGTGAGAACGCTCGCCGTGCTCTGCCTTAGTGCATGGAGGCCTGCCGTTGGCATGCAACCTGCTTTTCTTTCGACGTTTTTAACAAGCGCTTAATCCTGGAGATCCTGATGGCCAAGACCGTTGCAGACGTGATGAAGATGGTGAAGGAGAACGAAGTCAAGTTCGTTGACTTCCGCTTCACCGATACCCGTGGCAAGGAACAGCACGTGACCGTGCCGGTGTCCCACTTCGACGAAGACAAGTTCTCGTCGGGCCACGCCTTCGACGGCTCGTCGGTGGCAGGCTGGAAGGGCATTGAAGCGTCGGACATGCAGCTCATGCCCGACCCGAACACGGCCAACATCGACCCCTTCTTCGAAGAAACCACGCTGTTCCTCCAGTGCGACGTGATCGAGCCGGGCGACGGCAAGGCCTATGACCGCGATCCCCGCTCCATCGCCAAGCGCGCAGAAGCCTACTTGAAGGCTTCCGGCCTGGGCGACACGGCCTACTTCGGTCCGGAACCCGAATTCTTCATCTTCGACGGCGTGCGCTGGAGCAACGAGCCCGGCAAGGTCATGTTCGAGATCGAAGAGTACGAAGCTCCTTGGAACTCGGGCGCCAAGCTCGAAGGCGGCAACCGCGGCCACCGTCCCACCGTCAAGGGCGGCTACTTCCCCGTGCCCCCGGTCGACAGCACGCAAGACATGCGCGCTGAGATGTCCCTGATCCTCGAATCCCTGGGCATCCCGGTCGAAGTGTTCCACCACGAAGTGGCGGGCGCAGGCCAGAACGAAATCGGCACCAAGTTCAGCACGCTGGTCGAGCGCGCCGACTGGACCCAGGTCCTGAAGTACGTGGTGTGGAACGTGGCCAACGCCTACGGCAAGACGGCAACCTTCATGCCCAAGCCCTACGCGGGCGACAACGGCTCCGGCATGCACGTGCACCAGTCCATCTGGAAGGACGGCAAGAACCTGTTCGCCGGCGACGGCTATGCAGGCCTGTCCGACTTCGCCCTGTACTACATCGGCGGCATCATCAAGCACGCCCGTGCCCTGAATGCCATCACCAACCCTGGCACGAACAGCTACAAGCGCCTGGTGCCCGGCTTTGAAGCTCCGGTGAAGCTGGCCTACTCGGCCCGCAACCGTTCCGCCTCGATCCGTATTCCTTACGTCGCCAACCCGAAGGGCCGCCGTATCGAAGCGCGCTTCCCCGATCCTTCCGCCAACCCCTACCTGGCCTTCTCTGCCCTGATGATGGCTGGCCTGGACGGCGTGGAAAACAAGATCCATCCGGGCGAAGCCGCCACGAAGGACCTGTACCACCTGCCGCCCGAAGAAGACAAGCTGGTGCCCACCGTGTGCCACAGCCTGGACCAGGCGCTGGAATACCTGGACAAGGACCGCAGCTTCCTGACCAAGGGTGGCGTGTTCACCGACTCCATGCTGGATGCCTACATCGAGCTGAAGATGGGCGAAGTCACGCGCTTCCGCATGGCTCCTCACCCTGTCGAATACGACATGTACTACTCCCTGTGATGGGCCGGGCGCGGCGGCCTCGGGGCTGCAGCGCCTGTCTGCACAAGGCAGTGGTCGGAAAAGGCGGCGCGAGCCGCCTTTTTTCATGCCCGTCCGGAACTTGCCTGGGGCGTTTGTGCCTGAGAAGTGCACCGTCCACTGGGGGATGGGGCTTCACCGCCCCTGAATGCGGGGCTGAATTGGCGCTGCAAGACGATTGGGGGATACTCCCCGATACCCCTAGCGTGCCCCGATGCATGCCTTCCGAGGAATCCATGAAGAAGAGTCTCACCGCATTGCTGACCCTGTGCGCCTGCCTGCCGGCAGCCTGGTCGCAGGACCGCATCTATCGCTGCGGCAACGAATACACCAACAACGCCACGCAGGCCAAGGAGCGTGGCTGCAAGGTCGTCGAAGGCGGCAACGTGACCGTGCTGCAAAGCAGCCGGCCAGCGGGTAGTTCCTCGTCGGGCAGCGCGAGCACCGGACCCACCACCTCGCCGTCCAATACGCCCCGCGTCGGCACATCGGACCAGCGCGCCCGCGATGCAGATGCCCGTGCCATCCTGGAGGCCGAACTGCGCAAGGCCGAGGCCCGCCAGGCCGAACTGGCACGCGAATACAACAACGGCGCGCCCGAACGCACGGCGCTGGAGCTGCGCAACACGCAGGCCTATCAGGACCGGATTGCCTCGCTCAAGGCCAGCCTCGCTCGCGCCGACAGCGACGTGGCTGGCATCAAGCGCGAACTGGCCCGCCTGTCGCCAGCCAACTGATTCGCTGCGGGAGCCGCAGGCCCGCTATCGCTGAATGCGCCTGTGCTTCCCGCCCCGTCACGATCGCCAGAAAGGGAACCGTCTGCCCAAGACCGACATCGCGCGCTACCCCGCGCTGGATCTGCTCTCCACCTTGGTGGCCGTGCTGCGCCCCGACGGCGCGGTGCAGTTCGCCAATGCCGCCCTGGAAACCTGCCTGGGTCTGTCGCGCCGCACGCTGGAGGGCGCCGACTTCAGCACGTTCTTTACCGACCCCGCGCTGCTGCAGACTGCGCTGGCGGGCGCTCGCGGGCAGGACTTCGCCGCGCTGCGCTTCGAGGCCGGGCTGCGCCGTCCGCCGCAGGAGCCGCTGCCGGTCCACACCAGCCTGTCCGTTGCCGAACATACCGGCGAGGTGCTGCTCGAACTCTGGCCGCTCGAAGCCCAGGCGCGCCAGGACCGCGAAGAGCGCCTGCGCGAGCAGGCGCTGGCCAACAAGGAGCTGATCCGCAACCTGGCGCACGAGATCAAGAACCCGCTGGGTGGCATCCGTGGCGCGGCGCAGTTGCTGGAGATGGAGCTCCAAAGCCGCGAGTTGACCGAATACACCCAGGTCATCATCCACGAGGCCGATCGCCTGCAGCGTCTGGTGGACCGTCTGCTGGCTCCCCATCGCCACCCGCACCTGGTGGGCGACGTCAACATCCATGAGGTGTGCGAGCGCGTGCGATCGCTGGTGCTGGTCGAGTTCCCACACGGCCTGCGTGTGCAGCGCGACTACGACACGTCGATCCCCGAATTCCGCGGCGATCGCGCCCAGCTCATCCAGGCGCTACTGAACATCGTGCAGAACGCGGCCCAGGCACTGGCCGAGCGCATCGCGCGAGGCGATGCCGAGATCGTGCTGCGCACGCGCGTCGCGCGCCAGGTGACCTTCGGGCGTCAGCGGTACCGGCTGGCACTGGAATTGCATGTCATCGACAACGGACCGGGCGTGCCCGAGGCCATCAAGGAGCGGATCTTCTATCCCTTGGTGACGGGCCGGGACGGTGGATCGGGACTCGGGCTGACGCTGGCGCAGACCTTCGTGCAGCAGCACCACGGACTCGTCGAATGCGACAGTGTTCCGGGGCGAACCGACTTCCGCATCCTGATCCCCTTGCCCTGAGGTTCCGCGAGACGATTTTTGAAAACAGCGACCCTGACGGGCACAAGGTAGATGCAACACATGAAGCCGATCTGGATAGTAGATGACGACCCCTCGATCCGCTTCGTCCTCGAGAAGGCGCTGGCTCGTGAAAACCTGCCCACGCGCAGCTTCACCCACCCGCGAGAAGTGCTGGACGCACTGGCCGACATCGGCGCCGGCGATCCGGCCCGCCAGGGCCCGCAAGCCCTGGTGAGCGACATCCGCATGCCCGGCGGTTCCGGCCTGCAACTGCTCGAGCAGGTGCGCCAGCAGCAGCCCGGCCTGCCGGTCATCATCATGACGGCCTATTCCGACCTGGACAGCGCCGTGTCCGCCTTCCAGCGCGGGGCCTTCGAGTATCTGCCCAAGCCTTTCGATCTGCCCAAGGCCGTGGAGCTGATCCGCCGCGCCGTGGAAGAGAGCCAGCGTGAGGAGGTGATCGAAGAGCGCCAGACCGCCACTCCTGAAATGTTGGGCCAGGCGCCCGCCATGCAGGACGTGTTCCGCGCCATCGGCCGGCTCAGCCAGAGCCAGGTGACGGTGCTCATCACGGGGGAGTCGGGCTCCGGCAAGGAACTGGTGGCACGCGCGCTTCACAAGCATTCGCCGGTCTCGGGCGGCCCCTTTGTTGCCATCAATACCGCCGCCATTCCCAAGGATCTGCTCGAATCCGAGCTCTTTGGTCATGAGCGCGGCGCCTTCACGGGCGCGCAGACGCAGCGCCGTGGCCGCTTCGAGCAGGCCGAGGGCGGCACGTTGTTTCTCGATGAAATCGGCGACATGCCGTTCGATCTGCAGACCCGGCTGCTGCGCGTGCTGTCCGACGGCCAGTTCTACCGCGTGGGGGGCCATGCGGCGGTCAAGTCGCATGTGCGCGTCATTGCCGCCACCCACCAGAATCTGGAACAGCGCGTGAAGGACGGCGTCTTCCGCGAAGACTTGTTCCACCGCCTGAACGTCATCCGCCTGCGCCTGCCGGCGCTGCGCGAGCGGCATGAAGATGTGCCCATGCTCACGCGCCACTTCCTGCAGCAGAGTGCGCGGCAGCTGGGCGTGGAGCCCAAGCGCATCGCGGATGCGGCCCTGGCACGGCTGGAGCAGTTCTCGTTCCCTGGCAACGTGCGGCAGCTGGAAAACATCTGCCACTGGCTGACCGTGATGGCGCCGGCCCAGGTCATCTCCGCGCAGGATCTGCCGCCCGAGGTGCTGGACGCTCCCCTGATTCAGGCCCAGTCCCTGAGCGGCGGCGTTGCGGCACCGGCCGGGCTGACTGTGCCCGACCAGCACCTGCAGGCGGGTGCGGCACACGTCGCCGATTACGCGGCTGCGGCGCCTGTGCCTGCCGCCACGGCCTTTGCGCAAGGTGTCGCGCCGGGCGCTTTATCTGCGCCTGTGGCCCCGGTATCGCATCCCGTGGCTGATGGCATGCCGGCAACGCTCGGCGCATCGGCAGCAGGCGTTCAGGCCGGGTGGGAGCAGGCGCTGGAAGCCGAGGCGCAGCGCATGCTGCTGGGTGGCCAGGCCGAGGTGTGGGATGCACTCACGCGCCGCTTCGAGTCGCGGCTGATCCGCACGGCACTGCATGCCACGCATGGCCGCCGCATGGAAGCTGCGCAGCGCCTGGGCATCGGCCGCAACACCATTACCCGCAAGATCCAGGAACTCGGCCTGGATGCTCCTGACGAAGCGTGATTCAGCCCTCCAGCGCAGGCACAGTCAGCGGTATATGCTATTGAATTGGTAGCAAAAAAGGCCTGCGATGCGCAGGCCTTTCTTCAAACCGGGTGCGCGTGGCTGTCCTACAGCCTTGCCGCGCATGAGCCGACCCGGGCTTCGGTAGGTGGACTTTGAGAATCGTTTCATCGTTCAACCCACAGGAGCTTTCTCATGGCCGATACCAAAAGTGCAAACCGCGATCCGCTGACCAACGAACCCGGAGCCCATCCCGTCGGAACGGGCCTGGGTGCCACCGGCGGCGCCGTCGCGGGCGCTGCTGCCGGCTCGCTGGGCGGGCCGATCGGCGCGGCCATCGGCGGCGTGGCCGGTGCTGTGGCCGGCGGCCTGGCTGGCAAGGCCGCCGCTGAATCCGTCAACCCGACGGCGGAAGACGCCTACTGGCGCAGCACTTACGACCGCGAGCCCTACTACGAGAGCGGCCGCACCTATGACGAATACCGTCCTGCCTATGAACTGGGCTGGTCCGCCCGCGACCGCTACCAGGGCCAGGACTTCGACGCCGTGGAGCCGCATCTGGCGCGCGACTGGGGCCAGGCCCGCGCCAGCAGCCCGCTGGAATGGGAGACCGCCCGCCCCGCCACACGGGCGGCCTGGGACCGTGTGGAGCGTGGCAGCGTCGAGCGCCACGCAGCAGGCGGCGCGGTGGTGGACAACGCCGATGTGGTGGATGTGCTGGACGATCTGCTCGAATCCTGCCGCGATGGTGAATACGGCTTTCGTGCGTCGGCTGAGCGTGCCGAATCGCCGGAGCTGAAGACGCTGTTCCTGCGCCATGCCAGCGAATGCGCTGCCGCTGCGGCCGAGCTGGAGCGCGAGGTTCGCAACCACGGCGGAGAGCCCTCGTCGGGCGGCACCATGTCTGGCGCGCTGCATCGCGGCTGGGTGTCGGTGAAGGCGGCGCTTTCCTCCAATGACGACAAGGCCGTGCTGGAAGAGTGCGAGCGCGGCGAGGATGCCGCCGTGGCCCGCTACCGCAAGGCGCTGCAGTCGCCCCTGCCGGCCCATGTGCGCTCCATCGTCGAACGCCAGGCCCAGGGCGCCCAGCGCAACCACGACGAGGTGCGTGCGCTGCGTGACCGCGCACGGGCGGTCGATCGCTGATCGCCGCTGAAGCCGTTCACTCGCTGAGCGCCGGAAAGTCCCGGCGCCGGCGCCCCATGCAAAAAGCCGCGGGCCCTTAGGGGGCCACGCGGCTTTTTCATGGTGGGTGATCGCGTTGCCGGGGCTGGTGAGTCGTGCTGGGCTCAGCCCAGTTCCACCACGACCGGCGCGTGATCGCTGGGCTGCGGGTTCTTGCGCGGCGCGCGGTCGATATGGCAGGCGCGCACCTGGGCTTTGAGCGCGTCGCTCACCAGGATGTGGTCGATGCGAAGGCCCCGGTTCTTCTGGAAGCCGAGCATGCGGTAGTCCCACCACGAGAAGCTCTTTTCAGGCTGCTCGAACATCCGGAAGGTGTCCGTCATGCCCAACTGCAGCAGCGACTGGAAGTGCGCGCGCTCTTCCACCGTGTGGTGGATGGTGTCCTTCAGCCCCACGGGGTCGAACGAGTCGCGGTCTTCCGGCGCCACGTTGAAGTCTCCCACCAGCACCAGGCGCGGGTGGGCCTGCAGCTCGCTTTGCACCCAGCGGTGCAGGGCGTTCAGCCACTGCAGCTTGTAGGCGAACTTGTCCGAGCCTGGCGCCTGGCCGTTGACGAAATAGCAGTTGATGAGGCGCAGCGGTCCATCGGCCGTGTCCAGCGTGGCGGCGATGACGCGGGCCTGCACGTCTTCATGGCCGGGAATGTTGCGCACCACGTCGCGCAGCGGCGAGCGGCTCAGGATAGCCACACCGTTGTAGGTCTTCTGGCCGAAGGAAGCGGCGTGGTAGCCGGCCTCCTGCAGCGCCTGCACGGGGAATTTTTCGTCCACCAATTTCAGTTCCTGCAGGCCGATGGCATCGACCGGGTTCTCGGCCAGCCAGGCCAGCACCTGGGGCAGGCGGACGGAGAGGGAATTGACGTTCCAGGTGGCAAGCTTCATGGCGGGACTAACAAGGTAAGAGACGAGGGCGCGGCGGTGCGGTCAGCCGCGCCGGTAGCTGACGAAGGAGAACGGCAGGCCACCGGCGGTGGACTGCTGCACGGGCGAGCGGGCGGTTTCCCGCCACTCGGGGCCGAGCTTGGGGGCGAAGGCGTCGGCGACGAAGTCCTGGTGGATCTCGGTCACCTCCACGCCGTCGGCGAGCGGCAGGGACTGGGCATAGATCTGCGCACCGCCCACGGCCCAGACGGCATCGCCGTGCGACCGGGCCTGTTCCAGCGCGTGTTCCAGGCTGGAGGCGCGCAGCGCACCCTCGGCCTGCCACGCTTCCTGGCGCGTGACCACGATGTTGGTGCGGCCGGGCAGCGGGCGGAAGCGTGCGGGCAGCGAATCCCAGGTCTTGCGCCCCATGATCACCGTGCCGCCCATCGTGAGCTGCTTGAAATGCGCCAGGTCTTCCGGCAGGTGCCAGGGCATGGCGTTGTTCAGGCCGATGCCGCCGTTGGCAGCGCGTGCGTAGATGAGTCGCAAGGTCATGATGGTGGGGGTTGCCGGGTTCGTTGGACGGGCATCACAAGTGCATGGCCGCGACCACGCCCAGGGCCATGCCCAGGCCCGCGACGCCGTACATGCCCCACTGCAGCCACTTGCGGCGCGTGAGCAGCGCGATGGCCGCCAGCGCGATGGCGACTTGCAGCACCGTGGTGGCCTGCGCCCAGCGGTGGTGCTGGTGCATCTGCGCTTCGCTCTGCTCGTCCAGCGCCTGCGACTGGGCTTCCAGGGCCTCGGCCTTCTTTTTGATGTCGTTCTTTTCCTGCTCGTAGCGGTCCAGCTTGGCCTGCAGCTCGGGCTTGCGGTGGTCCGCGGCCAGGTCGCGGGCCAGCTCGGTTACGGACTGTTTGGTGCTCTTGGACTGGTAGTAGGCCCACTGGTTGGCGGCCTCGGTCTTCTTGATGGCGGCGTCGTTCTTGATCAGGCCGGCATTGGCCTGCGTGGCGCCGCCCATGTAGGAAAAGATGGCGCCCACCGTGGCGATGATGGCCGTCGCCATGGCGATGCGGTTGGTCATCGAGCCGTTGTCGGCGTCGGTGGAGTGGGCGTGCTGGGCCGCATGCTCGACCGCGTGGTCGTGCGGCCCATGGACGTGGAAGCCGTGGGAGGACATGGGTGGAATGTCTGGGAAAAAAGAAAGAGGAAAAGGCCCGGGCGCTTCAGACCGCGACCGGTGCCTTGATGGCCGGATGGTGCTCGTAGCCGCGCACCTCGAAGTCTTCGAACTGGTAGTCGAACAGGCTCTCCGGACGGCGCAGGATGTGCAGCGTGGGGTAGGGGTGCGGCGCGCGCGACAGCTGCAGTTCCACCTGCTCGAAGTGGTTGCTGTAGATGTGGCAGTCGCCGCCCGTCCAGATGAAGTCGCCAACGTCCAGGTTGCATTGCTGCGCCACCATGTGCGTCAGCAGCGCGTAGCTGGCGATGTTGAAGGGCACGCCCAGGAAGATGTCCGCACTGCGCTGGTAGAGCTGGCAGCTGAGCTTGCCGCGCTCGCCTGCGGCCTGCGGCGGCGCCACATAGAACTGGAAGAAAGCGTGGCAGGGCATGAGCGCCATCTTGTCCAGGTCAGCCACATTCCAGGCGCTCACGATGATGCGGCGCGAGTCGGGGTTGGTCTTGAGCGTCTGCACCACCTGGCTGATCTGGTCGATGTGGCCGCCGTCCGGCGTGGGCCAGCTGCGCCATTGCACGCCGTAGACCGGGCCCAGGTCGCCGTCTTCGCGCGCCCATTCGTCCCAGATGGTGACGCCGCGCTCCTTGAGCCACAGGTTGCTGCTGGAGCCGGTGAGGAACCACAGCAGCTCGGTGATGATGGATCGCAGGTGGACCTTCTTGGTCGTGACCAGCGGAAAGCCCTCGTTCAGATCGAAGCGCATCTGGTAGCCGAACACGCTGCGGGTGCCGGTGCCGGTGCGGTCCCCTTTGGACACGCCTTGGGTATAGACGTGGCGCATGAAATCTTCGTACTGGCAGCGTACGGGGCGGGAGGTGTCGGTCATGGGCGGAGGGCGCTTGGACAGCGCGTTCGCAACGTTGGAAAGGCCGCGATTTTAGGCCGCGAGCCTGCAGGCCTGCCGATGGCCGTGCAAGGGCCTGGGTGGCGAAGGCGCTAAGCTCGGGCGATCATCCATTCCACGACCGGCCGGGCCGGCCTTGCCACGATGTCTTTCGCCAAGTCGTCCCTTGTTTTGGCTTCTCTCGCCGCCGTGCTGGCGGGTTGCGCCAGCAACGTTCCTCTCACGCCTGCCGCGCCCGCCGCGCCTGCCGCACAGGCTGCGCAGACACCTCGGGCCACAGCCGCACCGGCCGCCGACCCCTGGGCCGGCGTGCCGGCGCTGGTGGGCACCCTTCCGTCGGATGGGGTGGACTTCCTGCGCACCGGCCCCATCGCAGATCGCCTCCAGGGGCTGCTCGGTCCCGTCAACTACCCGGTGTTCGTGAAGAACATGGGCGTCAGCGGCCCTTTGCGCAAAGAGGGCTCGCTCTTCTACATCATGGGCCACCGCCCGAACCAGGGCGGCGAGGAGTCTGCCGCCATGGTGCTGGACCCCAAGCGCGACGCCATGCGCGCCTGGCTGCAGACGGGCGACGAGGAATGGGACGTGCAGGACGCCGGCCCGGCCGTGCCGCTGCCGGCCGAGGTGCGGCAGTTCATGCAGAACGCCCGCGGGGGCTGAGGCCCTGCCCGGGCCGGTTGTTCAACCCTGCGGCTGAAGCTGCGGGGCCGTCACCGGCAGCAGGCACTGTGGATTCATGAGGCCCTGCGGATCGAGGGCGCCCTTGATGGCGCGCATCATCGTGAGGGCCACGGACGACTGGTACTGCTGCAGCTTGTCCACCTTGAGCGCGCCCACGCCGTGCTCGGCCGAGAACGATCCGCCGAACTTCGCCACCGCCTCATAGACCAGATCGTTCACGCGGGCTTCCTCGTCGCGCAGGAAGGCCTTGGGGTCGCCCTCGGCCGGGGCCTGCACGTTGTAGTGCAGGTTGCCGTCGCCCAGGTGGCCGAAGTTGACCAGCCGCACGCCCGCGATCTCGCGCTGCAGCAGCGCATCGGCATATTCCACGAAGGCCGGGATGCGCGAGATCGGAACGGAAATATCGTGCTTGATGTTCAGCCCTTCCTCGGCCTGGGCCAGCGGAATGCTCTCGCGGATGTGCCAGAGCTGGTGCGCCTGCGCCAGGTTCTCGGCCACCACCGCGTCGCTCACGCAGCCGGCGTCGAAGGCCGTTTCCAGCAGCGCTTCGAAACGTGCGCGGGCGTGGTCCTCGGATTCGCTGTCGCTGTTTTCCAGCAGTACGGCGTACGGCACCTCGGCCTGGTCGATGAAGGGCACACGCAGCTGCGGCATGTGGCGCGCGACCAGGCTCAGGGCGAACCGGCCCATCACCTCGAAGCCGGTCAGGCCCGCGCCCAGGTGCTTGTGCGCCAGGGCCAGCAGCTGCACGGCGTGCTCCATCGACGGCACGGCGGCCCAGGCGGTGAGGCTGGCGGCGGGCTGGGGAAAGAGCTTCATCGTCGCCGCGGTGATGATGCCCAGCGTGCCTTCGCTGCCAATGAAGAGGTCGCGCAGGTCGTAGCCGGTGTTGTCCTTGCGCAGGCCCTTGAGGCCGTCCCAGATCTCGCCCTGGGGCGTGACCACTTCCAGCCCCAGGCAGAGTTCGCGCGCATTGCCGTAGCGCAGCACCTGCGTGCCGCCGGCGTTGGTGGCCAGGTTGCCGCCGATGGTGCAGCTGCCCTCGGCCGCCAGGCTCAGGGGAAAGAGCAGGCCGGACTTTTCCGCCGTGTCCTGCACGTTCTGCAGGATGGCGCCGGCCTCCACGGTCAGCGTGAGGTTGTCGGCATCCACGGCGCGCACGGCGTTCATGCGCGCGAGGCTCAGCAGCACCTGGGTGCCGGAGGCATCGGGAATGGAGCCCACCGACAGGCCCGTGTTGCCGCCCTGCGGCACGATGGCCGCGCCCGCTGCGGCGCAGGCGCGCACCACGGCGGCCACTTCCTGCGTGCTGCCGGGGCGCACCACGGCCAGCGCCTTGCCGCGCGCACGGCGGCGCCAGTCCTGCTCCCAGGCGGTGAGGTCGCCTTCGGTCAGCACATGGGCGGCGCCGACGGTGTGGCGCAGGGTGTCGATCAGCGGATGGGACATGGCGTTCTCGGTCTCTCGCGAAAAAACGGAAGGTGGATGCGGTGAGGGGCGGGCGTGGGGCCGGGCCGTTCGTCGTCGTCGTCGTCGTTATTTTTTGTTCTGCAGATTCAGCAATCAGGGCGCGCCGGCCGCCGCCGCCGTGCCGGCCGCACGGGCATGGCGCTGGCGCAGCCGCACGTGCAGCGCGCAGGCGGTGAAGAGCAGCAGGCACAGCGCCACCTCGGCCAGCGCCAGCCAGCGCCCGGTGCCGGCGTCGCTCCAGGCGCGCACCACGCCTTCGGTGAAATAGAGCCACACCACCAGGCTGACCCAGCGGTAGGTGTACATGCGCCGCTTGAGCAGCCCCGCCAGCGGAAAGGCCAGCGGCAGCGCCTTGAGCGCCAGCCACGAGCCGCCCGGGCGCAGGGGCGCGAGCCACAGCTCCCAGGCCAGGCTGAGCACGATGAGGCCCAGCAGGCTGCCCACCGCAAGCCAGCGGGTGGCGGCGACGTCCTGGGTGGGGAGATGCGGAGAAGAGGGCATGCGCGTGTGCGGTGGGCGTTGTGGGAAGGCGGGCGATGCGCCGGCGAATGCGGCTGCAGGGCCGGGTGCCGGCGGCGCGGCGGGTGGAATCAAGGATCATATCGGCCATGAGCATTTCCCTGCAGGCCGCCGTGCTGCGCTTCGAGGCGTGGCTGGCGCAGCTGTCCCACTTTCCGTGGCGCACGACGGCGCACACGCTGCGCGAGCGTTTCCGCGAAGACCGGCTGGGCCTCACGGCCAGCAGCCTCACCTTCACCACGTTGCTGGCGCTGGTGCCGTTCTTCACGGTGGCGCTGGCGCTGTTTACTGCCCTACCCATCTTCGGGAAGATGCAGTTCACGCTGCAGCGCTGGCTGGTCGAAAGCCTGGTGCCCGACAGCATCTCCCGGCCCGTGCTGGGCTACCTCACGCAGTTCGCAGCCAAGGCCAGCGGGCTGGGTGTGGCGGGTTTCTCCATCCTGCTGGTCACCGCGCTGGCGCTCATCCTGACCATCGACCGCACCCTCAACAACATCTGGCGCGTGCCGCGGCTGCGCCCGCTGGGCCAGCGGGTGCTGATCTACTGGGCGGTCATCACGCTCGGGCCGCTGGTGCTGGCCAGCAGCCTGGCACTGACCACTTCCGTGGCGTCGGCCGCCTCGCGCGGCATTGGCGAAACGCTGCCCGGCGGCGCACGCTTGCTGTTCGACTCCATCGAGTTCTTCGTGCTGGCGGCCGGCACCGCAGCGCTGTACCGCTACGTGCCCAACACGCAGGTGAGCTGGCGGCATGCCTGGGCGGGCGGGGTCTTCGTCTCCTTCGGCATCGAGCTGGCCAAGAAGGTGCTGGGTCTGTACATCGCCTCGGTGCCGACTTATTCCGTGCTCTACGGCACTTTCGCCACGCTGCCCATCCTGCTGCTGTGGGTGTATGTGGCCTGGGTCATCGTCCTGCTGGGCGCCGTGGTGGCGGCCTACCTGCCCAGCCTGCTGGCGGGGGTGGCGCGCAGCGCCAGCGGCCAGGGCTGGACCTTTCAGCTGGCGGTGGAGGTGCTGCAGCTGCTGCATGCGGCGCGGGCAGCGCCCGAGCGGGGCTGGCCGGCTGCGCGGCTGGCGCAGGCGCTGCGGGTGGACGTGCTGCAGCTCGAACCTGTGCTGCAGGTGCTCACGGCGCTGGACTGGGCCGTGCAGGTGAACGAGGCCGCCGCCGGCGCGCCCGAAAGCGCCGAGCCGCGCTACGTGCTGGTGGCCGATCCGGAAAGCACCCCGCTGGAGCCGCTGGTGCAACGCCTGCTGATCGAGCGGGCCGAGAGCCTGGAGCGCTTCTGGGGCAATGCGGGGCTGGAGGTCATCAAGCTGGCCGACGTGCTGCCCCGGGCGCCACGCCCGCTCTATGTCGGCGCGGCTTGATGCTATCTATTTGATAGCTCAATGCCTTTGATCCGCAAGGGCTGTGGGGTGATTTGATCTGAAGTCTTCAGCTGCCGGGCCGCCGCCGAGCCGCTGAGTACCGCCCCTTCCAGCGTCGCCGGATAAGGCCCTTGCACATAGTCGCCGCAGGCCAGCAGGCGCGGGGCGATGGCCTGCGCGGGGCGCTGCAGGCCGGGCGTGCAGGCGAAGGTGGCGCGCTTTTCCACCACGGTGCGCAGCACGCGCAGGCCCGGCAGGCCGAGTTCTTCGGCGGCCTGCTGCAGCACCTGGCGCTCCAGCGCCTCGCGTTCGCCCTCGAAGGCGCTCACCACGAAGGCCAGCAGCCCGGCCGGCCCACCCAATCGGGCGCGGTCGAACACGAACTGCGCGGGCCGGTCGGCCCTGGCGCGCAGCGCCAGCATGGGCGCGGGCAGCAGCGGGCCCGGGGCGCCGGCCTGCTGCGCATAGACCGTGGCGATGGCCGTGTGGCGCAGCGCGTCGGCGCCGTCGGCCCAGGCATGCAGGGCGGCGGCATCGCCGGAGGGGGCTGCACCGCGCACCAGCCGGGCGGCCTCCGGCGCGGGCGTGGCCAGCACCATCGCGTCGAAGACCTCGCTGCCCTGGCGGGTCTCGACCTGCCAGCCGCCGCCCTGCGCGGGATGCAGCGCAGCCACCCGCTCGCCGCTGCGTACCGCGTGGCCGTGTGCGCGCAGCCACTGCGCGGCGGGTTCCGGGAAGAGGGCGCCCAGGTCGGCGCGCGGCAGCAGCAGGTGCGAGCCGCCGCGCCCGCTGAACAGGCTGTCGCGCAGCACGCGCAGAAACACCTGGCCGCTGGATTGGTGGGCCGGCGTGTTCAGCGCGGAAACGCAGAGCGGGTCGATGAATTCTTCCTGCAGCCGCCGCGGCAGATGGGCGCACAGCTGCGCGACGCTGGCCGAGGGCGCGCAGGCGAAGCCGCCCAGCCGCCAGGCCGCCGCCGTGCGCAGCAGCGCCGCGCGCTCTCGCCAGGCCCAGCCGCGCGCGCGGGCGATGCCCCAGAGCGCATCCCAGGGCGGCGCCCAGTCGGGCAGCTGCAGGCCGGAGCCGTCGGCATAGCGCAGCGCCAGCGGCAGGCGCAGCAGCGCAGGCGATTCGGCCACGCCCACCGAGCGCATCAGCGCCAGGCATTCGGCGTAGGCGCCGATCAGGATGTGCTGGCCGTTGTCGAGGGTGAGGGGCTGGCCGCCATCGCCTTCGGCCGCCAGGGCGCGGGCCCGGCCGCCCAGGGTGCGGGCGGCCTCGAAGACGGTCACGCCGTGCCCGGCCCGGGCCGCGCCCAGCGCGGCCGCCAGGCCCGCCCAGCCGGCGCCGACGACGGCGACGCGCATGGCTACATGCGCCCCAGCGCCTGCATCTTCCAGGCCAGCCAGAATTTGCGCAGCGGCGTGAGCGCGATGCGCTGGTGCAGCACCTGGAAGTTCTCGGCCTCGATCTCGCGCAGCAGCGTGCGGTAGATGCTGGCCATCATCAGGCCGGGCTTTTGCGCACGCCGGTCGGCGTCGGGCAGCAGGGCCAGGGCCTCGTCGTAGAGGCGGTGGGCGCGCTCGGCCTGGAAACGCATCAGCGCGGTGAATCGGTCCGAATACTGGCGCTTGAGGATCTCGTGCGCCTTCACATCGAACTGCTGCAGCTCCGAGACGGGCAGGTAGATGCGGCCCATCATGGCGTCCTCGCCCACGTCGCGGATGATGTTGGTGAGCTGGAAGGCCAGGCCCAGGCGGTGGGCGTATTCGGTGGTGGCGGCCTCGGCCTGGCCGAAGATGCGCGCGGCCACCTCGCCCACCACGCCGGCCACCAGGTGGCAGTAGCGCGAGAGGCCCGCGAAGTCGAGGTAGCGGGTCTGCTCCAGATCCATCTGGCAGCCTTCGATCACGGCCTGCAGGTGCCGCTCCTCGATGCCGTAGGCGGCGGTGTGCGGCATCAGCGCCTGCATCACCGGGTGCGTGGCCTGGCCCGCGAAGGACTTGGCGACTTCGGCCTGCCACCAGGCGAGCTTGGTGCGGGCCACGCCTGCGTCCGAGACTTCATCGACCACATCGTCCACCTCGCGGCAGAAGGCATAGAAGGCGGTGATGGCGGCGCGGCGCGCGGCCGGCAGGAACAGGAAGGCGTAATAGAAGCTGCTGCCGGAGCCGGCGGCTTTTTGCTGGACGTACTGTTCCGGTGTCATAGGAGCCGGATTGTCCCATGGGGCCGGGGCCTGCCGGCCGTGGCGCGGCCGCGTCGTCACGCGCCCGACATGCGCCTGTCACGCCGCTGCCATGGCGCAGGCAGAGCATTCCGGTTCATGCAACGCGACGACGCTTTCCTGAACGCCTGGCGCACTGCCGGCACTCCTGTGGACGACGAAACGGGCGCGGGACCGGTGCCCGGGCGGCCGGTGCAGCGCTACCGCACGCTCTGGATCTCCGACCTGCACCTGGGCACGCCCGGCTGCCAGGCCGAGGCCTTGCTCGACTTTCTCCGCCACACCGAATGCGAGACGCTCTATCTGGTGGGCGACATCGTCGATGGCTGGCAGCTGCGCCGCAACTGGTACTGGCCGCAGGCCCACAACGACGTGGTGCAGAAGCTGCTGCGCAAGGCGCGCAAGGGCACGCGGGTGATCTTCATTCCCGGCAACCACGACGAATTCGCGCGGCGCTACCTGCATCTGAACTTCGGCGGCGTCACCGTGGCCGAGGACTGGGTGCATGAAACGGCCGACGGCCGCAAGCTCTGGGTGATCCACGGCGATCTGTTCGACGGCGTGATCCAGTGCGCCAAGTGGCTGGCCCACGTGGGTGATTCGCTCTACGAATTCACGCTGCGGCTCAACCGCCACCTCAACACGCTGCGCGCCCGCATGGGGCTGCCGTACTGGTCGCTTTCGCAATACCTCAAGCGCCGCGTCAAGCGCGCGGTGAGCTACGTGGACGACTTCGAGAACGCCGTGGCCCGCGAGGCCAAGAAGCGCGGCCTGCAGGGCGTGGTCTGCGGCCACATCCACCATGCGGAGCTGCGCGACATCGGCGGCACGCTCTACGCCAACGACGGCGACTGGGTGGAAAGCCTGACGGCCCTGGCCGAGCAGGCCGACGGCACGCTGCAGATCCTGCAGTGGAGCGAATTCCTGCCGGCGTCGCGCCACAAGGCCGCCCGCAAGGCAGCCGCCGCGGCCAAGACCGCACAGCATGTTTGAGCGGGCCGCCGCAGCGGCGCTGCCCGCCACCCGCCGGCCGGTGGTGGAGCTGATCTATTTCAACGCCGGCAGCGGCCACCGGGCCTCCGCCCTGGCGCTGGAGGCGGCCATCGCCCGCGCCGGCCTGCCGTGGACGGTGCGCCTGACCCATCTCTTCGAGGTGCTGGACCCCACGGCGCGCTTTCGCCAGTGGACGGGCATGGAGCCCGAAGACATCTACAACCGCCGCCTGGCGCGGGGCTGGACGCTGGGCCTGGGCCAGGAGCTGCGCCTGCTGCAGGGCATGATCCGCTGGAGCCGCAAGGCGCTGGTGCGGCGGCTGGCGGCGCACTGGCAAGCCACGGCGCCCGACATGGTCGTCTCGCTGGTGCCCAACTTCAATCGCTCGCTGGGCGATTCGGTGGCGGCTACGCTGCCGGGCGTGCCCTTCGTCACCGTGCTGACCGACCTGGCCGACTGCCCGCCGCACTTCTGGATCGAACCCGAGGTGGCGGGCCAGCACCTGGTCTGCGGCTCGCCCCGCGCCGTGGAGCAGGCCCGCGCTCTGGGCTGCGACGAGGCGCGCATCCACGCCACCTCCGGCATGGTGCTGAGCCCGGCCTTCCACGATCTGCCCGCGCTGGACCGGGCCGCCGGGCGCGCCCAGCTCGGCTTCGACGCGCAGCGGCCCGTGGGCCTGGTGCTGTTCGGCGGCGAGGGCTCGCGGGCCATGCTGCCCATCGCCCGGCAACTGCCCGATACGCCGCTCATCCTGGCCTGCGGCCGCAATGCCGCGCTGGCCCGCGCACTGCGCGCGCTGCCGGCCCGCGCGCCCCGGCTGGTGCTGGACTTCACCCGCGACATGCCGCACTACATGCGGCTGGCCGACTTCTTCATCGGCAAGCCCGGCAGCGGCAGCCTGAGCGAAGCCGTGCAGATGGGCCTGCCGCCCATCGTCACCCGCAACAGCTGGACCATGCCGCAGGAACGCTACGTGACCGACTGGGTGCGGGACAACGGCCTGGGCCTGGTGCTGCCCAGCTTTGCCCGGGTGGCCGAGGCCGTGCAGGCGCTGCAGGCCGAGCTGCCGCGCTTTCAGGCCGCGGTGGCGCGGCAGCGCAACCAGGCAGCGTTCGAGGTGCCGGCCGTGCTGGCGCGCATCCTGGCGCAGGCCCAGCAGCGCCCGCAGCCCGAGCCCTGGCGGCAGGCGGCCTGAGCGCTGGCTGCTCGATGCAGGGCTACATCCTGAGGGCGCGCCAGAGCAGGCGCGGGCCGTCGGCGGCGCGCAGCACGGGGCGCGTGAGCAGGCTGCCGCCGTCAAGGGCCTCCACCTTGTCCAGGATGCGGAGCCCGCCCTGTACGACGAGGCGCAGCTCCCAGCCGATGCGCCCCGGCAGTCGATGCACCAGGGGCGCGCCCGCGAGCATGGTGGCGCGGGCCCAGGCGGCGCAGTCCATCACCAGTGCGTCGGTGGCCGCGCTGCGGCGGCCAGCGGCCAGCTGCGCCCGGTCCACGCCATGGGCGGCGCAGTCGGCATCGGTCAGATAGTGGCGGCCGCGCGGCAGGTCCACGCTCAGGTCCTGCCAGAAGTTGATGAGCTGCAGCGCGCTGCAGATGGCATCGCTTTCGGCCAGGGCGGCCGGGCGCGCCTCGCCGTAGAGGTGCAGCAGCAGCCGGCCCACGGGGTTGGCCGAGCGGCGGCAGTAGTCCAGCAGTTCGGCGCGGTCGGCATAGGTCCCGCCGTCGCTGGTTTTGGCGATGTCCTGGAGGAAGGCGTCGAGCAGGTCGTCCAACAGCGGCACGGGCAGGGCGTGGCTTTGCAGCACGGCCTGCAGCGGCGCGAAGATCGCCGCCCAGCGCGGCGCCGGGGGCGCTCCTGCAGCCACCGCGTGCAGCTCGGCCCGGTAGGCCTGCAGGTCGGCCAGGCGCTCGCCGGCGCTGGCGTCGCCCTCGTCGGCCAGGTCGTCCGCGGCGCGGGCAAAGGCATAGATGGCGGCGATGGGCGGGCGCAGCCGCGGCGGGCAGAGCAGCGAGGCCACCGGGAAGTTCTCGTAATGGGTGACCGGCGGTGCCAGCGGGGCTGCCTGGGGGGCTGCTGCAGGAGAGGGGGTGGAGGGCTTCACGCCCGTGATTCTCACCTTGACAACGGCGGGACGGGTCGCCTAGATTACTAACCAGTCAGTCAGTAATTGCATTCGCGAAAGCCTTCCCATGACTTCACTTCTTGCGCGGCAGCCCGCCCTGCGGGTCGCACGATCCGCCGGTGTGCGTTCCATTCCCCTGGCCGTGGCCCTGGCCGGGGCCTTTTCGCTGGCGCTGCTGGCGGGGTGCTCGCCCAAGGAGCCCGCGCCCGAGCCGATGCGTTCGGTCAAGCTCATCACCGTGGGCGCCGCGCCGCTGCATGCGCAGCTCGAATACGCGGGCGAGGTGCGCGCCCGCGTCGAGTCGCGCCTGGGCTTTCGTGTGGCCGGCAAGATCGCCGAGCGGCAGGCGCAGCTGGGCCAGCGGGTGGCGGCCGGCCAGGTGCTGGCGCAGCTGGACCCGCGCGACTACCAGCTGGCGGCCGATGCCTCCCGCGCGCAGGTGACATCCGCGCGCACCCAGCGCGATCTGGCCGCGGCGGACCTGCAGCGCTACGCCGCGCTGAAGGCGCAGAACTTTATCAGCGGGGCGGAGCTGGAGCGCCGCGAGGCCACGCTCAAATCCGCTCAGGCCACGCTGGACCAGGCCCAGGCGCAGCTCACCTCTCAGGGCAACCAGGCGGGCTACACGCGGCTGGTGGCCGATGCGGCCGGCGTGGTCACTTCGGTGGATGCCGAGCCGGGACAGGTGGTGGCCGCCGGCACCCCGGTGGTGCGCGTGGCGCAGGATGGGCCGCGCGATGTGGTGTTCTCGGTGCCCGAGGACCGGTTCGCCGCGCTGAAGCCGGGCCAGCCGGTGGGCGTGCGCATCTGGAGCGATGCCGAGTCCTTTACCGGCCGGGTGCGCGAGGTGGCGGCCAGTGCCGACCCAGTGACGCGCACCTTCCTGGTCAAGGTGGCCATCGAAGGCCCGGAGATGCCGCCGCTGGGCGCCACGGCCTATGTCCGCCCCAAGGCGCTGGGCCGCGAGGGCGTTCAGGCCCTGAAGCTGCCCACCAGCGCGCTGCGCCAGGAAGGCGGCCAGACGGCGGTGTGGGTGTTCGACCCCGCCACCAGCACCGTGCGCTCGCAGCCCGTGCAGATCGCCACGGCCGACGGCAACGACGTCGTGATTGCCGCGGGTCTCACGCCCGGCCAGCAGGTGGTGGCCACGGGCGTGCATGTGCTGTCGCCGGGGCAAAAGGTGTCGGTGTATGTGCCGAAAGAGGCCCAGGCCCAGGCAGAAAAAGCGCTGCCTGCTATGAAAAATGCAGCAGATCCCCAGGCTGCCACCGCCGCAGCCGCGCCCGCCGCACCAGCGGCCAGCCGATAGGAGCTCCGCATGACGCAGCTGCCTGATCCGGCGCACGGCGCCGACGTCCATTCGCCTGCAGCGCCCCCTGAGCGCCAGCGTTTCAATCTCTCGCGCTGGGCGCTGGAGCATGTGGCGCTCACGCGCTACCTCATGGTCGCCCTGCTGCTGCTGGGCGTGGGGGGCTATTTCCAGCTGGGCCAGGACGAGGACCCGCCCTTCACCTTCCGCGCGATGGTGGTGCGCACCAACTGGCCCGGCGCCACGGCCCAGCAGGTGGCCGAGCAGGTCACCGACAAGCTCGAACGCACATTGCAGGAGGTGCCGTACGCCGACAAGATCCGCAGCTATTCCAAGCCGGGCGAGTCGATGATCATCCTGAACCTGAAGGATTCATCACCGCCCGCCGAGGTGGCGGGCGTCTGGTACACGGTGCGCAAGAAGATCGGTGACATGCGCTACACGCTGCCGCAGGGCGTGCAGGGGCCGTTCTTCAACGACGACTTCGGCGACGTCTATGGCGTGATCTACGCGCTGGAGGCCGACGGCTTCAGCTATGCCGAGCAGAAGGCTTTTGCCGACGAGGTGCGCCAGCAGCTGCTGCGCGTGCGCGACGTGGCCAAGGTCGAGCAGTTCGGCGTGCAGGACGAAAAGCTCTACATCGAGATCTCGCAGAGCCGCCTGTCGCAACTGGGGCTGGACATGAACCAGGTGCTGGCGCAGCTGGGCCAGCAGAACGCGGTGGAGAGCGCGGGTTCTATCCAGACGCCGCTCGATCAGGTGCAGTTGCGCGTGGGCGGGCAGTTCAATTCGGTCGAGCAGCTGCGCACGATGCCGATCCGCGGCGCCTCGGGCGCGCAGCTGCGGCTGGGCGATATCGCCGAAGTCCGGCGCGGCTATGTGGACCCGGTCACGCAGAAGGTGCACCACCAGGGGCGCGAGGTGATCGCGCTGGGTGTTTCCATGGCCAAGGGCGGCGACATCGTGCGCCTGGGCAAGGCGCTGCATGAAGCCACGGCGCGCATCGAAAAGACGCTGCCGGCCGGCGTGCGGCTGGTGAACGTGCAGGACCAGCCCCGCGCCGTGTCAGATTCGGTGGGCGAATTCGTCAAGGTGCTGATCGAGGCCGTGGTCATCGTGCTGGCCGTGAGCTTCCTGAGCCTGGGGCTGCACAAGCGCCCCGGCCCGCAGCCTCTCTGGCGCCGCTACACGCTCGACGTGCGCCCGGGGCTGGTGGTGGGCATCACCATTCCGCTGGTGCTGGCGGTCACCTTCCTGGCCATGTGGTACTGGAACATCGGGCTGCACAAGATCTCGCTGGGCTCGCTCATCATTGCCCTGGGCCTGCTGGTGGACGACGCCATCATCGCGGTGGAGATGATGGTGCTGAAGATGGAGGAGGGCTACGACAAGCTGCGCGCGGCCACCTTCGCTTATGAGATCACCGCCATGCCCATGCTGACGGGCACGCTCATCACGGCCGCGGGCTTTCTGCCCATCGGCATCGCCAAGTCGATCACGGGCGAATACACCTTCGCCATCTTCGCGGTCACCGTGATCGCGCTGGTGATCTCGTGGTTCGCGTCGGTCTATTTCGTGCCCTACCTGGGCATGTTGTTGCTGCGCCGCCCGGCCCATCACGCTCCGGCCGCAGGCACCGCCGAAGCCGTCGAGGGGGCCGGGGCCCAAGAGCATGGCCATGTCCACCACGACGTGTTCGACAGCCCCTTCTACAACCGCTTCCGCCGCATGGTGAACTGGTGCGTGCGGCACCGCTGGATCACCATCGGCGCCACGCTGCTGACCTTCGCGCTGGGCATCGTCGGCATGGGACGCGTGCAGCAGCAGTTCTTCCCGGATTCGAGCCGGCCCGAGATCCTGGTGGACCTGTGGTTCCCCGAGGGCACCTCGTTTGAGGCCAACGAAGAGGTCACCCGGCGCGTGGAGCAACGGGTGCTCCAGGAGTCCGGCGTCAACACGGTCAGCACCTGGGTGGGGTCGGGCGTGCCGCGGTTCTATCTGCCTTTGGACCAGATCTTTCCGCAGTCCAACGTTTCGCAGCTCATCGTGGTGCCACGCGACCTGACCACGCGTGAGCAGCTGCGCCAGTCCCTGCCGCAGCTGCTGGCGCGGGAATTCCCCGAAGCGCGTGCTCGCACCAAGCTGCTGCCCAACGGCCCCCCCGTGGCGTACCCCGTGCAGTTTCGCGTGATCGGGCCCGACCCTGGGGTGCTGCGCCAGCACGCCGATGAAGTGCGCAAGCTGATGCGCGAGCATCCTCAGATGCGCGGCGTGAACGACAACTGGAACGAGTCCATCAAGGTCATGCGGTTAGAGGTGGACCAGGACAAGGCACGCGCCCTGGGTGTGACCAGCCAGTCCATCGCCCAGGCCGCACGCGTGGCCTTCGCTGGAAGCACCGTGGGCCAGTACCGTGAGGGCGATCGGCTGATCGACATCGTGCTGCGCCAGCCCCTGGACGAGCGCCGCGCCATCACCGACGTGGCCAATGCCTACCTGCCCACGGCCTCGGGGCGCTCGGTGCCGCTCACCCAGGTGGCCAAGCCGGTGTTCACCTGGGAGCCGGGCGTGATGTGGCGCGAGAACCGCGACTACGCCATCACCGTGCAGGGCGACGTCATCGAGGGGCTGCAGGGCGCCACGGTCACCAATGCGCTGCTGCCTTCGCTGCGCCAACTCGAAGCCGGCTGGCATGCCGCAGGCCAGGGCGGCTACCGCATCGAGGTGGCGGGTGCGGTGGAAGAGAGCTCCAAGGGCTCGGCCTCCATCGTGGCCGGGCTGCCGGCCATGCTGTTCATCGTGTTCACGCTGCTCATGCTGCAGCTGCAGAGCTTCAGCCGCGCGATGCTGGTCTTCCTGACCGGGCCGCTGGGCATCGCCGGCGTGGCCGGCGCCCTGCTGGTGCTTGGCCGGCCCTTCGGCTTCGTGGCCCTGCTGGGGGTGATCGCGCTCATGGGCATGATCCAGCGCAACTCGGTGATCCTGATCGACCAGATCGAGAGCGACCGCGCGCGCGGCGTGCCCGCGTGGGATGCCATCGTCGAATCCGCCGTGCGCCGGCTGCGGCCCATCGTGCTCACCGCGGCGGCGGCCGTGTTGGCGATGATCCCGCTCTCGCGCAGCGTGTTCTGGGGGCCGATGGCCGTGGCCATCATGGGCGGGCTGATCGTGGCGACCGTGCTCACGCTGCTCGCGCTGCCCGCGATGTATGCCGCCTGGTTCCGCGTGCGCAGGCCCGAAGACGAGTCCGCGCGGGCCGTTTGAGCCGGCCTCGCGCCGACAAGGCTAAAATCGTGGGCTAACCAATTTCACACAGATGGCTGGCACTGCCTGCCGCCTGTTTGTCTGAAGAAATGCGCGGGTGGCGAAATTGGTAGACGCACCAGGTTTAGGTCCTGACGCCAGCAATGGTGTGGGGGTTCGAGTCCCCCCCCGCGCACCACGCAAGCGGCCGCCGCAACGAGGCGGCCGCACGCGTTCATCCATTCAAATCTAGGAAGAGCCATGGCAGTTACTGTTGAAACCCTTGAGAAGCTCGAGCGCAAGATCACGCTGAGCCTGCCCGTCACCAGCATCCAGTCCGAAGTGGACGCGCGCCTCAAGCGCCTGGCCCGCACCGTCAAGATGGACGGCTTCCGTCCCGGCAAAGTGCCGATGAACGTGGTCGCCCAGCGTTATGGCTACTCCGTGCAGTACGAGGTGCTGAATGACAAGGTCGGCGAAGCCTTCGCCCAGGCTGCCAACGAAGCCAACCTGCGCGTGGCCGGCCAGCCCCGCATCACCGAGAAGGAAGGCGCTCCCGAAGGCCAGGTGACCTTCGACGCCATCTTCGAAGTGTTCCCCGACGTCAAGATCGGTGACCTGTCTGAAGCCGAAGTCGAGAAGCTCACGGCCGAAGTGACCGACAGCGCCATCGACAAGACCGTGGACATCCTGCGCAAGCAGCGTCGCACCTTCGCGCAGCGCGCCATGGGCTCGGCCGCCGAAGATGGCGACCGCGTGACCGTGGACTTCGAAGGCAAGATCGACGGTGAAGTCTTCCAGGGCGGCAAGGCCGAAGACTTCCAGTTCCTGGTCGGCGAAGGCCAGATGCTCAAGGAATTCGAAGACGCCGTGCGCGGCATGAAGACCGGTGAAAGCAAGACCTTCCCGCTGGCCTTCCCCGCTGACTACCACGGCAAGGATGTGGCCGGCAAGACGGCTGACTTCCTGGTCACCGTGAAGAACATCGAAGCCGCACACCTGCCCGAAGTCAACGAACAGCTGGCCAAGTCGCTCGGCATCGCCGACGGCACCGTGGACGGCCTGCGCGCCGACATCAAGAAGAACCTGGAGCGCGAAGTCAAGTTCCGCATCCTGGCCCGCAACAAGCAAGCCGTGATGGACGCGCTGGTGTCCAAGTCCGAACTGGACCTGCCCAACGCCAGCGTGCAGGCCGAAATCGCCCGCCTGCTGGAAGGTGCCCGTGCCGACCTGAAGCAGCGCGGCATCAAGGACGCCGACAAGGCCGAGATCCCGGACGACGTGTTCCGCCCGCAAGCCGAGCGCCGCGTGCGCCTGGGCCTGGTGGTGGCCGAACTGGTCCGCGCCAACGACCTGCATGCCAAGCCCGAGCAGCTGAAGGCTCACGTCGATGAGCTGGCTGCCAGCTACGAGAAGCCGGAAGATGTGGTGCGCTGGTACTTCGGAGACCGTCAGCGTCTGGCTGAAGTGGAAGCCGTCGTGGTCGAGAACAATGTGACCGACTTCGTGCTGAGCAAGGCCAAGGTGTCCGAGAAGGCCGTCTCGTTCGACGAGCTGATGGGTCAGCAGGGCTGATGAAGCGGCGCATCGCCCAGGGTTCTGCTCCGGGCTGACGCCGTTTGGAAGGGGCTTGTGCTTTGCGGCGCAAGCCCCAAATCATTTCTGGATACAGTATTGTCCGACCGCACAAACAAGGGTTGAGTAAACATGAGCGCACTGGAAACACAGGCTCTGGGCATGGTGCCCATGGTCATCGAGCAGTCGGGCCGCGGCGAGCGGTCCTACGACATTTACTCGCGCCTGCTCAAGGAGCGGATCATCTTCCTGGTGGGCGAGGTCAATGACCAAACCGCCAACCTGGTGGTGGCGCAGCTGCTGTTCCTGGAGAGCGAGAACCCCGATAAGGACATCTCCTTCTACATCAACTCCCCCGGTGGCAGCGTGACGGCCGGCATGGCGATCTACGACACCATGCAGTTCATCAAGCCCGACGTGTCCACCATGTGCGTGGGCTTCGCAGCCAGCATGGGCGCTTTCCTGCTGGCGGCCGGCGCCAAGGGCAAGCGCTTCTCGCTGCCCAACTCCAAGATCATGATCCACCAGGTGCTCGGCGGCGCGCGCGGCCAGGCCACGGATATCGAGATCCATGCACGGGATATCCTGCGTACGAAGGACCAGATGAACCGTATCCTGGCTGAACGTACCGGCCAGCCGCTGGAGAAGGTCAAGGCCGACACCGAGCGCGACTACTTCCTGACCGCCGACGAAGCCAAGGATTACGGCCTGGTGGATCAGGTGATCGCCAAGCGTCCCTGATCGCCCCTCACCGTCGAGAGCGGCGTTTCCCCACGAGGGGAGGCGCCGCTTTTTATTTCGTTATCATCTTGACACTTCCCCTGTCATAAGGCACTGCCCCCATGGCCGAGAAAAAAGGCTCCTCCAGCGAAAAAACCCTCTACTGCTCTTTCTGCGGCAAAAGCCAGCATGAAGTGAAGAAGCTGATCGCCGGTCCGTCTGTCTTTATCTGCGACGAGTGCATTGACCTGTGCAACGAGATCATTCGCGATGAGCTGCCCGCAGGCGACGGCGTGCGCGACACGCGCGGCGATCTGCCCACGCCCGCAGAGATCAAGGCCAACCTGGATAACTACGTCATCGGCCAGGATGTCGCCAAGCGCACGCTGGCCGTGGCGGTCTACAACCACTACAAGCGCCTGCGCCACAAGGACAAGGCCGGTAAGGACGACGTCGAGCTGTCCAAGAGCAACATCCTGCTGATCGGCCCCACCGGCTCCGGCAAGACGCTGCTCGCCCAGACCCTCGCGCGCATGCTGGACGTGCCTTTCGTCATGGCCGATGCCACGACGCTGACCGAGGCCGGCTATGTAGGCGAGGACGTCGAGAACATCGTCCAGAAGCTGCTGCAGAGC
>JBHIWE010000018.1:0-32634 GCA_041987645.1 Acidovorax sp. | reverse complement strand
GATCAAGAAAAACTCGGACATCTGCTACTCCCTTGGATTTCCATGGCTCTCAGCTCCTGCACCAGCGCGCGGGTCATTATTTTTGTGTCCATCTTGTTGGGCTTCCCTCCGGGCACCGCCGGATGCCAGCCAATCTAACGGTTGCCGCTGCGGCAGAACATCGGGAAAGTCAGGCTTTTCGCAATTTCGTCAAATGGGAAGGTGACTGCCGCGCCCACAGCGGCTGCTGCGTCACTGCCGCTGACCGCGGCAGGCCCTGGACCATAATCGCGCCCCATGAATCCACTGCTTTCCGAATTGCAGCCGTATCCGTTCGAGCGGCTGCGTCAGCTGTTCTCAGGCGTCAGCCTGCCCAGCACCCATAGCCCGATCAGCCTTGGCATGGGCGAGCCGCGCCACCCGACCCCGGCCTTCATCAAGGAGGCGCTCACGGCCAGCCTGGACGGCCTGGCGAGCTACCCTGCCACCGCCGGGGAGCCTCGCCTGCGCAACGCCTGCGCCGCGTGGTTGCAGCGCCGGTACGGCGTCACGGTGGATGCCTCCGCGCACGTGCTGCCGGTGAACGGCTCGCGCGAGGCGCTGTTTGCCTTCGCGCAGACCGTGATCGACCCGACGCGCGCCGGCGCCACCGTGGTCTGCCCCAACCCGTTCTATCAGATCTACGAAGGCGCGGCCCTGCTGTCGGGCGCCCAGCCCTACTATGCGCCCAGCGACCCCGCCCGCAATTTCGCGGTGGACTGGGACGCCGTGCCCGAAGAGATCTGGAACAAGACACAGCTGCTCTTCGTCTGCTCGCCGGGCAACCCCACGGGCGCGGTGATGCCGCTGGACGAATGGCGCAAGCTCTTCGAGTTGAGCGACCGCTACGGTTTCGTCATCGCCTCGGACGAGTGTTACAGCGAGATCTACTTCCAGGGCGAACCGCCGCTGGGCGGCCTCGAAGCCGCCGCCAAGCTGGGACGGACCGACTTCCGCCGACTGGTGTCGTTCACCAGCTTGTCCAAGCGCAGCAACGTGCCTGGCCTGCGCAGCGGCTTCGTCGCGGGCGACGCGGCGCTCATCCAGGCCTTCCTGCTCTACCGCACCTACCACGGCAGCGCCATGGGTCCGGCCGTGCAGGGGGCGAGCGTGGCGGCCTGGAACGACGAGGAGCACGTGGTGGAAAACCGGGCGCTCTACCGCAAGAAGTTCGCGCAGGTCACCCCGCTGCTGGCGGGCGTCATGGACGTCAAGCTGCCCGACGCAGGCTTCTACCTGTGGGCCAAGGTGCCCGACGCTCTGGGCATGACCGATGCCGACTTCGCCCGCGAGCTGCTGGCTCAATACAATGTCACCGTGCTGCCGGGCAGCTATCTGGCCCGCGAGGCGGGCGGCAGCAACCCTGGCGCGCAGCGGCTGCGCATGGCGCTGGTGGCCAACGCCGAAGAATGCGTCGAGGCCGCGCTGCGCATCGTGCAATTCATCCGCTCACGGACGTGAGGGGCGCCTGAGGCGCCGACCTTCGCCCCTACGCACCATCCCGCAGTCTTTCCTCTCCCTTCCTTTTCCTTCTTTCCTTCCTGCCATGACACAACAACTGCAGACCCTGATCGACAACGCCTGGGACAACCGCGCCAGCCTCTCCCCGTCCTCGGCGCCCAAGGAAGTGGTCGATGCCGTCGAGCACGTCATCGCCGAGCTGAACAACGGCAAGCTGCGCGTGGCCACCCGCGAAGGCGTGGGCCAGTGGACGGTGCATCAGTGGATCAAGAAGGCCGTGCTGCTGTCTTTCCGCCTGAAAGACAACGAACTCATGAAGGCCGGCGACCTCGGCTTCTTCGACAAGGTGCCCACCAAGTTCGCCCACCTCTCGGCTGACGAAATGGCCGCCACCGGCGTGCGCGTGGTGCCCCCGGCAGTGGCCCGCCGCGGCAGCTACATCGCGCGCGGCGCGATCCTGATGCCCAGCTACGTGAACATCGGCGCCTACGTGGACGAAGGCACCATGGTCGACACCTGGGCCACCGTCGGCTCCTGCGCGCAAGTGGGCAAGAACGTCCACCTCTCGGGCGGCGTGGGCCTGGGCGGCGTGCTGGAGCCCCTGCAGGCCAACCCGACCATCATCGAAGACAACTGCTTCATCGGCGCGCGCTCCGAGATCGTCGAAGGCGTGATCGTCGAGGAGAACTCCGTGATCTCGATGGGCGTCTACATCGGCCAGAGCACCCCCATCTACGACCGCGCCACGGGCGAGACCACTTTCGGCCGAGTGCCCGCCGGCTCCGTGGTGGTGAGCGGCAACCTGCCCAAGGACGGTGGCCGCTACAGTATGTATGCCGCCATCATCGTCAAGAAGGTGGACGCCAAGACCCGTTCCACCACCAGCCTGAACGACCTGCTCCGCGATTGATCCACAGGGGTCACGGCGCGCCCCTTTCGGCCGGACCCCGCCTCTTGCGACGTAAAGAAGCAGCACCATGAGCACGATGGAACGGATTCTGCGGCTGATGGCCGAGAAGAAGGCGTCAGACGTCTATCTGTCGGCCAATGCACCGGCGTTGATCCGACTCAACGGCGAATGCATGCCGATCAACAGCCAGATCCTGTCGCCCGATGCGCCACTGCAGCTGTTGTCCGAGATCGTTCCACCCAAGCGCATCGAGGAGCTGCAGGAGACCGGCGAGCTGAACATGGGCGTGCCGCTGACCGGCGTGGGGCGCTTCCGCGTGAGCGCCATGCGCCAGCGCGGCAGCTATGCGGTGGTGATCCGTTTCATCGCGCAGTTCATTCCCGAGCTCTCCACGCTGAACCTGCCGCCCGTGCTGGGTGAGCTGATCCTGCAAAAGCGCGGCCTCATTCTCGTGGTGGGCGCGACGGGCTCGGGCAAGAGCACCACGCTGGCGGCCATGCTCGACAGCCGCAATGCCCAGAGCACGGGCCACATCCTGACTGTCGAAGACCCGGTCGAATACCAGTTCAGGAACAAGAAATCCATCGTCAACCAGCGCGAGATCGGCAGCGACACCGATTCGCTGCAGACCGCCCTGAAGAACGCGCTGCGTCAGGCCCCCGACGTGATCCTGATCGGCGAGATCCGTGACAGGGAAACCATGTCCGCCGCCATCGCCTATGCGCAGTCCGGTCACCTGTGCCTGGCCACGCTGCACGGCAACAACAGCTACCACGCACTCAACCGCATCCTGTCGTTCTACCCGGTCGAGGTGCGCGACACCATGCTGGGCGACCTCGCCTCGGCGCTCAACGCCATCGTTTCGCAGCGCCTGGTGCGCACGCCTGATGGCAACCGCCTGCCCGCAGCCGAGGTGATGATGAACACCAAGCTGATCTCCGAGATGATCGAGAGCGGCGATTTTTCCGGCATCCGCGAAGCGATGGAAAAGTCCATGGCCGAAGGCTCCCAGACCTTCGAGGAATCGCTCGCGCACCTGATCCTCACGAAGCGCATCGACCGCAAGGAAGGCATGCTCAACGCCGATTCGCCGACCAACCTGATGTGGCGCCTGCAGAACGATCTCAGCCTGGGCAGCAAGGCCCGGGCCCATCCCGAGGTGCCAGCGCCCGAAGACGACCAGCCTTCCTTCACCGAGATCGTGCTCGACGTCAAACCCCGCTGAGCTGCTCCGCCCCCCGGCCTCCCACCCCGACACAGCCTCCAATACTGCACGCCAGCCCGGCCTCGCGCCGGGCACCTGCCGACGCTTTCCCCTTCCCCCGATTCCATGACCCGAACCCTGCACCTGGCCGAACAGCTCATCGCCCGCCCCTCCGTCACGCCCGAAGATGCCGGCTGCCTCGATCTGCTGGCCGAGCGCCTGGCGCGGCTGGGGTTCGCTCTGGAGCGCCTGGACAGCGGCCCCGACGAATTCCACGTCAGCAACCTGTGGGCAAAACGACCTGCAGCCCAGGATTCTCAAGGTCAGGATGCTATCAAAACCATAGTATTCGCCGGCCATACCGACGTGGTGCCCACCGGCCCGCTGGAGCAGTGGAGCAGCGCACCCTTCACTCCCACGCACCGCAACGGCCGGCTCTACGGCCGAGGCGCCAGCGACATGAAGACCTCCATCGCCGCCTTCGTGGTCGCGGTGGAAGAGTTCCTGGCCGCCACGCCCGATCCGCGCATCGCCATCGCCTTCTTGTTGACCAGCGACGAGGAGGGGCCCTCCGTGGACGGCACCAAGGTCGTGGTCGAGCAGCTCAAGGCCCGCGGCGAGGTGCTGGACTGGTGCATCGTGGGCGAACCCACCTCCGTTCACCAGACTGGCGACATGGTCAAGAACGGCCGCCGCGGCACGCTCAGCGGCCGGCTGACGGTGCGCGGCATCCAGGGCCACATCGCCTACCCGCAGCTGGCACGCAACCCCATCCACCAGGCCGTGCCCGCTTTGGCGGAACTGGCCGCCACGGTGTGGGACCAGGGCAATGCCTACTTTCCGCCCACCAGCTGGCAGATGAGCAACATCCACGGCGGCACGGGTGCGACGAATGTCATTCCCGGTACCGTGGTCATCGACTTCAACTTCCGCTTCAGTACCGAATCGACGGCTGCCAGCCTCAAGCAGCGCGTGCATGCCCTGCTGGACCGCCACGGCTTGGAATACGACCTGGTCTGGACGCTGGGCGGCGAGCCCTTCCTGACCCAGCCCGGCGAGCTGCTGGACGCCGTGCAGGCCGCCATCGCCGACGAGACCGGCCTCACAACCGAGCTCTCCACCACCGGCGGCACCAGCGACGGCCGCTTCATCGCCCAGATCTGCCCGCAGGTGATCGAGGTGGGGCCGCCCAACGCCACCATCCACAAGATCGACGAGCACATCGTGGTGGCCGACATCGAGCCGCTCAAGAACATCTACCGCCGCACGCTGGAGCAGCTGAACGCAAAGGCCGCGGCATGAGCGCGCAGGTACAGGGCGCAACCCTCGGCGAACTGGTCGCCTCGGGCAGCCAGCGGCTGACGGAAGCCGGCGTCGCCTTCGGCCACGGCACGACCAATGCAGACGAGGCCGCCTGGCTGGTGCTCTGGCGCCTGGGCCTGCCGCTGGACACCCCGCTGGACGACGGCCCGGATTCGCAGGCCGCCCTGCCGGTCGCCGCAGACGACCAGGCCCGGGTCGCCGCGCTCTTCGATGAGCGCATCGCCACCCGCAAGCCCGCCGCCTACCTGACGCGCGAAGCCTGGCTGCAGGGCGTGCCCTTCTACGTGGATGAGCGCGCCATCGTGCCGCGCAGCTTCATCGCCGAGCTGCTGGCCGACGGCAGCATCGACGACTTCCTGAGCGAGAACACCCGCCGGGTGCTCGATCTCTGCACCGGCAACGGCAGCCTGGCCGTGCTCGCCGCCATGGCCTACCCCGACGTGGTGGTGACCGGCGCCGACATCTCGCCTGACGCCCTGGCCGTGGCCCGCATCAACGTGGACCGGCACGGCCTGCAGGAGCGCATCGCGCTGCAGACGTCGGACGGCCTCGCCGCCCTGCCCGGCCCGTGGGACCTGATCCTCTGCAACCCGCCCTACGTCAATGCCGCCAGCATGGCCGCACTGCCGGCCGAATACCGTGCCGAGCCCGAACTGGCCCTGGCCGGCGGCACCGACGGCATGGACTTCGTGCGCCGCCTGCTGGCCGACGCCCCGGCGCGCATGAGCGAGCACGGCGTGATGGTGCTGGAGATCGGCAATGAGCGCGCCTATTTCGAGGCAGCCTTCCCCCAGCTGCCGGTCTTCTGGCTCGACACCAGCGCCGGCGACGACCAGGTACTGCTCATCACCCGCGATGCACTGCTGGCGCAGCTGCCGTCGCAAGGTCACGGCACGCGGCCATGATGGCCACCGCAGCAGCCACCACTCGCCCCACCCGCAGCGCGCCCCAGGCCCGCGACGAGTGGTGCCGGCTGCTGGCCATCGCCTGAGCGGGCGCGGCCCCAGCACCGGGCCACCCACTTCCTGCATGCCCGCACCCCGACCGGGGCCGGCGTGCCCGCCTGCTCTTTTTTTGAATCCAGCCGCCCGGCCCTGCCCGGGCGACTTCGGCATCGATGGATGCCCTGCAAAGCTTTTTCCATGATCACACTCAAGAACGTCACCCTGCGCCGCAGCGCCAAGGTCCTGCTCGACAACGTCTCGGCCACCATCAACCCCGGCGAGAAGGTCGGCCTGGTCGGCCGCAACGGCGCGGGCAAGTCCACGCTATTCGCGCTCTTCAACCGCACGCTCCACGAAGATGGCGGCGACTTCTTCATTCCCCCGCAATGGCGTATGGCCCAGGTCGCGCAGAACATGCCCGAGACCTCGGAGAGCGCCACGGACTTCGTGCTGGCCGGCGACACCCGCCTGACCGAGCTGCGCGCCCAGCTGGCCGCCGCCGAAGCCGCCGACGACGGCATGGCCATCGCCCACGCCTACACCGACCTGGCCGACGCAGGCGACTACGACGCCACGGCGCGTGCGCAGGCGCTGATCCTGGGCCTGGGCTTCAAGTCCAGCGAGCTCGACAGCCCGGTGGACAGCTTCTCCGGCGGCTGGCGCATGCGCCTGCAGCTGGCGCGCGCGCTGATGTGCCCCAGTGACCTGCTGCTGCTCGACGAACCCACCAACCACTTGGACCTCGACGCACTGGTCTGGCTGGAATCCTGGCTCAAGGGCTACGCGGGCACGATGATCGTCATCAGCCACGACCGCGAATTCCTCGACGCCGTGACCGACGTCACGCTGCACATCGAACACGCCAAGCTCAACCGCTATGGCGCCAACTACAGCAAGTTCGAGGAAATGCGCGCACTGCAGATGGAACAGCAGCAGGCCGCCTTCTCCAAGCAGCAGGACAAGATCGCCCACCTGCAAAAGTTCATCGACCGCTTCAAGGCCAAGGCCAGCAAGGCCAAGCAGGCGCAGAGCCGCGTCAAAGCGCTGGAGCGCATGGAAAAGGTGGCGCCGCTGCTGGCCGAGGCCGAATTCACCTTCGAGTTCAAGGAACCCGGCCACATCCCCAACCCGATGATGTCCATCGACAATGCCTCGTTCGGCTACACGTCCGAGGACGAGAGCGCGCCGCCGAAGATCATCCTCACCGGCGTGAGCAAGTCGGTGATGGCCGGCCAGCGCATCGGCATCCTGGGCGCCAACGGCCAGGGCAAGTCCACCTTCGTGAAGACCGTGGCGCACGACATGAAGCCGCTGGCCGGCCAGATCATCGAAGGCAAAGGCCTGCGCATCGGCTACTTCGCCCAGCAGGAACTGGACGTGCTGCGCCCGCAGGACACGCCGCTGGAGCACATGATCCGCCTGGCCAAGGAAATGGGCGCCGACGCCAAGCAGCCCTCGCGCGAGCAGGACCTGCGCAGCTACCTGGGCACCTTCAACTTCTCCGGCGACATGGTCAAGCAGGCCGTGGGCACCATGAGCGGCGGCGAAAAGGCCCGGCTGGTGCTGGCCATGATGGTCTGGCAGCGCCCCAACCTGCTGCTGCTGGACGAGCCCACCAACCACCTGGACCTCGCCACCCGCGAGGCGCTGGCCATGGCGCTCAACGAATTCGAGGGCACGCTGATGCTGGTCAGCCACGACCGGGCGCTGCTGCGTTCGGTGTGCGACGAGTTCTGGCTGGTCGGCCGCGGCGTGGTCGGCCCCTTCGACGGCGACCTGGACGACTACCAGCGCTACCTGCTCGACGAGGCCAAGCGCCTGCGCGAAGTGGCCAAGTCGGCCGAAGCCGAGGCCGCGCGCGGCGCTGCCCAGGCCGCAGCCGCATCGGCCGCTGCGCCTGCTGCGGTGGCAGCTCCCGCCGCCGCCCCCTCCCCCTCCCCGGCCCCGGCCTCGCCGATCCCCAAAATGGTGCAAGGCGACTCGCGCGAGCAGCGCAAGCTGGGGGCTCAGGCCCGCCAGCAGCTGGCGGAGAAAACCCGGCCCCTCAAGCGCGAGCTCGAACGCATCGACCTGCGCCTGGCGGAGCTCTCCCAGGAGAAGGCGGCTCTCGAAGAACGCCTAAGTCAGCCCCTGCCACCGTCTGACATCGCCGAAGGCGGCCGACGCCTGAAGGCCTGCACGGACGAAACCGAAACGCTCGAAGAAAAGTGGCTGGATGTTTCAGGCCAGATCGAAGCGCTGCAATCCGCCGCCGGCGAAAGCTGATCTGAATGGATGGTTTTTCAGGGCCAACCCGTGGATCCACCATGGTGTGAAGCTACTCAATTGATAGCAAAACAGCCCTGCACCAACTTGAAGGACACGTGCTGCAAATTCTTGCATGAACCTGTCAACGCCACCCCAAGCCGGTGCGTTGAAGGTCCATCAAGGAGTTTTTCAGCATGAACACCACCATCCTGTCCGCCTGGCCCGAAGACGAACGCGACCGCAAGCGCGCACCGGCCCGCCTGTGAGCGGCGGCGCCCGCCGCCCCCGGAACCGGCTTGAATCCGTCAAGCCCCAAACAGCTCCCCGGCACGCGCATGGCGCCCCCTCTTCAGCCTCTCCACCCCTTCACCGAAACCTCGCTTCCGCAGGCGGGGTTTTTTCTTGCCCCATGCCGGTCCGCCTGAGACTCCTCAGCCCACGGCCCGCCAAAAAAAAGCCCCGCCAAGCGGGGCTTTTTGCTTTCCACCGACACCCCGCTCCCGCCCTGCTGCGAGAGTTCGGTGCCGGAGCAGTTCACGCTATCAGCCCATGTGCAGGCCGCCGTTGACCGAAAAGTCGGCGCCGGTGGCGTAGCCGCCCTCTTCCGAGGCCAGCCAGGCGATGATCGACGCGATCTCGCTGGGCTCGCCCAGACGCTTGACGGGCACGGTGGCCACGATCTTTTCCAGCACGTCGGGGCGAATAGCGCGGACCATGTCCGTGCCAATGTAGCCGGGGCTCACGGTGTTCACCGTCACACCCTTGGTGGCCAACTCCTGCGCCAGGGCCATCGAAAAGCCATGCATGCCGGCCTTGGCGGCTGAATAGTTGGTCTGGCCGGCCTGGCCCTTGGCGCCGTTCACGCTGCTGATGTTGATGATCCGGCCCCAGCCCTTTTCGACCATGTCGCCCACGACCTGCTTGGTCACGTTGAACATGCTGTTGAGGTTGGTATCGATCACGGCGTCCCAGTCTTCGCGGGACATTTTCACGAACATGCGGTCGCGCGTGATGCCGGCGTTGTTCACCAACACGTCGATGCTGCCGTGTTCGGCCTTGGTGGCAGAGAACGCGGCGACCGTGGAATCCCAGTCACCCACGTTGCCCACCGAGGCGTAGAAGGTGTAGCCCAGTTCCTTCTGTTCGGCCAGCCACTTGGCGTGGTCACGCGTGGGGCCGCAGCCTGCGATGACCTTGAAGCCTTCCCTGTGCAGGCGCTGGCAGATGGCCGTCCCGATGCCACCCATGCCGCCGGTCACGTATGCGATTTTCTGACTCATTCGATATCCCCTTCGATCTATTGAAATTCATTCTCACTCTAACCCGGGAAAAAGCGCCATTCCGCCTAGGAAAACACCGAGCGATGCATCAAACGCAACGCCTGCGATGTCGGCGGACCATCTCCGTGCAGCCTGAAATCGCACCTTTGCGCCCCCCGGAAAGACCCTGTGGTTCGGGCACCGGCGGCATGCAGGGAGGCCAGTCGGCAGCACTTGCCCCGGCCCCCGTGGGCCCTTCAGCGTTCGACGGCCAACGACACGCCCATGCCGCCGCCGATGCACAGTGCGGCCAGGCCCTTCTTGGCGTCGCGGCGCTGCATTTCGTGCAGCAGCGTGACGAGCACGCGGCAGCCGGAGGCGCCGATGGGATGTCCGATGGCGATGGCACCGCCGTTGACGTTCACCTTGGCCGGGTCAATGCCCAGTTCCTTGTTGACCGCGCAGGCCTGGGCCGCGAAGGCCTCGTTCAGCTCGAACAGGTCCACGTCCTTGGCGTCCCAGCCGGCGCGCTTGAGCGCCTTGCGCGAGGCCGGCACCGGGCCCATGCCCATGGTGGCCGGGTCCAGGCCGCTGGTGCCGAAACCGGCGATGCGCGCCAGGGGCTTGAGGCCCAGCTCGGCAGCCTTCTTGGCGCTCATCAGCACCACGGCCGCGGCGCCGTCGTTCAGACCAGACGCGTTGCCCGCCGTGACCGAGCCGGCCTTGTCGAAGGCCGGACGCAGGCAAGCCAGGGCTTCGGCGCTGGTCTTGCGGTTCAGGTATTCGTCGGCGGCGAAGACGATGGGGTCGCCCTTCTTCTGCGGCAGCGTGACGGGGACGATCTCGTCCTTGAAGCGGCCGGCGTCCTGCGCTGCGGCGGCCTTCTGCTGGCTGGCAAGGGCCAGGGCATCCTGCTGCTCACGGGTGATGCCGTGTTCCTTGGCCACGTTCTCGGCGGTGATGCCCATGTGGTACTGGTTGTAGACGTCCCAGAGGCCGTCCACGATCATGGTGTCCACCATCTTCCAGTCGCCCATGCGCTGGCCTTCGCGAGAACCGTTGAGCACATGAGGCGAAAGGCTCATGCTTTCCTGGCCGCCGGCCACCACGATCTCGGCATCGCCCGTGGCAATGGCCTGGGCCCCCAGCATCACCGCCTTCAGGCCCGAGCCACACACGGCGTTGATGGTGAGCGCTGGCGTTTCCTTGGCGACGCCGGCCTTCATCATGGCCTGGCGGGCAGGGTTCTGGCCGACGCCGGCCGTCAGCACCTGGCCCATGATGACTTCGCTGACCTGGTCCAGCGGTACCTTGGCGCGGGCGAGCGCCTCGTTGATGACGATGGCGCCCAGTTCGGTGGCCGGGGTCTTGGCGAGCGTGCCGCCGAACTTGCCGACAGGCGTGCGAACAGCGGAAACGATGACGATTTCTTCCATGGCGATCCTCTATGGGTGGGTCTGTGGTTGGCGGAAATGCAAGGCGGGGAATGCGCTGTGAACCGCGACGGCCGCCTTCGGTGCGCTGGATGCCGCACGGTGGCGGCAGCCTTCCGTGCGATCGGCCCGCGGGTGGAATGCCAAAGGGCCCTGCACGCGCATACGCGGACGATCAGGCCTTTTGCTGGACATAACGGCCAGGCGCGGGCTCGATGGCCTTGAAGCGAGCGCCCCGGCCATAGGCCTTGGGTGCGGCGATCTGGCGGCCGGCATGGCCCCGCAGCCAGGCGGACCAGTCGCTCCACCAGCTGCCCGGGTGCTCCTTGGCGCCGGCCAGCCAGCCGTCCAGGCTGGCTGGCAGCTTGCCATCATCGCGGGTCCAGTGGCTGCGCTTCTTCTTGGCGGGCGGGTTGATCACGCCGGCGATGTGGCCGGAGGCGCCCATCACGAAACGCTTGGGGCCGGGCAGCACCTGGGTGGAGGCGTAGGCCGCGCCGATGGGCACGATGTGGTCCTCGCGCGAGCCGTAGATATAAACGGGCAGATCGACGAGGTTCATGTCGATCTGCTCGCCGCACACGGTGAGCTTGCCCGGCTTCACCAGATTGTTTTCAAGGTAGAAGTTGCGCAGGTACCAGGCGTAGTAAGGGCCGGGCAGGTTGGTGGCGTCGCTGTTCCAGTAGAGCAGGTCGAACGGCGGCGGGGTCTCGCCCTTGAGGTAGTTGCCCACCACGTAGTTCCACACCAGGTCGTTCGGCCGCAGGAAGCTGAAGGTGGAGGCGAGGTCCTGCCCCTTCATGAGCCCGCCCTGGCCCATCTGCATCTCGCGGAAATGCACGAAGGCCTCGTCGATGAAGACGTCGAGGATGCCGGTGTCGTTGAAGTCGATCAGCGTGGTGAGGAAGGTGGCGCTGGCCACCGCATCCTCGCCCCGCGCGGCCAGCACCGCCAGCGCGTTCGAGAGCATGGTGCCGCCCACGCAGAAGCCCAGGGCGTTGATCTGGTCGGCGCCGCTGATGTCCTGCACCTTGTGGATGGCGGTGATGACGGCCTGCTCGATGTAGTCGTCCCAGGTGGCCTGGGCCATGGATTCATCGGGGTTGCGCCAGCTGACCACGAAGGTGCGATGCCCCTCGGCCACGGCATGGCGGATCAGCGAATTCTCGGGCTGCAGGTCGAGGATGTAGTACTTGTTGATGCAGGGCGGCACCATCAAAAACGGCCGTTCGTACACCTTGGCCGTGAGCGGCTTGTATTCGATGAGCTGGAAGAACGCGTTCTCGAACACCACGGCGCCTTCGGTCGTCGCCACGTTGCGGCCGACCTCGAAGAGGCTTTCGTCAGTCATCGACACATGGCCCTGGCGCAGGTCGTGCAGCAGGTTGGCGATGCCCTTGGCGATGCTCTCGCCCTGCGTGTCGATGGCCTTCTTCTGCGCCTCGGCATTGAATGCCAGAAAGTTGCTGGGCGCCATGGCGGCCATCCACTGCTCCACACCGAAGCGGATGCGCGCACGGGCCTTCTCGTCGCCCTCCACCGCGTCGGCCAGGCCCATGAGGGTGCGGGCATTGAGCAGGTAGGCGGCAGCGGAGAAGCTGGAGAGCGGGTTCTGTACCCAGGCCTCGCTGGCGAAGCGCCGGTCGGCTACCGGGGCGGGCTTGTGCAGGCCGGCACTCCAGAGGGCGCGGGCCTCCTCGATGTACTGCCGCTGCAGCGCCGCCAGCTTCTCGGGCACGAAGCGCACCGGAGCGTGTGGCTGGGTGGCGGTGGAGAGAGCGCCCAGGTCCACGGGCTGCATAGACTTCAGCGCCTGCGCCCAGCTGTCTCCGAAAAGACGCTGAAACTGGCGCGCGCCCTCAGCCCACTGTGCGTCGGAATCCATAGTGCTTGTCTCCTATGTGATTGCATTTCAGCTATCGAAACCATGCCTCGTATTCTGAGGGCCATTGTTGTCTTTGGTCAGCATCCCGCACAACGGCCGTGCTTTTTTCACGCGATGTCTCCAGTCTCGCACGACTGCACCGATGATTGTCCACATCGACTAGGAGCTTTGCATTCCATGTATCTCGTGCTGATCGGTTGGCTCTACGTAACCCTGATGATGGCAGTCGGCGAAGCCAGTGCTTCCAACGGCACCCTGTTGGGTGCGGTCATCACCTTCGTGCTGTATGGCGTGCTACCCATGGGCATCGTGGGCTACATCCTGGGCACGCCGGCCCGCAAAAGAGCATTGCGGGCCCGGCAGATGGCGCAGGAGGCAGAAGCTGCCGCGCAATTAGCCCGCGCAGACGTGGCGTCAGCTCCGTTCAGCGGCCCCCTCCAGCCAGACGCAGGCGGCGAAGCGCCCGCTGCCGCCCAGGCGGGCGGTGTCGCGCCGGTGCGAGAAGAACCGCGCCGGGTCGGAAACGGTACACCAGGCGGCTGAGCCGTCGTTGCCGCTGACACGCATCACGCCCAGGGCCTGGAGCCGCCGCCTCGCCAGACCCGGCAAGTCGGCCAGGTATTTGCCGGCCGATCCCTGCGGCTTGAAGTGCGCGGCAGCGCCGCCATCGGTCGCGCAGAAAGCCTCGCGCACCTCCGCCCCCACCTCGAAAGCCTGCGGACCGATGCAGGGCCCCAGCCACGCCAGCAGCTCGTTCGCTTCACTTTTGATAGCAGTCTGCCCTGATTCGTGGCGCGCAGAGGCCTGAAAGGACTTCAAAACCGCTTCCAGTACCCCCTGGCCTCCTTCGCCGGCCAGCCCACGCCAGCCCGCATGGGCGGCGGCCACCCAGGAACCACTGCGGTCCGTGAACAACACCGGCAGGCAGTCCGCCACCATGATGGTGCAGGCGATGCCCGGGGCCTGCGTCTCGCAGGCGTCGGCCACGCTGCCGTCACGGGTGCCGGGCGAAAGGCTCAGCACGTCGCAGCCATGCACCTGCTGCAGGAAAACGGGCCGGGCACCGATCGCCGAGCGCAGCGCGGCCCGGTTGGCCTGCACGTCGGCAGCGCGGTCGCCCACATGGTCACCCAGGTTGAGTGAGGCGTAGGGCGCCGCGCTCACGCCGCCCTCGCGGGTGGTGCAGACGGCGCGGACATTCGCCGGAGCGGGCCAGTCGGGGCTCAGCCAGCCGGGCGGGATCGCAGACTTGCCGCTCATGCTTCGCCATCCGGGCAGGCCGAGGGATGGGCGCGCTGGAATGCAGGGAGTTCGCTGGCGGCCTCGAAGGCCGCGAGAGTCAGCGGCAGGCCGTCGAGCGATACCTTGAAGCGCTGGGCGTTGAAGATCTGCGGCACCAGGCAGCAATCGGCCAGCGTGGGCGCATCGCCCCAGCACAGGCGCGAAGGCGGCAGGCCGGCCGTGGCGCGGTCCTGGGCCAGCAGGGCCAGCTGGCGTTCGAAGGCCTCCAGGCCGCTGCGCGTCCAGTGGTGGTACCAGGCGTTCTTGCCGGCTTCGCTCTGCTGCAGCTCCTGCGTGAGGTGGCGCAGCACGCGCAGATTGTTCAGCGGGTGGATCTCGCAGGCGATCATCTGTGCCAGCGCGCGCACCCGGGCGCGGCCCAGGGCATCAGCGGGCAGCAGTGGCGGCTCGGGGTGCGTCTCGTCCAGGTATTCGATGATGGCCAGCGACTGGGTGAGCATGTCGCCCGCGTCCGTCTCCAGCGCCGGCACCAGGGCGTCGCCCACCCGGGCGGCATAGGCCGGCGCCCGGTGTTCCGCCCGCACGAGGTGGACCGGCACATAGTCGAAGGGCAGGCCCTTGCACTGCAGCGCGATGCGCACGCGGTACGACGCTGAGGAGCGGAAGTAGGTAAAGAGCTTCATGGTTCGGCAAGCATAGCGGGCGGCAGTGGCCGCCGAGCCTGCGAAGCGCTGCGGGCCATGGCACACTGCAACGCGCAAACAAAGCACCAAGAGCGGCTGGCAGCCCTCCCTGCGAGGGCGCTTCGGGCCAGGCTCGGCCGATGGCCGCTCGCACAACAGAAAAGGCAGACATCTCCATGAGCAGCTACGTGATTCCCGCGCCAGCCCAGGCCAGCGTTCCCGTCCTGGGTTCCGAGAGCCGGTTCCCCGTCCACCGCATCTATTGCGTGGGCCGCAACTACGAAGAACACGCCAAGGAGATGGGCTTTACGGGCCGTGAGCCCCCCTTCTTCTTCCTCAAGCCTGCCGACGCCGTTCTGCCGGTGGACGCGGGCGAGACGGGCACCCTGCCCTACCCCAGCCTCACGGCCAACCTGCACCACGAGATCGAACTGGTGGTCGCCCTCGGCAAAGGCGGCAAGAACATCAAGGCGGCCGACGCGCTCGGCCATATCTGGGGCTACGCCGTTGGGCTGGACATGACCCGCCGCGACCTGCAAAACGAGATGAAGAAGCAGGGCCGCCCCTGGAGCATCGGCAAGGGCTTCGACGCGAGCGCGCCCATCGGCCCCATCACCCCGGCCGCGCAGGCGGGTGACGTGGCCAACGCCGCCATCTGGCTGCAGGTCAACGGCACCGACCGGCAGCGCAGCACCGTCACGCAGCTGATCTGGAACATCGCCGAGACCATCGAGCATTTGTCGGCCGCCTGGGAGCTGCAGCCCGGCGACCTGATCTTCACCGGTACGCCCGAAGGCGTGGGCCCCGTGGTGCGGGGCGACACGCTCGAAGGCGGCATCGACGGCCTGGGCACGCTGCGCCTCACCGTGGCCTGAAGCGCGCCCGGATACTATAAAAACCATAGCTTCGCGCCCTTGATCGGCAAGGGCTAAAGCCATTTTCTGGACTTCCACCTCCCTCACGCATGACCCTCCGCCGCCCCATCAAGCATTGCCGCGAGTGCGGAACCGCCGTGGTCTATCGCGTGCCCGACGACGGCGACACCAAGGTGCGCGCCGTCTGCCCGGCCTGCGGCACGGTGCACTACGAGAACCCGCTCAACGTAGTGGGCACCGTGCCGGTGCTGGGCAACCGCGTGCTGCTGTGCCTGCGCAACATCGAGCCGCGCAAGGGCAAGTGGACCCTCCCAGCCGGCTTCATGGAGCTGGACGAAACCACGGCCGAAGGCGCCGCACGCGAGACCGACGAGGAAGCCGGCGCGCAGATCCAGATGGGGCCGCTCTTTTCGGTGCTGAACGTGCCGCGCGTGGGGCAGGTGCATTTCTTCTACCTCGCCACCCTGCAGAGCGACGTCTTCGACCCCGGCTTCGAGACGATCGAAGCGCGGCTCTTCACCGAAGACGAGATCCCCTGGGACGAGATCGCCTTCCGCACCGTGCGGGTGACGCTGGAGAAGTACTTCGCCGACCGCCGCGCCGGCGCCTTCGGCATGCACTGCGTCGATATCGACTGACGCGCCCCCGCGGTCCGGCCTGGCCCGGACCGCCGCTTTCCACGCCGGCGACGGCGCCGCCCCCCTTCCCCACCGCTTTCCCTTTCCCCATGACCGACGATCTGCAACGCCTGCGCCGTGGCGAGCTGGCCGGTGCGCGCACGCTGCGCATCGCCGCCGACCTGGAGCACTTCCCGCGCGAGGTGTTCGACCTGGCCGACACGCTGGAGGTGCTCGACCTCTCCGGCAACCGCCTCTCGTCCTTGCCGGACGACCTGCACCGGCTGCATCGCCTGAAGGTGTTCTTCGCCTCGTCCAACCGTTTCACCGAACTGCCCTCCGCCCTGGGCGCCTGCCCGCAGCTGGAGATGGTCGGCTTCAAGGCCAACCGCATCGCCCACGTGCCGGCCCAGGCGCTGCCCGAGCGGCTGCGCTGGCTGATACTGACCGATAACGCCGTCACCGAACTGCCCGACGCGCTGGGCGAACGCCCCCGCCTGCAGAAGCTGATGCTGGCCGGCAACCAGCTCACGGCCCTGCCCGACACGTTGCGCCAGTGCCACGCGCTGGAACTGCTGCGCATCGCCGCCAACCGGCTGGACGACCTGCCCGGCTGGCTGGCCGAGTTGCCGCGCCTCTCGTGGCTGGCCATCGGCGGCAACGCCTTCAACGAAGCCGTCGAGGCACGCGCACGCGGCGGCCAGAGCCAGGGCGCTGTGGACTGGGCCGGCCTGCAGCTGGGCGCGCTGCTCGGCGAAGGCGCGTCGGGCCGCATCCTGGCCGGCACGCTGGGCCCCGGCCCCGGCGCGCAGGACGTGGCCGTCAAGCTCTTCAAGGGCGAAGTGACCAGCGACGGCTGGCCGCTCACCGAGATGGCCGCCAGCCTCGCCGCCGGGCGCCACCCCCGGCTGATTCCCGTGCTGGGCCGGCTCGAAGGCCACCCGGAGGGCGCCCAGGGCCTGGTCATGGAACGCATCGCCCCGGCCTACCGCACGCTGGCCGGCCCGCCCAGCTTCGAGAGCTGTACCCGCGACGTCTATCCCGCAGGGCTGCGCCTGCCGGCCAGCGTGGCCCTGTCCATCGCGGCGGATGTGGCATCGGCGCTCGCGCACCTGCACGCCCGCGGCCTGGTGCATGGCGACCTCTACGCCCACAACCTGCTGTGGCGCCCGGATGCCGCACCCGGCCAGGCCTGCGGCCTGCTGGGCGACTTCGGCGCCGCCGCTTTTGCTCCGCCCGGCCACCTGGGCGATGCGCTGCGCCGCATGGACGTGCGCGCCTTCGGCGTGCTGCTGGCCGAACTGTGCGAACACGCCGATGGCCCGCTGCCAGGCGGCGATGCGCCCGCGCTGGCGCGGGCATGCCTGAGCAACCAGCCCGGCACGCGCCCGGATGCCGCTGCGCTGGCGGCCCAGATGGCGCAGTGGATCGCAGCTGGCTGACGCGACGGCCACCACAGATCATTGGGCACCGCGCGGGAGGGGTGCTCGTGCTGCGCGCCGAGCGGCCGCCTCGTGGCGAAAAACCGCCTCAGCTTCGCGGCGTCGAGCCCGCGCGTGCTGCTGCTACTTGAGCCACTTGTCCGCCGCCTGCTTCACGGCGCCGCGGCTGTCCACCAGGCCCCAGACGAACTGCATCACCCGGGTGTAGTCCGCATCGTCCTTGGGCATCAGGAAACCCAGCGTGTTGGTGGGGGTGAGCGGCGCGTCGATGAAGATCGCGGCCAGGCGCGGGTCGGCCTTGGCGTAGTGCAGCGCCTCGTAGGTCTCCGTGATCATCACGTCGCCCTGGCCTTCTGCGATCAATGCGGGAATCTCGGCGTTCTTTTCGTGCGTGGCGACCTGCGCGGCCTTGAGGTTCTGCAGCACGAAAGCCTCGTTGGTGCCGCCCGGGTTCTTGATGACACGCACGCCGGGCTGGTTCAGGTCGGCCACGCTGCGGAACTTGCCCTGGTCGGCCGCGCGCACCAGCGCCACCTTGCCGAAGGGCGCATAGCCCGGGAGCATCTCGGCCTGGCGGATGCGGGCCACGTTGCGCGTGATGCCGCCCACGGCCACGTCGAACTGGTCGGCCTGCAGGTCCTGCATCAGGCGCGGCCAGCTGGTGGGCACGTATTGCACCTTCACGCCCAGCTCGCGGGCCATCTGCTCGATCAGGTCGATGTCGTGGCCGGCATAGCCCGCATCGGTCTTGATGGCGAAGGGCCGGTAGTCGCCGGGCGTGCCTACGCGCAGCACCTTGGTCTCCATGACCCGGTCCAGGCGGGGGCCGGCGGTGGCGGCGGCGGGCAGCAGCGCGGCGCAGGCGAGCGCGGCGGCGGCGAGGAACGAGCCCATCCAGACGGAACGGCGAGTCGGCAGCGACATGAGAAATCCTCTCTTTTTGGCAGTGGGTGAGCAAGAGAGGGAATATAGGCGCGAACCGGTCAGCGGCTGCCGGCCGCGCCCTGCGGCTGGCCGGAAGTCGGCTGGGTTTCCACAAAAAACGGTGCACTTCCGGTGCCCCCTGGCGAGGGAACCACCACGCCGCGCTGTATGGGCGTCGCAACGACCGCGCCCGTGCCGGGCTGCGAAGGCGTCTGCTGGGATTGCGGCGGCTGCGCTGGCTGGCGCGCAGGCTGCGTGGGCTGACCCGTGGCGGGGTCACGCGCCGGCGTGGTCGCCCAGGAAGGGACGACCTCGCCTTGCTGCGCCGGCTGCTGCGTCGGCTGTTGCGGCTGCGTTGGCGGCTGCGTTGGCGGCGGCTGCACCGCAGGCGCGGCGGGCGATGGGTCAGCACTCTCGGTCGTCCATGGCGTGGCGTTCTGCAGCGGGGTGAGCGGCGCCTCAATGATCTCGGGCGCCTCATCGGGCTGCGGCGAGGATGCGGCCGGGCTGGGCGCCACGGCGGGCGGCGGGGCGTTGCCGCCCGGCACGGCCGGTGCGGAGCCGATCTGGCGGCCGAAGAGGTCATAGATCCAGTCGCGCACGCTGCTGATGGCGTCGCGCGCCCAGTGGGTTTCCTGCTCGTCCACGAAGCGTTCGCGCCCGTCGATGATCTTGCTGCGCAGCGCCTGCTGGAACACTTCGCCCACCATGGGCAGCGCGCTGTGGGCGCCCTGGCCCCAGTAGTCGCTGCGCAAGGTGATGCGCCCGTCGTTGAAGCCCACCCAGGCGCCGGCCACCAGCTGCGGCTGCATCAGGATGAACCAGCCGTCGGTGTTGTCCTGCGTGGTGCCGGTCTTGCCCGCCACGTCGGCGGTGATGCCGTAGCGGCTGCGGATGGCCACGCCCGTGCCCTTGTCCACTACGCCGCGCATGGCGTTGCGCAGCTGCTGCATGGGGCCGAGGTCGGCCACCTTCTCGGGCGTGGCGGGCGCGAAGTCTTCCAGCACCTTGCCGTTCTTGTCCTCGATGCGGGTGACGACGATGGGCGCGCGGTAGAGGCCCGCGCTGGCGATGGTGCCGTAGGAAGCCACCATCTCCTTGAGCGTGACGGGGCTGGTGCCCAGCGCCAGCGAAGGCACCACGTCCAGCTTGGATTCGCGCACGCCCATGTCGCGCGCCAGTTGCGCCACCCGGGCGGGTCCCACTTTCTGCATCACCTGGGCGGTGATGATGTTCTTGGAATAGGCCAGGCCGTCGGCCAGGGTCATGGGCTCGCCGGTAGGGGCTCCTTCGTCCGTGGGACTCCAGAACTTGCCGCCGCCCAGCGGGATCTGCACCGGCGCATCCATGAAAGCGTCGGTGGGCTGCATGCCGCTGGCGAAAGCCGCCCCATAGACGAAGGGCTTGAAGGTGGAGCCGGGCTGGCGGCGTGCCGCCTGCACATGGTCGAAGGGGTCGGTGGCGAAGTCGCGGCTGCCCACCCAGGCGCGCACTTCACCGCTGCGCGGGTCCATGGCCAGGAAGCCGGCCTGCACGCGCGTCTTCTGCTGCCGCAGGGCGCGCAGGAAGTCGGCATCGGCCAGCAGCGCCTTTTCAGCATCCGCCGGTGTGGAGCCCTTGGCGACGGCGGCGGCGTACTGCGGCGATTCGGCCACCAGCTGCTGCACCAGCGGGTTCTTCGCGTTCCACACGCGGGGCGACCAGGCGCTGTCGGCCACGCCCTGCAAGGCCTTGCCCTGGCGGGCCACGGCCTGATTGGCCAGGGTCTGCAGGCGGCTGTCGATGGTGGTGCGGATCACCAGGCCGTCGGCATAGAGGCTGTAGCCACTCTGGTCGGCCCAGTCGATAAGCTGCTTGCGCAACTGCTGCGCCAGATGGGGCGCGAGGCCGCCCACCTCGGGCTGGCGCTCGAAGCGGATGCGCAGCGGACGGCGCGAGAGGTTGTCGAACTCCGCCTGGGTGAGCTTGCCGTGCTTGAGCATCTGGCCCAGCACGGTGTTGCGGCGGGCCTGGGCGCGCTCGGGGTTGAGCACGGGGTTGTAGTAGGTCGTGCCCTTGAGCATGCCGATCAGCGTGGCACTTTCCAGCACCGTGAGCTTGTCGGCCGATTTATCGAAATACGTGCGCGCCGCCATCTCGATGCCGTAGGCGTTGTAGAGGAAGGGCACGGTGTTCAGGTAGGTTTCCAGGATCTCGTCCTTGGAATACACGGCCTCGATCTTCAGCGCGGTGATGGCTTCCTTGATCTTGCGGGTCAGCGTGGGGGCACGGCCGATGTCCTCGGGGAACAGGTTGCGCGCCAGCTGCTGCGTGATGGTGGAGCCGCCCTGCTTGTCGCCGCCCAGCGTCTGCACCAGGGCCGACGCGGTGCGCCGCCAGTCCAGCCCGAAGTGGCTGTAGAAGCGGTGGTCTTCGGTGGCGATCAGCGCATCGACCACCGGCTGGGCGATGTCCGAAAGCGGCACCCACTCGCGGTTGACCCATTTGTATTCGGCCAGCAGCTTGCCGTCGGCCGACATGAGCTGAGCCGGCTGGTCGGCCTTGGCCTTGCGCAGGTCGCTGATGCCGGGGGTGAAGGGCACCAGGGCCAGCGCGTAGAGGAAGAGCGCCAGGAAGAGGCCCACCACCAGCCACACCAGGCTGCGCCAGGACAAGAGGCGCTGGGGCCACAGCGGAAGACGCGCCAGGGCCGGCCGCAGCGCGGCCCAGCGCCCGCGGAGAACATCAGGAATCGACATGAAGATACAAGGAAAAAGTGCCGCAGGCGCCCAGGGGACGCGCGCTGGAAGCTATCAATTCAGAAGCAATCTGCGGTGGTGGCCCGCAACGGCCATTCCGGAAGACACACGGCGCGGCAACGGAGCCGGCAGCATGGACGACAGCGGCCTGGCAGCGGCGCCATGCGGCACCGCCCGAAGCCAAAGTGCGCATTTATAACGCCAATCCCTTAAGCCGGCGTTAGCCGACCACAGAGCCACACCCCGGCCCCTGCGGCAGATCACCAGGGCAGCCGCTCGCCCCGGTACGAATGGAAGCTGCCCGAGTCCTCTGCCGGCAGGCCGTCGAGCACGCTCAGCAGGTCGGCCGCCGCATCGGGGGCCGGGCGGCCGATGCGCTCGCCGCCGAAGGGCCGGGACAGGGCCGAATCCACCGTGCCCGGGTGCAGCGCGGCCAGCACCGCCTGCGGGTGGGTGCGGGCCACCTCGATGGCCGCCGTCTTCAGCAGCATGTTCAGCGCCGCCTTGGATGCCCGGTAGCTGTACCAGCCACCCAGCCGGTTGTCGCCGATGCTGCCGACCTTGGCCGAGAGCACGGCCATGAGGCCGCGCTCCTTGCGCGGCAGCAGCGGCGCGAAATGCGCCAGCACCAGGGCCGGGCCGAAGGTGTTGGCGCGGAAGATGGCTTCCAGCTGCGCGTAGTGGAGCTGGTCCAGGCGCTTTTCGGGCATGCCGTGCGGGCCGTGCAGCACCCCGCCCGCGTGGAGGATGCAGTGCCAGGGCCCCTGCCCCGCCAGCTGCTGCGCTGTCCGCGCGATGGAGCCTTCGTCGCCCAGGTCCAGGGCGGGATCGGTGCGGCGGCCCAGGCCCACGGCCAGGGCGCAGCGCGGGTCGGCCTGCAGATGGGCCAGCATCGCGCCGCCGATGGCGCCCGTGGCGCCGATGACCAGGGCGCGGTAGCCCTGGGGGAGTGACTGCAGGCGGGGTGGTGATGCGGCCATGTGAGGTTCCGTTCGTTCAGAGTTCGTCCAGCCGGGCGCGCACGTCGGCTGCCCGCTCGCGCAGCGCCTCCCGCTGGGGCGCCGGCATCTTCTGCAGCTGGCGATAGACCATGCCCAGCCGGTGGTTGCGGCCCAGGGTGTCTTCATGACGGGCGAAGAAGTCCCAATAGAGCGCGTTGTAGGGGCAGGCGAGCTCGCCCACCTTGAGCTTCCTGTCGTAGTGGCAGCCGGCGCAGTAGTCGCTCATGCGGTCGATGTAGGCGGCGCTGCCCACATAGGGCTTGGTGGCCAGCACGCCGCCGTCGGCGAACTGGCTCATGCCCACGGTGTTGGGCAGCTCCACCCACTCGAAGGCGTCGATATAGACGCCCAGGTACCAGCGGTGCACGGCGGCCGGGTCCAGCCCGGCCAACAGCGCGAAATTGCCGATGACCATCAGCCGCTGGATGTGGTGGGCATGGGCCTGCTCCAGCGACTGGCCCACGGCATGCCGCAGGCAGCGCATGCGGGTTTCGCCGGTCCAGAACCATGCGGGCAGCGGTGCGCTGTGGCCCAGGGCATTGCGCTCGTCGTAGCCGGGCATGTGGGCCCAGTAGATGCCGCGCACGTATTCGCGCCAGCCCAGGATCTGGCGGATGAAGCCTTCCACCGCCGGCAGCGGCGCCCGGCCGGCATGCCAGGCCGCCTGGGCGTGCAGCACCACCTCCTGCGGGCGCAGCATCTTGGTATTGAGCGCGAACAACAGCAGCGAATGGAAGAGCCGTTCGCTACGGCTGCTCATGGCGTCTTCGTAGGCACCGAAGTGCGGCAGCGTGGTAGCGATGAAATGGTTGAGCCAGGCCAGCGCCTCGGCCCGGTTCAGGGGCCAGCGCAGCTGGCCGGTCTGAGGGTTGCCGAAGCTCTTGACACCCGCCGCCTCGATCGTGGCCCATAGCGCGCTGTGGTCGTGGGTGAGCCGGGCATCGGGCGGCAGTGCCGGCGTGCCGGCGTGCCGGGCCAGGGCTTGCGGTTGTCGTGGTCGTAGTTCCACTGGCCGCCTTCGGGCTCGCCGGCCGCGTCGATCAGCACTCCATGGCGCTGGCGTATGCGGCGGTAGAAATGCTCCATCAGCCACTGCTTGCGGCCCTGAAACACCTCGGCCACCTCGGCGCGGGTGGTGTAGAAGTGCTCGCTGTCCACCATCTGGACGGCAAAGGGCTGCTGCGCGCCCCAGGTGCGCAGCTGTTCGTCCAGCCGCCATTCGTCGGGCTGCTGGTATTGCAGGGTGGCCGCGCCGTAGTGGTCCATGAGCGCCGCCAGGTTGGCGGTGAGGGACTGGCGGTTGCTGGCGTCGTTGATGGCGATGTAGCGCACGCGGTGGCCGGCGGCCTTGAGCTGCCGCGTCAGGTCGCGCATGGCGGCGAAGAGGGCCAGGATCTTCTGCGCATGGTGCAGCACGTAGTCGGTTTCCTGCCGCACCTCCATCAGCACATGGACCACGCCGCCATCCTGCGCGTCGAACCACGAATGCGCGGGGTTGAGCTGGTCGCCTAGCAGCAGGCGCAGGGTGTGGGCGGTGGCCCAATGCCGATTGTTTAACTCACAGCTCACGGGCGACGGCAGAAATTTTATTCCAAAAATCAATAATTATATTATTTCGAATTCAATTTCGAATTAACCAATCAAATTCAAAAATAAATTATTGTCACCCCGCTTATTAATTAATTTAATTCAGCAATAATCCCTAATGCTTTAATTCGCAAAATCACATCCAGATAGCCTGCTCAACAGCACTTTTAACTCGTCGAGACTTGGATTTCCCTATGTCATTTACTTGCTGAAGCTGCTTTAAGCTTAGCGGTGCCAGATCCCCTACTGTTCTATAACCATGAGCCTCTAGTGCTCCCAACATCTTTTCAGTAAGTCCATATGGCAAAAGCGCACTCCGCCTTAATGACGCGATAGGCAAATCCAGAACTTCCAGTGCAGTATCCTCCGTCGGATCCGGAAAATCAAAATCACTCAAAAATGATTTAACAGGATATTCAACCATGTCATTATTAAGAACACTGACACGCATAAATTCTTCAATCAAATCATACGACAAGGTTCCGCCTGGGACTTTCTCAAACAAAGGTCCTAAGCTAAGCGCATACCGCGCCCCGCGCCCAGAACCACTTTGGGTCAACGATCTCGAAGCCTCTCGCTTTGCTATAAATCCTGTATATTCCAATATTTCAAAAACCTTTCCGAGTCGCTGAACATTTTCTCTATGCACCAACATAGAGTTAACCTTACGCCTACCACAATCCCCAAAAAAAACGGGCACCACCTCTTCTGCAATTTTAAGCATTGGCGCATAGGCGCCGAGCTTTGCTTGAATCTCTTCAAGAGCTGGGTATAGATAGGTACTAGCCAGCCACCTTAGAGAATCACCCAATAGGGGAACAGTGATTTTTGAGGAGCTTTGATCGTAGATGTAATCGGTATAGATGTTGAAGGTGCGAACATTACCAAGAACAGAGCGTGCCATCAACCCAGCTATTATTGGCCTAAGACGATGCTCGCATTTATCAAAAAAATCTGGGCGACGTTGCTCAAGCAGCTTCCCAAAAAAATCAGAAAAATCAGGCGATCTTTCATCACGCTGAGCCTCCACTATTGTGGCATCGCTATAAATATCAAAGCGAGTGCCAAATTTTGTAACCCCCGGATATATGCCAGCCTTGCACGACACCAGGCTTGAAGAGATGGTTCGAAAAAAATCGAAAAACCCAGCCAAAGATATTTCACGCCCAATGTGCGCCACATCGTCAAAAAGGAGAACCAGCCGCTTGCCTTGATTCAAGCAAATATCACCCAAGGCAGTATTTAAGCCTTCAATATTTTTAGCCTCGATCAATTCGCCAGCATTGACCCCCACATCAGAAAGCGCTGACGAAATCTCTCTCGCCACATACGGCACCAACACGGAAATATAATCTGACGAGCGAGAGCTAATCAAGGGAAAATACCTCAGACTTATATAGGCTGAAATGATATTTTTACTGCCGCTTTTTATGATGTGATGAGCTTTCCTCATATAAGCACTTTTCCCACTACCTCGCGGCCCCCTCAGCAAAACAGGGCCAGGCACAATCAGCCGTCGCAAAATCTTCTCATCCGAGGGGGTGAACAAGTGGTAGCTATCAAAATCCGCCTCTTCAAAATCTTCCGCCGCCAAAATTAAAGCACTTTCATCCTGATTAATCATTATCAAATGCCTTTTCAATTGAAAACAAATGAGATGCCACCACCGAAAGCGGCAGCGATCTGGAGAAGAATGGGCTGGCGTGAGTGGAGGCAGCCAAAACACTAACAATCATATAACAATCTTGAGCATGCTGATTGACAGACGCATCATCAAAAGCCGCCTCATCATCTATTAGCCTTTCTGCATGCACACCCTTAGATAAGAGGCTGTAAATTCTTCTTAAATGCCCAGTAAGAGATGAGCATGGATCGTCTTTGCCAGCAAGATCATTGATCCATTTTGAAGATGAATCCGAGTTGTCAATCAGCCATCTCAAACCCGGCTGGATAGCAACTTCCGACAAATGCCAACCCAGCAAACTTCTTTCGGGCTGACCATCCTTCAAATTTACGGAGTCCCATATGCCGTTAGGCATGGCTTTCTTCGGAAGCAGATCGCCAGACCAGTTAATTGAAGAATTATTCTGCCGCCCCTCATCATAGGACTCATCCATTTGATTTTTTCGCGCAGAGATGACCCTCAAAGGATCAACACGAGCCAGAAGGCAGGTAAAACTTGTTTCAAGAAATTTTCTGCATAAAAACGGGAATATTGACGCTCTACTAATAGGCAGATCCTGATTAATAACAATCGATAGCTGCGCATCCAAAAGCACAAGATCCTTCATTAACCTATCAAATAGCCCAAAATAATCCTGATCGGAATGATCGACACGGGGCAAATTCGCACCGCAGACCACCTCAACAATCTGCGGAGTTTCCGCCTTGAATGGCTTATCTATCATCAAAATAAATTTTTTTCTAGTGACCAAGCCAACAAAATGATTGCAGCTTAACTTGAAGAAATTTAATAGCCACAAGGGTTTTTGCCAAAAACCCTAACACAAGCTGGTCATATTAAAGTGGAGGATCGCATTGGAAATTAATCAAACATCGAAAATCTGCATATTTAAAAATCCATCAATTAAAGATAACTATCTCAATTGGCTTATTCAATTTTCAAAGGAAACCAAAATGCAGCAGCATGCGCAGGCCGTCCTCGTCCAGCACCGGCACGCCCAGCTCCTGCGCCTTGGTGAGCTTGCTGCCGGCCTCGGCGCCCGCCACCACGTAGTGGGTCTTCTTGCTGACCGAGCCCGCCACTTTGGCGCCGGCCGCCTCCAGCAGGTCCTTGGCCTCGTCGCGGCTCAGGGTGGGCAGCGTGCCGGTGATGACCACCGTCAGGCCCGCCAGCGGCAGCGTGGCGCGCTCGGCGGGCGGCCCTTCCTGCCAGGTCACGCCGCAGGCGCGCAGCTGCTCCACCACTTCGCGGTTGTGCGGCTGGGCGAAGAAGGTGTGGATGGCTTCGGCCACGATGGGGCCGACGTCGTTCACCTCCAGCAACTGCTCCACGCTCGCGGCCATGATGGCGTCCAGGCCCCCGAAGTGGCGTGCCAGGTCCTTGGCCGTGGCCTCGCCCACATGGCGGATGCCCAGCCCGAAGAGAAAGCGTGGCAGCGTGGTCTGCTTGGACTTCTCCAGCGCGGCGATGACGTTCTGCGCCGATTTCTCGGCCATGCGGTCCAGCGCCGCCAGGGCAGTGAGGCCCAGGCGGTACAGGTCGGGCAGCGTGCGGATGACGTTGCCGTCCACCAGCTGGTCCACCAGCTTCTCGCCCAGGCCCTCGACGTCCATGGCGCGGCGTGCGGCGAAATGCAGGATGGCTTCCTTGCGCTGCGCGGGGCAGAAGAGCCCCCCGGTGCAGCGGTGGTTGGCCTCGCCCTTTTCGCGCACCACGGCGCTGCCGCAGATGGGGCAGTGTCGCGGCATGCGGAAGTTGGGCACGTAAACAGGCCTGCCCCCACGCTCCCCACTGCGTGTGGTTCGCTGCCCCCCAAGGGGGCCGTCCTCGCCTTGGGGCGGCCCGGCGGCGAGGAAGCTGCGCGGCGAAGCGCGTGCCGCATCGGCGGCATCGGCTGCTGCGGCATCCGCCAGCGCATCCGAGCCCTGCAGCGCGCCGGCCACCGGCGCCAGGGCGGCGGGCACGGTGCCCACCACTTCGGGAATCACATCGCCCGCGCGGCGCACGATGACCTGATCACCCACCCGCACGCCCTTCTTGCGGATCTCGAACAGGTTGTGCAGCGTGGCGTTGGTGACGGTGACGCCGCCCACGAAGACCGGCGCCAGCCGCGCCACGGGCGTGAGCTTGCCGGTGCGGCCGACCTGCACGTCGATGCCTTCCACGCGCGTGACCATTTCCTGCGCCGGGTACTTGTGCGCCACGGCCCAGCGCGGCTCGCGGGTGACGAAGCCCAGCTGCCGCTGCAGCGCCAGGCTGTTGACCTTGTACACCACGCCGTCGATGTCGTAGGGCAGCTGGTCGCGGCTCGCGCCTACCTCCTGGTGGAACGCTACCAATTCCGTAGCGCCCTGCGCAGTCCGTACCTGGGCTGCAACGGGAAAACCCCAGGCTTTGAGTTGCTGGAGCATGGCGTAGTGGGTGGCGAAGTCCGGCCCGCCCTCGGCCACCGGGGTGATCTCGCCCAGGCCGTAGGCGAAGAAGCTCAGCGGCCGCTGCGCGGCGATGCCCGAATCGAGCTGACGCACCGCACCCGCCGCCGCGTTGCGCGGGTTGACGAAGGTCTTGCCGCCCGCCTCGCGCTGGCGTTCGTTGAGCCGGTCGAAATCGGCACGGCGCATATAGACCTCGCCGCGCACTTCCAGCACCGGGGGCACGCCGCTCTCGCCGCCCGTGGGCAGCGTCAGCGGAATCTGGCGGATGGTGCGGATGTTGTGGGTCACGTCCTCGCCCACCTCGCCGTCGCCGCGCGTGGCGGCCTGCACCAGCCGGCCGTTCTCGTAGCGCAGGCTCATGGCGAGGCCGTCGAACTTGGGCTCGGCCACGTATTCGACGGGCGGGGCATCGGGCGCCAGCTTCAGCTCGCGGCGCACGCGGGCGTCGAAGGTCTCGGCGCCGCTGGCCTCGGTGTCGGTCTCGGTGCGAATGCTGAGCATGGGCACCTGGTGGCGCACGGGCGCAAGGCCCTCCATCACCGCGCCGATCACGCGCTGCGTGGGCGAATCGGGTGTGACCAGATCCGGGTGGGCCGCCTCCAGCGCCTGCAGGGCCTGGAAGGCGCGGTCGTATTCCGCATCGGGCACGCTGGGCGCGTCCATCACGTAGTACTGGTGCGCCCAGAGGTTCAGCCGGGCGCGCAGCGCTTCGATTTCAATAGCAGCATGCCGCGATGGGGCGGGCGCTGGATCGGAAAAAAGGTCTTGGGTTTCGGCCATGGCCGTCGCAATCTGTCGTGGGTGGGCCACCCGGGCCGGTGGGCCATGGGCTCGGCGCCGAGGCATGGGCGCCGGGCAGACTCTAGCGCGAGCCCGGCTTCCAGGGGGTCAGTGAGGGCGCCGTCGGCCGCGTTGTTGGTGCGGCGCCCATGGGTATCAGCTGAACAGGCGCCGCGCCAGCGCGGAGCCGGCTGACAGCTCGCGGCTGTCGAGCTTGTCGTAGAGCAGTTCGAGGTCGGCCGCAATCGGGTCCATGGTCATTGCCGGCAGCAGCGTGCCGTTCTGATCGCAGAGCACACCGTCCATGGCCTGGCAGAGCGCAGCGGCCACGTCGCGCAGGCGCTGGAAGGGCTGCTCGGCGCGGTGGACCTGCGCCACGTCCAGGCTCAGGATGATCTCGCGGATGGCGGACTGCTCGGGATCGTCAGACAGGGCGGCCTGGGTGTCGTAAGTCAGGGTCAGCGCGGGCGGCAGGCCCGGACCCGTGGTGGCGGGCAGCACCAGCCGGCCGGGAATGGCGCCGGGCACGAAACCCTCGCGCGTGGCGTTCTGCTGCACATAGCCGGGGCTCCAGGCGGCCAGGCGCGCGCGCAGCGAGAAGGTCAGCTGCGCGTCGTGGTCGCTGGCGAACTGGTCCAGCTCGCGAGCGCGGGCCACCTCATGCAGCATGTCGGGGAAATCCGCCGCCGCGTTCACCGCGTCGGCGAAGCCCTGGGCCTTGACCACGAATTCGGAGAACTCGATCTCGTTGAGCGCGCCCATGCGGTTGGCCAGCTGCACGCCGGCCTGGAAGTGCGTGTAGCGCTGGCCGGCCGTGGGCATTTCCCACTGCTGGGAGACATCGTTGAAGCCTTCGATGGCAAAGGCCTTGCTGCCCGCGCGGCGGGTGGGCGGCAGCGCGGCGAGCGCCGCATCGCCCGAGACGACCTGCTCGGCCACCATGGGGGCGATGGCGTCGATCAGCGGGTCCAGCCCGCCGCGGCGCTCGGGCGGCGGCACGGGCATGCGCAACGCGTCGTCCAGCGTCACGGTGTGGCCGTCCAGCGAGGGGTCGGTGCCAGCGGCCAGCGGCTGGCCGCCGGGCACGGCAGCGCCCAGACCGTCGAAGGCGGGGTCCTGGCGCAGCGCGGGTTCGGCGGCGCCGTCGGCTTCGGAGGGCGCGCGGGCCGGACGCTTGGGTGCGTTGCGCTGGGCCATCCAGGCGTTGTAGGCCACGATGGCTGCCAGCACGACGCCGCCCGCGATGATGAGACCGAGTTGGAAGTTGCTCATGGTGAAAGGACGGTCTTCGGAATACGGAAAAATCAGGAGTCGGCCATGGACAAGGCGGACTCCATGTCCACCGCCACGATGCGCGAGACGCCCTGCTCCTGCATGGTCACGCCGATGAGTTGCTCGGCCATTTCCATGGCGATCTTGTTATGGCTGATGAAGAGAAACTGCGTGCCCGTGGCCATGCTGGCCACCAGCTTGGCATAGCGCTCGGTGTTGGCGTCGTCCAGCGGCGCATCGACTTCGTCCAGCAGACAGAACGGCGCCGGGTTGAGCTGGAAGATGGCGAAGACCAGCGCGATGGCCGTCAGCGCCTTCTCGCCGCCCGAGAGCAGGTGGATGGTCTGGTTCTTCTTGCCCGGCGGCTGGGCCATGACCTGCACGCCGGAGTCGAGGATCTCGTCGCCCGTGATGATGAGCCGGGCCTGCCCGCCGCCGAACAGTTCAGGGAACATGCGGCCGAAATGCCCGTTCACGGTGTCGAAGGTGCCCGAGAGCAGCTGGCGCGTTTCGCCGTCGATCTTGCGGATCGCGTCCTCCAGCGTCTGCATGGCCTCGGTCAGGTCGGCCATCTGTGCGTCGAGGAAGGTCTTGCGCTCGCGGGCCAGATTCAGCTCGTCGAGCGCAGCGAGGTTCACCGCGCCCAGCGCCGCGATCTCGCGGTGCAGCCGGTCGATCTCGCCCTGCAGACCGGTGGCGCGCACGTTGCCTTCGGCGATGGACTGGGCCACGGCGGCCAGATCGGCCTGCGCGTCGGCCAGCAGCGTGGTGTATTGCTCCAGGCCCAGGCGCGCAGCCTGCTCCTTGAGCTGGAAGTCGGTGATGCGCTGGCGCAGCGGATCGAGCGCGCGTTCGAGCTGCAGCCGGCGTTCGTCGCTGGCGCGCAGGCGCGCGGTGAGTTCGTCGTATTCGCTGCGCTGCGTGGCCAGGGCCTTTTCGCGCTCCATCTTCAGTTCCAGCGCCTGCTGCAGCCCGCCTTGCGCGGCGGCGGCCGACAGGCGCCCCATCTCGTCGCGGGCGCGCTGGTCTTCATCGGCCAGGGCGGCGGCCTGTTGGCGGGCGGTGTCGATGGTGCGGGCCAGCTCGGCGCGGCGCGCCTCCAGGCTGCGCTGCGAGAAGGTGGCCTCCTGCGCCTGGCGCTCCAGCGTGCGCTGCTGTTCGCGGCATTCGGCCAGCTTGCGTTCGGCCTCGATCACGCGCTCGTCCAGCTGGGCGTGCAGCTCCTGGCTGTCGGCCAGCTGCATGTCCAGCTCCTCGAAGCGGGCCTCTGCCGTGACGCGGCGCTCCTGCAGGTCGGCCAGCTGCGCCTCGACCTCGGCCAGGTCGGCGCCGATCTGCTCGCTGCGCGCCCGGGTCTGCTCGGCCAGCTGCGAGAGGCGCAGGGTCTCGACCTGCAGCGTGTGGGCGCGGGTCTGGGTATCGGCGGCTTCCCGCCGGGCGGCGACCAGGCGCTGCGCGGCGTCGGCATAGGCGGCCTCGGCGCGCACCAGGGCGGCGCGGGATTCTTCGGCGATCAGCTGCTGGGCGCGCACTTCCTTTTCGAGGTATTCGATCTCCTGCGCCCGGGCCAGCAGGCCTGACTGTTCGGAATCGGGCGCATAGAAGCTGACGCCGTGCGCGCTCACGGCATGGCCGCTGGGCACGTAGATCACCTCGCCGGGCGCCAGGGGCGACTGGGCACGGCGGGCGAGCGCGTCTTCGAGCGTGGGCGCGGTGCCGCAGCCGTGCAGCCAGTCCACCAGCACGGCACGCAGGGCGGCGTCTTGCACGCGCAGCAGGTCCGACAGGCGCGGCGCGGCGCCGGGTGCGGCGGGAGCCGGCGCTGCGGCATCGGCACCGGCGGGGCTGTAGAAGGCCAGCCGGGCGGGCGGCGCGTCCTGCGCGCCCGAGCCGAGGAAGCCGCGCACCATCTCCAGGCGCCCGACTTCGAGCGCACCCAGGCGCTCGCGCAGCGCGGCTTCGAGCGCGTTCTCCCAGCCGGGTTCGATGTGGATGCGGCTCCAGAGGCCCTGCAGGCCGTCGAGCCCGTGGCGGGCCAGCCAGGGCTGGAGCTTGCCATCGGTCTTGACCTTCTCCTGCAGCGCCTTGAGCGCCTCCAGCCGGGCCGAGAGTTCGGCCTGCCGGGCGCTTTCCTGGTTCACGGCCTGCTGGCGCGCGCGGCGGTCGTCGTCCAGCTGGGGCACGGCGTCCTGCAGCTCGGCATGGCGGGCCTCGGCGGTTTCGGCGGCCTCCTGCGCGGCGGCGAATTCTTCCTGCAACTGGGCCAGCCGCGCTTCGTCAGGCGCGGCCAGGGCGTTGCGGTCGGTGCGCAGGCGCTCTTCGCGCACGTCCAGCTGGCGGCTCTGTTCGTCGATGCTGCGCTGCTCGGCGGCCAGCACGCCGATCTGCTGCTGCACCTGCACCACGGCGCCGCGCTGGTCGGCAGCGGCCTGCTGGGCGCGGCGCAGCGCGTCTTCGAGGTCGGGCAGCTGCATGGCCTGCTCCTCGACCTGGGCAGCCAGCAGCTCGGCGCGCTCTTCGGCATCGACGCCACCGGCAGCAAGCGTTTCCATTTCGGCCTCGGCGTCGTCCTTGCGCGCGGACCACTGGGCGATCTGCTCGGCCAGCTGCGCCAGCCGGGTCTCCACGCGCTGGCGGCCCTCGACCACATAGCGGATCTCGGCTTCGAGC
>JBHIWE010000017.1:0-33442 GCA_041987645.1 Acidovorax sp. | reverse complement strand
TGCACGTCCAGCATCCGCGACACCTTGAACGCGAAGAACACCCCGCTCAGCAGCACCCCCACCGCCACGCCGGCAGCCAGGTTGTGCGTGGCGATGGTGACCACCACGGTCGCCAGCATCACCGCGCTGGACAGGCGCGGGTGCCGCAGCAGCTGGCCCAGCGACTTCCAGTCGAAGGTCGATGCCGACACCATCACCATGATCGCCACCAGCGCGATCACCGGCACGCGCGAGACCCAGTCCTTGAGCGCCACCATCAGCACCAGCAGGAACACGCCCGCGAACAGCGTGGACAGACGCCCGCGGCCGCCGTACTTCACGTTGCTCACCGCCTGGCCGATCATTCCGCAGCCCGCGATACCGCCGAAGCAGCTGGCCGCCATGTTCGCCAGGCCCAGGCCGGCGCATTCGCGGTTCTTGTCGCTGGGCGTGCCGGTCAGCTCGTCCACCACGGCCGCCGTCAGCACCGACTCCAGCAGGCCGACCAGCGCGATCGCCAGCGCCGGCAGCGCGATGATGCGCAGCGTCTCCCACGAGGCGGGCACGGCCGGTAGGCCGAAGAAGGGCAGGCTGTCGGGCAGCCGGCCCAGGTCGGCCACGGTGGGCAGGTGCACGCCCAGGAACGAGGCCAGCAGCGTGAGCGCCACCACGCAGATCAGCGGCGACGGAATGGCCGTGAGCGCCCGCAGCCCCAGCCGCTGGCCCAGCCAGGGCAGGCCGTAGATGATGGCCAGCCCCAGCGCCAGGAAGGCCCAGGTGGAGGGCTGCGCGTCCTTCAGGTGCGGCAGCTGGGCCGAGAAGATCAACACGGCCAGCGCGTTGACGAAGCCGGTGCGCACCGAACTGGAGACGAAGCGCATCAGCACGCCCAGCTTCAGCAGCCCGAACACCACCTGCACCGCCCCGGCCAGCAGGCCCGCCGCCAGCAGGTAGCCCAGGCCGTGCGCCGCCACCAGCGGCGCGGCCACCAGCGCCACCGAGCCCGCGGCGGCCGACACCATGGCCGGCCGCCCGCCCGCGAAGGCGATCACGATGCTGATGACGAACGAGGCGAACAGCCCCACCGACGGATCGACCCCGGCGACGAAGCTGAAGGCGATCACCTCGGGGATCAGCGCGAAGGTGGCGACGGCGCCGGCCAGCAGCTCGCGGGGAACGCTGGGCGCCCATTCGGCGCGCAGGCGGGAGATCAAGGCGGTGGTGCTCATGGGAAGAACGGCGAAGAAAGCGAAAAAAGCAACGCGCGCCGAAGCGCGCGTGGAATCAGGGGCCAGCAGGACACGACCGCAGGGTCGCCGTCAACTCAGTTCGCGCCGCAGCACTTCTTGTACTTCTTGCCGCTGCCGCAGCTGCACGGGTCGTTGCGGCCGGGCGTGTCGGCGCGGCGCACGGTCTCGACGCGCGGACCCATGCTCTTCCAGAGACGGCGCAGGTCGTAGATGGCCCAGATGGCTTCGCCGAAGGCCTCGACGCGGGCCTGGCTGGTGCTGGGCGGGCCGTCTTCGGAATACATGCAGACCTCGGGCTTGCCGGTGTCGTCCTCGGTCAGCGCGACGATGGCGTCCAGCGCCTCGTTGAGCCAGTCGGCGGCCTCGCGGTCGCGCGGCGCGGCCCATTCCTCGGGCCAGTTCTCCACGGCGAACATGAAGCCCAGCGCCCAGACCTGGCCGAAGGACGGGATCTCCTGGCCCTCCATGTCGGCGCGCTCTTCTTCGGGCAGGCTGGCGATGGCGCCGCGCATGTCCATGGCCTCGGGCTGGAAGGCATCGTCTTCGTCGAGCGACTGCACGTCGGCGTCGAGCTGGCTCACCACCTCGTTCCAGCGCAGCGTCCACAGCTCCAGGAAGCGCGCCTGCTGGGCCGCATCGGCGAACGCCGGCAGCAGGGGCAGGGGCTCGCCCTCGGCCACGTCCAGCTCGCCGCCGTCGCCCAGCAGCATGGGTAGCCATTCGGCGACGGGCACGGGCCGGCGGGTGCAGGCCAGGGCAGTGAGGAAGCCGTCGCAGAACTCCCACTGCGGGATTTCTTCCGCGCGCGAGCGCAGGTCGTCCAGCAGGGTGTCGAGTTCGTCGAGCTGGTCAGCGCCGAGCGCGGCGGAGGGCTCCTGGGAGCTATCGGGGGTTGGGGACATGGTGGTGGCCTGGCGTGTGGGGTTGAAGACGTGAGCAGGAAGGGGGCGGAAGGCGCTGCCGCCGGCCGGCACGGGCCGGCGGGGCCACCCGCAGGCGGCGCTGCGGCGCCACCGGGAAAGGCCGGCAGTTTAGCCGGCCCGCCCCCGCCCCGCTGCGGCAGGGCCTCGTCGTCAGTCATCCCGCGCTGCCACCGCCGGCGGCTGGTGCGCGCCGGCCGGGTGGACGCAAAAGGTTGCGGCGCCCTTCAGGCGCGATGGGTCGCCAGCGCCTGCGCACGCTGCTGGTCGTATTCCTGCGCGCTCACCGGCTTGGCATCGACGTCGCCCAGCTGGCTCATGGGCACGCGGAAGGTTTCGCGGGCGGTGAAAGCCGCCAGTGCGGAAATCACGGTGACGCCGAAGGCGATGGCACCCACGGTGAGCCAGATGTTGGCCGCGCCGGGGGGCGCCACGGCGGTGAACAGCGCCGGCAGCATGGCGGTGATGGCGGTGCCCACGTTCTGGGAAATGGCCATGGCGGACACGCGGGTGCGTGTCGGGAACAGCTCGGGGTAGAACGATGGGAACACGGCGTTGTAGCCCTGATAGACCAGGCCCCACATCAGCAGCGACATGCAGATCGCCAGCGGCACGTTGCGGATGCTGATGGCGTAGAGGTAGCCGAAGGCCAGCAGCCCTGAGAGCAGCGCGCCGATGATGATGGGCGGGCGACGGCCGATCTTGTCGGAGAGGTTGCCGACCAGAGGGATCACCAGCACGGCCAGGATGTTGCCCAGCACGGGAATCCACAGGTAGATGTCCTTCGCGAAGCCGATGCCGTAGGCCGGCTGCACCGCATAGGCGGCGCCGAAGATGGTGGCGACCACGGGAATCACGTTCATCAGCGCCATGCAGACCACGCGCAGCATGTCGGGCCAGTGGTACTTGAACGCATCGACGATGGGCGAGCGCACGCGCTCCTGCTGCGCAGTCTCGTCGGTGAAAGCCGGGGTTTCGGCCACTTCGCGGCGGATGATCCAGCCGGCGATGATGACGATGAAGCTCAGCAGGAAGGGAATGCGCCAGCCCCAGCTGTTGAACTGCTCGGTGGGCATGTAGTGCGCCAGCGGCAGGAACACGGCGGCGGCCAGGATCTGGCCGGCCTGCACGCCCTGCAGCGTGAAGCTGGCGAAGAAGCCGCGGCGGCCGAAGGGCGCGTGCTCCAGGATCATCGAGCTGGCGCCGGAGATCTCGCCGGCCACGGCAAAGCCCTGGATCAGGCGCATCAGCACCAGCAGCGCGGGCGCCCACAGGCCGATCTGGTCATAGGTGGGCAGCAGGCCCACGGCGATGGTGGAAAAGCCCATCAGGAACATGCACCACACCAGCACCTGCTTGCGGCCGTGCGTGTCGCCGATGTGGCCCAGCACGAAGGCGCCGATGGGGCGCGCCACGTAGCCCACGCCGTAGGTGGCGAGCGAAGCGATGATGGCAATCGCCGGATCGCCCTTGGGGAAGAAGATCTGCGGAAAGATCAGCGCCGCCGCGGTGGCGTAGATGAAGAAGTCGTAGTACTCCAGCGCGGAACCGATCCAGCCGCTGGCTGCGGCTTTCTTCGACTGGTGCCGGCCTTGCGGCTCGGTAGCGGGTGCATGGGCCATGGTGATGTCTCCAATGTTGGCGGGAAAACGGAAAACTCGTCGTTCTAGGTGGAAGGGATCAAGGACAGGAAAAGGTGCCGGCAGGGATGAGGGCCCGGGTTCAGCGCTGGGCCAGCGAGGCCAGCCGCGCCGCTGCGTTGGCAGCGCCCCAGCCGTCGTAGCCGCCCACGCGCTGCGCGATCTCGAAGAACAGGCCACCGGCCTGGCTTTCGGTATAGGCGTGCAGGTAGTCGCCCTCGGGGGAGCGGTCGAACAGCACGCCGGCCGCACGCAGACGTTCCAGCAGGCCGGGCGCCAGGTCCAGGCGGGCCTGCAGGTCGTCGTAGTAGTTGCCGGACACGGGCTCGAAACGCACGCCGCGCGCCTGCAGTGCGGCCACCGACGCGAAGATGTCGTCGCAGCCGAAGGTGATGTGATGGACCGCTCCCGCGCCGGTCACGCCCAGCTGGCGCGCCGTGGCCGTGCGCTGGCTCAGCGGCACGTTGAGCACCAGGCGCAGGCTGCGCTCGGCATTGGCCACGCCCTGGCTGCGCACCAGGCCGAAGGGGTCGGCCAGGTCCAGGCTCTCCATGCAGTCGAGCCCCAGCACGGCGCGGGTGAAGAGCGCCCAGGTGTCGCGCTGGTCCTGGCCCAGGCCCAGCGTCAGGTGATCGACGCATTGCAGGCCGGGCACCGGCCCCGCGTCGTCCTGCGCGGCGGCGTCCCGCACGAAGTCGGACTCGAACAGGCCATCGGCGCCCAACGCGGCCGGCACGAAGTGGATCAGGTTGCCACCCGGCGCCACGGTGGCGGGCACGCGCTGCTCGTGCGGACCGAGCGGGCTGTCGTAGGGCAGCGAGCGCATGGCCTTGGCGCGCCCCAGCGCGCCGATGGCGTCGTCGCAGCGCAGGCCCAGCGCGCAGACGGAGGTGCCATGCAGCGCGAAACGGCTGCGCGCGAACGAGTCGGGCTGGGCGTTGACGATGAGGTGGATGTGGCCCTGGCGATAAAGCGTTGCGGCCTTGGAGCGGTGACGCCCCACCCGCGCGAAGCCCAGGCCGCGCAGCACGCCGTCCAGTGCCTCGGCCGCGGCTTCGTCGGCCGCGAATTCGATGAACGACACGCCCTGGAAGGTCGGCGCGGGCGGCGGGTTGAAGAGTTCAACGCGCAGAGGCGGCGCAGAGACCGGGGCGCGCGCGGCAGCGGACTGCGCGGTGGACTGCGGGGTGGTGAGGCGCTGGCGCACCTCGCTTTCCAGATAGAGCAGCGAGCGCATGGCGTCCACCGCCGTGCGGCGGTTGGGCGTTTCTCGGAACAGGTCGTTGAAGATCTCCAGCGACAGAGGCCCGGTGTAGCCGGCGCGCAGCACCTGCTCGAAGAAGCCGATCACGTCGAAATCGCCCTGGCCCGGGAACACCCGGTGGTGGCGGGCCCACTGCAGCACGTCCAGCGACATGAGCGGCGCATCGGCCATCTGCACGAAGAAAATGCGGTCGCCCGGAATGCCGGCGATGGGCGTCGGGTCGTCGCGCAGCGAGAGGGTGTGGAAGCTGTCCAGGATCAGGCCCAGGTGCGGGTGGTCGGCCCGCCGGACGATGTCCCAGGCCTGGCCGAAGCGCGAGGTGTGTCGGCCCCAGGCCAGCGCCTCATAGCCCACGCGCAGGTTGCGGCGGGCGGCGCGCTCGGCCAGCGTGTGCAGCTGGGCGGCGGCCAGGTCTGGATCGTCGGTGGAGTGCGGCAGGGTGTTGGAGCAGCACAGCACCAGGGGCGCGCCCAGTTCCTGCATCAGGTCGAACTTGCGCTCGGCGCGCTCCAGGGCGCGGGAGAAAGCGACGTCGGGCAGGCCTTCCATGTCGCGCAGGGGCTGGTAGAGGTCGATCGACAATCCCAGATCCGCCGCGATGCGGCGCAGTTGGGCCGCCGAGCCCTGGAAATGGATGAAGTCGGCCTCGAACAGTTCGATGCCGTCGAAGCCGGCGGCCGCGACGGCCTCCAGCTTCTGGCGCAGGGTGCCGCTGAGCGAGACGGTGGCAATCGAAGGAGCCGCCATGGCGGTCAGGCAATCGCGCCGCGCACGCTGCAGGCCCCGGCCATCACGGTGCCGGCGGCGGCCTGGAAGCAGCAGAAAAGTGCGCGAGTGGGAAACATGGCGGGACTGTAGGAGCCCGCCTGCGGCCAAACAACGCTTGGCGCGCCACGAGCGATCGATGATCGATCAAATGCGTTCGATATTCGCGCGGAATGCGGGATTGACCTAGGTCATTGCGGGGGCTGCCATTCTCGCAGCGCCCGCACCTGTTCCCGCGCGATACGGCCCGCGCCTTCGGCGAGCGATAGGCTGAACCACTCCTCGGCTACCGTGCGCGGCAACCCCGCGCACGCGCTGGCGATGTGCTCGGCCATGCGCTCCGGGCGCACCTGCAGCCCTGGCAGTGCCACGGCCAGGGCGCGGGCGCCAGCGTGCGCGCAGCGCAGCAGCTGCGGCCATTCGGCCAGCTCGGCCTGCATGCCGCCCAGCCCGCGCTCATGCTGCTGCACCATGGCCGCGAGCAACGCGGCCACGCGCTGCGGAGCGCGCTGGGCGGCTGCCAGCGCCACCATGGAGGCCACTGGGTTGCGCTTGTGCGGCATGGTGGTGGCCGCGCCCCGCCCGGGCTCGTGCGGCTCGGCCACCTCGCCGACCTCATGCTGGCCCAGCAGCACGATATCGCCCGCGATCTTGCCCAGGCTTCCCGCGATCACGCCCAGCTCGCAGCCCAGCGCCACCCATTCGTCGCGCTGGGTATGCCAGCTGCCGCCGGGATCGGCCAGGCCCAGCTCCTGCGCCATGCGGCGGCGCACGGCAGCGCCCTGCGCGGGCGGCATCTGCGCCAGCGTGCCCACGGGCCCGCCCAGCTGCAGCTGCAGCGCCCGGCCGGCCGCCGCGTGCAGGCGGCTGCGTCCGCGCACCAGCGGCGCGGCCCAGCCGGCGCATTTCAGGCCGAAGCTGGTGACCGAGGCCGGCTGCATCAGCGTGCGTGCCAGCAGGGGGGTGGCGGCATGGCGCTCGGCCAGCGCCAGCAGGGCCTGCACGGCGCGCGCGAGGTCGGCATCCAGCAAGGAGACGGCCTCGCGCGTAGCCAGAGCCATGGCCGTGTCCACCACATCCTGGCTGGTGCTGGCGTAGTGCACGTGGCGCGCCGCATCGGCGTTGAAGAGCGCCACCGCCTCGGTGAGCGCGCGCACCAGTGGAATGGCGATGCTGCCGGCGCAGGCGCTGTCGCGCACGATCTTGGCCACGTCGAACAGCTCGACGCGGCAGCTCGCGACGATGGAGCGGGCCGCATCGGGCGGGATCAGCCCTTCGGCGGCCTGGGCACGGGCCAGCGCGGCCTCGAAGCGCAGCATGCCGGCGACGATGGCCTGGTCGCCGAAGGCTTCTAGCGTTTCGGGCGCACAGAGAAAGCCTTCGAAGACGCTCATGCGCGCCGTGGCTGCCAGCCGGTCCGCAAAGTGTGTGGCCCCATGGGTCTGAGCCAGTTCAGCGCTAGTACTGCAGCCGGGCCACGGCACGCAGCTCTTCGGGCGTGGCGGTGCCGAAACCGAAGAATTCCAGGTAGGCGGGGATCATCTCGAACAGCATGTCGGTGCCGCCCTGCACCGCGCAGCCGCGGGCGCGAGCGGCCTGCAGCAGCGGCGTGTATTCGGCCTTCATGACCACCTCGCCCACGAAGGTGGATGGCGCAATGCGCTCTACGTCGAAGGGCAGCGGGTCACCCTCACGCATGCCCAGCGGCGTGGCGTTGACCACCACGTCGTAGCCGGCCGGATCGTTGGAGCCCGTACGGACCACAAGCTGCGCATAGTGCTCGCGCAACCGCGCGGCCAGCGCTTCGGCCGAGGCGGCATTCATGTCGAACAGCATCAGCTCGGCCGCGCCGGCCGCCGCGATGGAGGCGGCAATGGCCGAGCCCACGCCCCCTGCGCCCGAGACCAGCACGCGCGTGCCGGCGAAGGGCCGGCCCTTGCGCTCCACGCCGCGCACGAAGCCGGCGCCGTCGAACTGGTCGCCCAGCATCGTTCCGTCCGGGCGCAGCAGCACGGCGTTGCAGGCGCCGGCAATGCGAGCGGTGGGCGTGACCTCATCGACCAGCTCCATGGTCGCGACCTTGTGCGGCATGGTGACGAGCGCGCCGCGCAGGTTGGTGAAGCGAAAAATCTGGCGCAGCGAGGCGGCGTAGTCCTCGGGCTTGACGCCCATGGGCACCACCACGGCGTCAATGCCCCGGCTGTCGAACCAGGGGTTGTAGATCATCGGGGCCTTGAAGGTCTCGGTGGGGTAGCCAATGTGGGCGATGAGCGTGGTTTTGCCGGAGATCATGGGAAAGGCGTTCAAAAGCGGGAGAAAACGAGGGACGACGCGAGAGCCGCCGTTCAGGCGACGCTGGCAGAGCGGTAGCGGATGGGCGCGGCGATCTCGGCGCGCATGGCGGGTGGGTAGATGATTTCGCGCAGGAAGGTCATGTCCTCGCAGAGCGCGTCGGCCACCTCGGAGTAGCCGAAATAGCGGAAGTAGTGCGGCATCTGCTGGATCAGCATCTCGAAGCCGGCCTGTGCATGCAGTCCGCGCGCGCGGGCGGCACGCACGAGGGGCGTGGGCTGGTTGCGCAGCAGGATGTCGAAGAGCGCGGCATGGGCGTCCATGCGCTGCACGTCCACGGGGCTGGCGTCGGCGTCCTGCAGGCCCAGCGGCGTGGCGTTGATGACGAGGTCGTAGCCCTCGGGCGCGTTGCTGTCCACGGCCACGATGGTGGCGTCGAAGAAGGCGTCGAGCTGGGCCGCCACACCGGCGGCCTTGCCCGAAACCGTGTCGTGGAAGGCGATGCATTCGGCGCCATTGACGGTCCCTCCCTCGGCCAGCGCCAGGCCGATCGCGGCCGCGCTCACGCCCGCGCCCAGGATGAGCACGCGCTTGCCGCGAAACGGGATGCCGTAGTGGTCCAGCGCGTCGAGCAGTCCATCGCCGTCGAACAGGTCGCCCTCGAGCTGGCCCTCATCGGTGCGGCGCACCACGTTGACCGACTCGGCCACGCGCGCGCAAAGGCCGCAGCTGTCCAGCAGATCGACCACGCGCGGCTTGTGCGGCGGCGCGATCACCATGCCGCGCAGGTTGTGCGCCAGGAAAGAGGCTCGGAAATGCACGGCGAAGTCACGCACGGGCACCTGCACCGGCACCATCACGGCGTCGATGCCGAAGCGCGCGAAGACGGCATTGAACATGCGCGGCAGCCGCACGTTGCGCACGGGGTCGCCGGGCAGCAGATACACCTGGGTATCACCGGTGATGGGTTGGCTCATGGGACAGGCACTCCGAGGATCCGAACGCAACGCGCCCACCGGGGCGGCTGCACCCCCCGGTTTATAGCCGGCGCCCCGCCCTGCATGAGGGCTTGAACCCTGATAACGATCGTTTAACGCACGCCAGCGTCCGATAATCGAACCAAAGCAGGGTTTTCGCCAGAATGCCCCCAGCCCATTCCATTCCAACGCCAGAGGCACACTCCAGCCCATGCTTGAAGAAGAATCCACAGCCCCCGCAGGGCTGGACAAGCGCGACTGGATCGCAGGGCTGGAGCGGGGCGTGAGCATCATCGAGGCCTTCGACGACGCGCACCCGCGCATGACGGCCAGCCAGGCTGGCCAGCGCACGGGGATGACCCGCACCGCGGCCCGGCGCTATCTGCTCACGCTGCAGCACATGGGCTATATCGCCAGCGACGGCAAGCTTTTCTGGCTGACGCCGCGCGTGCTGCGGCTGGGGCGCTCCTACCTCGAATCGGCGCGGCTGCCGCGCGTGGTGCAGCCCTTCCTGCAACGGGTGGCGGCCGGCACCAGCGAGATCGCCTACCTGAGCGTCATGGACGGCGACGAGGTGGTCTACATCGCCCGCAACGGCCCGAACCGCAGCATGAGCACCGGCTACGTGCTGGGGGCGCGCGTGCCGGCACAAGTGACTGCCTCCGGCATGTTGATGCTGGCCCTGCGCAGCGATGCCGAGCTGGCCGAATGGCTGGCCAGCCGCCCGCTGCAGGTGTTCACGCCCTACACCATCGCCAGCCTGGAGCGCATGCAGCTCGAGCTCGCGCGCATCCGCGCGCAGGGCTGGGCGCTTTCCGAGCAGCAGCTGGACCTGAACTCGCGCGGCATTGCCGTGCCGCTGCGCGACCGCCATGGCACCCTGGTGGGCGCGCTCAACATCACCATGCCGATGGGCCATGAAAGCTCGGACGATGCGGTGGCCCGCGTGCTGCCCGTGCTGCGCGAGACCGCCCAGGCCATGCGCAACCTGATCTGAAAGCAGTGCTCGGACTTCGCTGACGGAGCGACGCGCGAACCGGCTCGCCAGCTGCGATCGCGGACGTTTCCGTAGCCCCGCGTGGGCCGCGTCCGACAGCTACATGCCGCGCTGCAACCTATCGTTCCGTGCAGCGCTCCTGCCCCGTCCTGCACCTTTTCGCATGCCTTCCTCAGCCACCGCCGCCGCAGCCCCCCTGCCCGAGGCTGCCGCCGCCCCTCCTCGGGAGGGCTCGGACCCGGCGCGGCATTCGCCCTCGCTGTCACTGGCCGCCTGGCGGCAATTCATGGCCGTGGCCAAGCCCTATTGGCAGGGCGACAAGCGCTTTGCGGCCTGGTCACTCATGGGCCTGCTGGTGCTGCTGATGCTGCTGGAAACCCAGCTGGCCGTGATGCTGGTCGATAGCTCCGGCGAGATCACCTCAGCCCTGGCCGCGCGCGAGCGCGAGCGCTTCTGGCATGCCGTCCACACCTGCCTGATCGTGCTGGCCTTCGCGGTGCCGGTCTACGCCTTCTACTACTACATGCGCGACGCCTTCGCCAACCACTGGCGGCGCTGGCTCACGCACCGCTTCCTCGACGGCTACCTGAACGGCCGGCGCTACTACGAGCTGAACGCCCAGGGCACCATCGACAATCCCGACCAGCGCATCAGCGAAGACATCAACAGCTTCACCGGCCGCTCAACCCACTTTCTGCTGATCTTCATCGGCGCAGGCATGCAGCTGGTGGCCTTCAGCGCCGTGCTGTGGTCGATCTCGCACGTGCTGGTGGCATTCCTCGCCGTGTATGCGCTGGTGGGCACGGTGGTGGCCCTGTACGTCTTCGGCGCGCCGCTGATCCGGCTGAACTTCTGGCAGCTGCGGCGCGAGGCCGACTTCCGCTTCGGCCTGATGCGCCTGCGCGAGAACGCCGAATCCATCGCCTTCTACCGCGGCGAGGCGCAGGAGCGCGCCCAGCTGGACCACAGCTTCCAGGCGGTGTTCAACAACTACGCGCGGCTCATCAAGCGCCAGCGCTCGCTCAACCTCTTCCAGCGCGCCTTCAGCCAGCTCACGGTGGTGATCCCCAGCATCATCCTGGCCGAGGCGGTGCTGTCGGGCGACATGGAAGTCGGCCGCGCCATCCAGGCCGCAGGCGCTTTCGCGGCGGTGCTGGCCTCGGTCTCGCTGATCGTGGACAACTTCGAGAGCCTGAGCCGCTTCGTCGCCGGCATCGGCCGGCTGGATACCCTGCACCAGGCCCTGCTGGGAGCGCCGGAGCGCCACGAGCCGCCCGAGCCCGAAGCCGTGACGGCTGCAAGGCGCGCGCGCCGGCAGGAGCTGCGCGAGCGGCGCCAGGCCCGCCAGCGCCGCAGCGCCGGCGCGATGGGGGAGGACGCCGACGCTGCCCCCTCCCGCGCCGCCGCGCCCGTGGCCTCGCTGTCTCCGCGGCCGCAGAGACGCCCCCCGGCACCGAGGGCTGGCCGTGAGATCGAGGCCCGCCCTGGCGAGCGCTTCGCCATCGAGGCGCTGACGCTCTACACCCCCGGCTACGCCCGCCTGCTGGTGCGTGATCTGACACTGGAAATGCAGCCCGGCGACGCCCTGCTCATCACCGGCGCCAGCGGCTGCGGCAAGAGCTCGCTGCTGCGCGCCATTGCCGGGCTCTGGCGCACGGGCGAAGGCGTGGTGCATCACCCGCCGATGGAGGACGTGTTCTTCCTGCCCCAGCGCCCCTACATGCAGCCCGGGTCGCTGCGCAGCCAGATGATCTATCCGGCGCAGTCCACCCAGCGCTCCGATGCCGAACTGCTGCAGATCCTGCGCGACGTGCAGCTACCCGACCTGGCCGAGCGCGTGGGAGGGCTGGACGCCCAGCGCGACTGGGAAAAGCAGCTTTCCATGGGCGAGCAGCAGCGCCTGGCCTTCGCCCGCGTGCTGGTGCGCCGGCCGCGCGTGGTGATCCTGGACGAGGCCACCAGCGCGCTCGACAGCGCCAACGAGGCCCGGCTCTACGGCAGCCTGCGCGAGGGCGGCGCCACGCTCATCAGCATCGCCCACCGCGCCGCCGTGCTCGCGCACCACACGCACGTGCTGCGACTGACGGGCGACGGCGGCTGGTCGCTGCACCCGGCGGACGGGTTCCGCTTCGACGGGGATTGAAAGAGCGGCGCCGCGAGGCGCTCAGACCGCGTTCGCAGCGGTCTCGGCGACGGCGGCGGACTGTTCTGCCAGCACCAGCGCCGTGGCGATGTCCGCGCCCAGCAGCATCAGCCGCTTGCGCATGCAGAGCACGGCTTTGTCCTTGCTCAGCAGAATGGCGGCGTGGGCAGCGGCCAGGTCGATGAACTTCTGGTCGTCCGCGTCCTTGCACACATAGGCCACGCGCGGCGCCACGTCGCGCAGGCGCGCCTGCGCGTCGAAGGCGGCAAGCACCTGGGCGGCGCTCACGCCGTAGAACTCCATGCGCGCCACGATGTGCGGATAGGCCAGCACGCGCTCCAGCTCGTCGCGCATCACCTGGGTGGCGATCCACTCCAGCCGCCCCTCGGCCAGCGCCTTCCGCAGCGGGACGGTGCGCGGGTCCGAGAAGATCAGCAGATCGAGCGCGACGTTGGTGTCCACCACCACGGGGCGCACCGCCTCGCCCTCGCCCGGCACGGCGGGCAGGCGGAATTCAACCGGCATCGGCAGCACCACCCGCTGCCGGTGCGGCAGCGGCGGACTTGGGCCCGCGCTCGCGCACCGCGCCCTTGATCATGTCGAAGCGGAACAGCCGGCATTCGATGGGGCCGTTCCACATCGGTACGCGGCGCGACTCCTTCAGACGCATCTGGCTGGGCAGCTTCAGGTCGGGGGTCAGCATCCACGCGGTCCAGCCGCTGTAGTTCTTCTTCCAGTGCGAGGCGAGCTGGCTGAAGAACTCGCTGCCGTCCTCGGTCTGCGCGGTTTCGCGGCCGGCGCGGTCCAGCTGGCTCATGCGCTCCGCCGCGTTGCGGCCGAAGGTGCCGGCGGCGGCGATGCGCTCGCCATACGGCGGGTTCAGCAGCAGCACGCCGGGCTCCTCGGTGGGCGGCATGCGCTGCAACGCGTCGCCGCCGCGCAGCTGCACGGCCTGGGCTACGCCCGCGCGCTCGGCGTTGCGCTGCGCGAAGTCCACCATGCGGTGCGAAACGTCACTGCCGAAAACCGGCGCAGCCGGGGCAATGATTGCACCTTCCGCTTCATTTTTAATAGCAGACCAGACATGGGCCTGGAAGGGCAGCAGCTTCTCGAACGCGAAGCGCCGCTGCATGCCGGGCGGAATGCGGCAGGCGATCTGCGCGGCCTCGATGGCGATGGTGCCGCTGCCGCAGCAGGGGTCATAGAGCGGCACGGGCGCATCGCCCAGCGGGTCCCAGCCGCTGGCGGCGATCATGGCGGCGGCCAGCGTTTCCTTGAGCGGCGCGTCGCCCTTGTCCTCGCGCCAGCCGCGCTTGAAGAGCGCCTCGCCCGAGGTGTCGATGTAGATCGTGGCCTCGTCGGTGGTCAGGTGCAGGTGGATGCGCACGTCGGGCCACTGCGTGTTCACGTCGGGGCGGGCGCCACCCTTGGCGCGGAAGCGGTCGGCGACCGCGTCCTTCACCTTGAGCGCGGCGAAGTTGAGGCTGTTGAGCGGGCTGTGCTGGGCGGTGACTTCGATCTTGAAGCTCTGGTGCGTGGTGAACCAGATCTCCCAGGCCACGCCGCTGGCGAGGCCGTAGAGGTCGCCCTCGTTGCGGTAGGGGCGGTGGGCCAGTTGCACCAGCACACGCTGGGCCAGCCGGCTGTGCAGGTTCAGCCGCATGGCGTCGCGCCACGAGGCGCGCACCAGTACGCCACCGCGCCCGGTGAGCAGGTCGTGCCCGGTCAGGCCGGTAATGGCGTGGACTTCGTCCGCCAGATAGCCCTCGACGCCGGCGGCGCAGGGCAGGAAAAGTTGCAATTGATTCATAGAGAGGCGCCAAGGATACGCGCAGTGTGCCCGCAGGCCCGCGGGCGGACGGCGACTCATTCGCACTCCCGCCAGAGTGCTGGTGGCGCCGGCACCGCTGTGCGATAGTCCGCCCATCCTCCCACCCCATCCGCTGCATCCATGCTAAACACTCTGCGCGCCCGGCTGATCGGCATTTGCGTGGCCATCACCGTCCTGTCCCTCTTCGCGCTGGCTCTCGCGACGTTCCTGGTCGTGCGCAAGAACACGCTGGAGGGCCTGGACGAGCGCATCGGGCAGCTCACCCGCACCCATGCCGCGGAGCTGGCTGAGTGGGTCCGCGACAAGCAGCGCGTCACGGGCTCCCTCAAGGCCGCCGTGGGCCAGGCCGAGCCCGTGCCCTTCCTGCTCGCGGCCAAGGAGGCCGGTGCTTTCGACGACACCTACTTCGTCTACGCCGACAAGCGCAACATCTTCTCCCACCCCATGCCGCCAGACTACGACGGCACAGCACGCCCCTGGTACAAGCAGGCGGTGAAGGCGGGCGGCCCGGCACTCACGCCGGCCTATGTGGACGCCAGCACCGGCAAACTCACCATCAGCTTCGTCGAACCCGTGGGTCCGGCCGGCCAGCCCACGGCCGTGGTGGGCACCGATATGCACCTGGACACGGTGACCCGCAAGGTCAACGCCATCCACCCCATCCCCAAGAGCTTCGCCTTTCTGCTGGACGGCGACGGCCACATCCTCTCGCACGCCAAGGCCGAGCTCGCACTCAAGCCGGTGACCGCCATCGCGAAGGAGCTCGACGCCGCGCAACTGCGTGAATTGGCCGAGCGCGGCGGCTATGCCGAAGCCGTGATCGACGGCGCCGACCAGCTGCTCTACGCCGCCAAGGTCGAGGGCACTCCGTGGACGCTGGCCGTTGCCATCGACCGTGCGCAAGCCACGCAGTCGGTGCAGAACCTGCTGCAGGTCGCGGCCGGCATCACCGCGCTGTGCGTGCTGATGGCCGTGGCGCTGCTCACGGTGGCTGTGAGCCGCCAGCTGCGCCGCCTGGCGCTGGTGCGCGATGCGCTGGAAGACATCGCGTCTGGAGAGGGCGACCTGACCCGCCGTCTTGCCACCCACGGCAATGACGAGCTGACGCAGATCGCCAGCGCCTTCAACCGCTTCGTGGACAAGATCGCTGCCGTGCTGATCCGCATCCGCGATTCATCCGAATCGGTGCGCGTGGCCACCAGCGAGATCGCCAGCGGCAATCATGACCTGTCCGCCCGCACGGAGCAGCAGGCCAGCTCGCTGGAGGAAACCGCAGCGGCCATGGAGCAGCTGACGGCCACCGTCAAGCAGAACGCCGACAACGCGCGCCAGGCGCGGCAGCTGGCCGACCAGGCCTCGGAGGTCGCCGTGCACGGGGGCGGCGTAGTAGGCCAGGTGGTGACGACGATGGGAGGTATCGAGGCATCGGCCCGCAAGATCGTGGACATCATCGGTGTGATCGACGGCATCGCCTTCCAGACCAACATCCTCGCGCTGAACGCCGCTGTCGAGGCCGCCCGTGCGGGCGAGCAGGGCCGGGGCTTCGCCGTCGTCGCCAGCGAGGTCCGTACCCTGGCCCAACGCAGCGCCACCGCGGCCAAGGAGATCAAGCTCCTCATCGACGGCTCGGTCGCCCAGGTCAACGCGGGCAGCCGGCTGGTGCAGGATGCTGGAAGCACCATGGACCAGGTGGTGGACAGCGTTCGCTGCGTGACCGCCATCGTGGCGGAGATCAGCGCCGCCACCCAGGAGCAGAGCACGGGCATTTCTGAGGTCGGCAGCGCCGTGAGCCAGATGGACCAGGCCACGCAGCAGAACGCCGCGCTCGTGGAAGAGGCGACCGCCGCCGCGCAGTCGCTGCAGCAGCAGGCGGCGCAGCTGGCCGATGCCGTGGCGGGCTTCAAGCTGGCGGCGGGAGGCGAGGCCGCGCTGCCGGCGCTGCCGCGGCACTGAGCCCCGTGACCGCACTGAGCGGTCAGCGCATGCGCCGGGCCTCGCATGAGGCACTTTTCGGGCTGCAGCGCTTGTTCTGCCAGCGCAATGTGCTATTCAATCAATAGCAAACTGAACCATGGGAAAGGCCGGTACGCCGCCCGATCAGCGTGCGGTCTTACAGACACTGGCGCATGAAGGGCCGCACCGGCAGCATCCGCCACCCCCACAGTGCAGCCATGTCATTTCACGCAGCCCCCCGCCCCCGCTTCACCGCCCACACCTGGCTGGCCCTGGCCGGCTGGCTGGCGCTGACCTTCGCCACGGCCGCCATCGGCGGCGTAGCCTCGGTGCAGGCTCCGGCCTTCTACGCGCAACTCACGCAGCCTTCGTGGTCGCCGCCGCCCGGTGTCTTCGGTCCGGTCTGGACGGTGCTCTACGCGGTGATGGCCATCGCCGCCTGGCTGGTGTGGCGTGAGCCCGCCAGCGGCGCGCGCCGCCGGACGCTGACGCTCTTTTGCTTGCAGCTGGTGCTCAACGGTCTCTGGAGCTGGCTGTTCTTCGCCTGGCATCTGGGCGCCTGGGCGCTGGCTGACATCGCCCTCTTGTGGCTGACGGTGGCCGCCACGCTGACGGGCTTCTGGCGCATCAAGCCGCTGGCGGGTGCGCTGCTGGTGCCCTATCTGGCCTGGATCAGCTTCGCCGCGGCGCTCAACGTCACGCTCTGGCGCATGAACCCGCAGCTGCTGGGCTGATCACAGCGCCTTGCGCAGGTTGGCCGGGGCGATGCGCAGCGCCTCGCGGTACTTGGCCACCGTGCGGCGGGCGCATTCGATGCCCTGCTCCTTGAGCATTTCCGCGATCTGGCTGTCCGACAGCGGCTTGGCCGGACTCTCGGCCGAAACGAACTGCTTGATGAGCGCCCGCACGGCCGTGCTGGAGGCATTGCCGCCGGTTTCGGTGCCCAGGCCCGAACCGAAGAAGTACTTCAGCTCGTAGGTGCCCTGGGGCGTGGCCATGTACTTGGCCGTGGTCACGCGGCTGATGGTCGATTCGTGCAGGCCGAGTTCGTCTGCGATGTCGCGCAGCACCAGCGGCCGCATGGCCAGCTCGCCATGCACGAAGAAGTTGCGCTGGCGGTCCACGATGGCGCGCGACACGCGCAGGATGGTATCGAAGCGCTGCTGGATGTTCTTGATGAACCAGCGCGCCTCCTGCAGCCGCTGCTGCATGGCCTGGTGGCCCTCGCCGCCCCGGTTGCCGCGCAGCGCGCCGGCATAGACGTCGTGCACGCGCAGGCGCGGCATCACGTCGGGGTTGAGCTGCACGCTGAAGTTCTGCTGCGCGCCGCGCCCGGTCTTCTTGACGATGACGTCGGGCACGATGATGTTGCGCTCCACCTCGACGAAGCGCCGGCCCGGCCGGGGCTCCAGCCGTGCGATCAGCGCCATGGCGGCGCGGGTGCGCTCTTCGCTGCCGCCGCCGCACAGCGGCGTGAGGCGGCGCACGTCGCGCTTGGCCAGCATCTCCAGCGGCTGCTCGCAGATGCGCAGCGCGACCTGCAGCACGTCGGCATCGGCCTCGCGGGCTTCGGCCAGGGCGCGCAGCTGCAGCGTCAAACATTCGGCCAGGCCGCGCGCGCCCACGCCGGTGGGCTCCAGGCTCTGCAGCAGGCGCAGGGCGACGGTGAAGCGGTGGACCAGCTCTTCGAGCTGTTCAAGGTCGGCATCGCCGGCCAGGCTCCGGGCCAGCGATTCGAGCGACTCGTCGAGGTAGCCGTCGTCGTTGAGGGATTCGATCAAAAAGCGCAGCGCCGCCGTATCCAGCGGCGAGAGGCGCAGCGAAAGCGCCTGGCGGTGCAGGAAGGCGGTGAGCGATTCACCGCTGCGGGCCAGCTCGGTGGCATCGGCCTGGCCGTCTTCGTCGCCGGTGCGGTTGCGTGCCGGGGCGTCGCCGCCCCATTCGCTGTCGTCGGGCGAGAAGTCCACCGTGCCGTCGCCTTCCCAGTCGGGCGCTTCGGTGACGGCATCGGGGCCTGCGGGCACGTCGGCATCGCCCCCGCCCTCGGCGGCCGTGGAAGTGGTGGTGCTGGCCGATGCGGCGCCGTAGGGCGACTCATCTTCCGTCACGGGCGTGTCGGCCTGGGGCAGGCCGAACTCTTCGCGCGGGGCGTCTTCGAGGTTGCGCTCCAGGAAGGGGTTGTCGTCGAGCATCTGCTCGACTTCCTGCGACAGTTCCAGCGTGGAGAGCTGCAGCAGCCGGATCGATTGCTGCAGCTGGGGGGTGAGCGCGAGGTGTTGGGAGACCCGCAGGGAAAGGCCAGGCTTCATCACATCCGGAAATGCTCGCCCAGGTACACGCGGCGCACCTCGGCGTTGTCCACGATGTCGGCGGGCGTGCCCTGCGCCAGCACGGTGCCGTCGCTGATGATGAAGGCGTGGTCGCAGATACCCAGCGTCTCACGCACGTTGTGGTCGGTGATGAGCACGCCGATGCCGCGCTCCTTCAGAAAGCCGATGATGCGCTGGATCTCGATCACGGCGATGGGGTCGATCCCGGCGAAGGGCTCGTCCAGCAGGATGAAGCGCGGCTGCGTGGCCAGCGCCCGGGCGATCTCGACGCGGCGGCGCTCACCGCCCGAGAGGGCCAGCGCGGGCGAGGCGCGCAGGTGCTCCACGCGCAGCTCCTGCAGCAGTGCCGTCAGCCGCTCCTCGATCTCGGCGCGGGAAAGCGGCTTGCCGTCTGCGTCCTTCTGCAGCTCCAGCACCGCCCGCACGTTCTCTTCCACGTTCAGCTTGCGGAAGATCGAGGCTTCCTGGGGCAGGTACGACAGACCCAGGCGCGAGCGCCGGTGGATGGGCATGTTGGCGACCGACTGGCCGTCGATGACGATGTCGCCGCCGTCGCTGCGCACCAGCCCGACGATCATGTAGAACGACGTGGTCTTGCCCGCGCCGTTGGGTCCCAGCAGGCCGACGACTTCGCCCTTCTGCACGGTGAGCGACACGTCCTTGACCACCTTGCGGCTGCCGTAGGACTTCTGCAGGTGGCGTGCCTCCAGGCGGCTGCCCGGGGCCGCAGCGCTGGCGGCCGCGGACGTGGAAATGGGGGAGGAAAAGGATTCGCTCACTTGCTCGCGCCGCTCTTCATTTCGGTACTGGGCCGCAGGGTGGGTGCGGGCGTGGCGGGCGCAGGCGTTGCCGCCGGCGCATCGGGAGCGGACTCCTTGGGCGCCAGCACCGCTCGCACGCGGCCGCCGGGGGTGCCCGAGGCGGTGCCCGCAGGCGCCGTGCGCTGGCCATCGACGGTCAGCACATCGGTCACGCTGTTGTAGAAGATGACCGCACCCGCCATCTCGTCGGAGAGCGCACCGCCGCGGTAGCGGCGCATTTCGGCGCGTCCGATGAGCTTGACCGTGTCGGCGCGGCCGTCGTATTCGATGGTCTGGGCCTCGCCTTCGACGAATTCATCGGGCGCGCCGGCCACGGTGTCGCGCTTCTGGCGGAAGAAGGCGCGCTTGCCGGGCTCGGCCGTCACCACTCCGTGCTGGAAGCCTTCCGGGTCCTGGCGGACATCGACCCGCGCGCCCCGCAGCACCATGGTGCCCTTGGTCAGCACGACCCGGCCGGTGAAGACGCTGGTCTGCTGGAGCTCATCGTGGCGCAGGGAATCGGCCTCGATGTTCATGGGCTTGTTGCGGTCGGCCTTTTCGGCGCGGGCGCCCCACGAGGCACAGGCCAGCGCGCAGAGCAGAAGGAGCGGGAGCAGTCTTGTTCTCATAGGGCACGAATCTTGCAGACATTGTACTGACCTGACGATTCAGGTCCGCAGAAAGCGCTTGCCGAGCCGGGGGAGCCTGAGTGGCACACCAGACGGCAAGCCCAGCATCATGCACGGCCTGCGCGGCCCGGGTAAGAAGCCTGCATGAATTTCCCGCACCCAGCGGCTTGCGACCCGCAAGGCCTGCGGCAGCAAGGCCAGACACCATGGCTCGAGCCACCGGAGTCACTGCGCATCTGCGGAAAGAAAAAAGCGCGCCAGAGGCGCGCCTTGGATGTCCGGGCGTCAAGCCGGGGCTACGCCCCGCGCCTTCTTCAGCCCTTGCGGGCCTGGGCGGCCAGATAGTCCACCACCTGCAGCACGCTGGACATGCTGCCAGCCATGGTGCCGTCGGTGTAATAACGGCCAGCGACGCCCATCGAAGGTACCCCTTCCACGCCATAGGCCTCCTGCAGCTGCGTCGCCTTGCGGACCAGGTTGGACACGGAGAACGAGTTGTAGGCTTCCTTGAACTTCGCCACGTCAACGCCCTGCTTGCCGATCCAGTCGAAGATCAGCTCGTCCTTGTTGAGCGGCAGGCGCTCGACATGGATGGCGCGGAACACCTTGACGTGCAGCTCGGGCACCTTGCCCATGCTCTCCAGCGCGAAGTAGAGCTTCTGTTGCGGCACGAAGCTGGCATTGAAGGCCACGGGAACACGGCGGATCACCAGTTCCTTGGGCGCGGCCTTGATCCAGGCTTCCAGCTCAGGCTCGAAGGCGTTGCAATGCGGGCAGCTGTACCAGAAGAACTCGATCACATCGACCTTGCCGGCCGGTGCTTCGCTCTGCACCGGCTTGGCCAGCCGCACATAGTCCTTGCCTTCCTTGAACTGGCGCGGCTGCGCCAGGGCGGGGGTGGCTGCCGGCAGGGCGACGGCAGCAGCGGCCAGCGCTGTGGCGGTGGACAGGGAAAACTCGCGGCGTTTCATCAAGAGATCACTCCTAGTTCATGACAGAACATTTGAGCGGCCAGAGGCCGCAAAGTTTCACAGGGCCGCCAAGGCGCAGGCCATAACGCCCGCCACGAAGGCTCAGCGCTGCACGCGCACCAGGGCGGATTCGACGCCAGCGCCGTCCAGCTTGCCCTTGAGCGAGTCAGCATCGTCGCGTTTGGCGAAGGGGCCCACGCGCACGCGGTAGACCGTACGGCCGTTCTGCTCGCGCTCGCTCACGCGCGCCTCCCAGCCCAGCATGGCGAGCTTGGCGCGCTGCGCATCGGCATCGGCCTGGGTGCGGAAGGCGCCGGCCTGCACGAAGTAGTCGAACGGATCGGCACCAGAGGCCGCGGCCGGCGCCGCCGGACTCGGGCTGGCCGCCGAGCGGGCCTTGGCCAGATCGCCCAGCGGGTCCGCGCTCGCCGTGGCCGGCTTGCTGGCGGCAGTGCGCGGTGCGGAAGCGGTGGCGGCCACGGGCGGCGCCGTCACCGGGCCTGCCGCGGGGGCCGCCGGAGTGGAGGGAGAGACGGCGCCTGCAGCGGTGGGATCGCCAGGCGTGGCCGGCACGGCCGGGCGCGCGGGGTTCTTGCCGTACAGGGGCGAATTCGGGTCCCAGTTCTTGTTGCGCTGGGCCTCGTCCTGCTCGGAGCCGCGCGCGTTGCCCTTATTCAGGAAGGGCACCGGCACCTTGGTGACGTACACCGCCACGGCCAGAGCAACCCCCAGGCCGACGATCATTCCGATAATGAGGCCGACGGCCGTCCCACCGCGTTGCTGCTGTTTCATCTTTTGGTCTTTGCCGTTCACATTCTGGCGGGCGCATCCACGCCCAGCACCTTCAGGCCATTGTGCAATACCTGCGCTGTGGCGGCGACGAGGGCCAGGCGGGCCCTCTTCACAGTCTCGTCGTCCACCAGGATGCGCTCGGCGTCGTAGTAGCTGTGGTAGCTGGCGGCCAGGTCGCGCAGGTAGAAGGTCACGTCGTGCGGGGCCTCTCCCTCGGCGGCGGCGGTGAGCATCTCGGGGTACTTGGCCAGCTGCAGCATGAGAGCCTGGGCCTGCGGGCCTTCCAGCGCCGAGAGGTCCACGTCCTTGAGCGATGCCACGTCACTGCCGCCGGCCTCTGCCCAAGCGCGCAGCACCGAGCAGATGCGCGCATGCGCGTACTGCACGTAATAGACCGGGTTGTCGTTGTTCTGCGCCACGGCCAGATCGACGTCGAAGGTGTATTCGGTGTCGGGCTTGCGGCTGAGCAGGAAGAAGCGCACCGCGTCCTTGCTGGTCCACTCGATCAGGTCGCGCAGCGTGACGTAGCTGCCCGCACGCTTGCTGATCTTGACCTCTTCGCCGCCCTTGACCACGCGCACCATGGTGTGCAGCACGTAGTCGGGGTAGCCCTGCGGAATGCCCACGTCGGCGGCCTGCAGGCCGGCGCGCACGCGGGCGATGGTGCCATGGTGGTCCGTGCCCTGGATGTTCACGACCTTGGTGAAGCCGCGCTCCCACTTGGCGATGTGGTAGGCCACATCAGGCACGAAGTACGTGAACGTGCCGTCCTGCTTGCGCATGACGCGGTCCTTGTCGTCGCCGTAGTCGGTGCTCTTGAGCCAGAGCGCGCCGTCCTGTTCGTAGGTCTTGCCGTTGGCGATGAGCCTGTTCACCGTGGCCTCGACGCGTCCGCTGGTGTACAGGCTGGACTCCAGGTAGTACTCGTCGAACTGGAGGTTGAACGCCTGCAGGTCCTTGTCCTGCTCGTTGCGCAGGTAGGCCACGGCGAACTGACGGATGTTGTCGTAGTCGTCGACATCGCCATTGGCCGTGAACTCGCGGTCGTCAGCCTTCACCGTGGCCTTGGCCTTGAAGGCCTCGGCGATTTCGGCGATGTAGTCACCGTTGTAGAAGTTCTTGGCCAGCGGGTTGTCGCTGCCGGTGGGCCAGCAATCGTCGCCGGGCTTGAAGCCCTTGGCGCGCAGCTGCGTGCTCTTGGTCAGGGTGTCGATCTGCACGCCCGCGTCGTTGTAATAGAACTCGCGGTGCACCTTCCAGCCCTGGGTGCTGAACAGGTTGCAGATCGCATCGCCGAGCGCCGCCTGGCGGCCGTGGCCCACGTGCAGCGGGCCGGTGGGGTTGGCGGAAACGAACTCGACCAGCACGCGCTGGCCGTTGTCGGGCTGATAGCCGAAGCGCTCGCCGGCGGCCAGCACCTCGCGCACCACTTCCTGCTTGGCGGCGGGCTTCAAACGAATGTTCAGAAAGCCGGGGCCGGCGATCTCGATGGCATCGACCCAGCGGGCAAAGGCCGGCGTGGCCTCCAGTGCAGCCTTGAGCTGCTCACCCAGCGCACGCGGGTTGAGCTTCAGCGGCTTGGCCAGCTGCATGGCGGCGGTGCAGGCGAAGTCGCCGTGCGCGGCCACCTTGGGCGATTCGAAGGCGGCTCGCCCAGCAGCGCCGGGCGAGAGTTTTTCCAGCTCGCCGGCCAGCGCCGCGAGCAATTCCTGTTTGACGGAGAGCATGGGGGCGGATTCTACGGGGGCCGGTCATCCGCTCGACCCACCGGAGCGTTATGCTCCCTGGGCCCTGCCAAACACTGCCGATACCCGGCGCCAGACAGGGCCTGACTACCCCTCAACTGCAGGAGCATTACATGAAGAGTCTGCTTTCCCTGGTGTCCGCCGCCACCCTCGCCCTGACGCTGGGCGCTGCCGCCCATGCCGCCGACGCACCGGCCGCTGCCGCATCCGCCCCGGCGGCCGCCGCCTCGGCTCCCGCCAAGGCGCACACGGCGCAGCAAGGCAAGATGGCCACCTGCAACGCCGAAGCCAAGGACAAGACGCTCAAGGGCGACGAACGCAAGGCTTTCATGAAGGACTGCCTGTCCGCCAGCAAGCAGGAAAAGCAGCAGACCAAGATGAAGACCTGCAACGTCGAAGCCAAGGAAAAGACGCTCAAGGGCGACGAACGCAAGGCCTTCATGAAGGAATGCCTGAGCAACAAACCCGCCGCCTAACCCCCGGCCCGGCCCATGCCGCCAGCCTGGCGGCCGGCCCCGACCCCGCCCGCCGCACCCCGGCGCGCGGGGTTTTTCTTTGGCAGATCGGCAAGCACCGTCAGCGCGTGCCCACGCCGCGCGCGAGGAACACGGCCAGCAGCGGGATCAGGGCCAGCAGGTGCGCCTCGACCATCACCAGCCGGCGCGTGGAGCGCACCTCGTCCGCGGCGGGCAGCGCGCCACCCGCACGCACGGCGCCCAGCCAGCGCCGATAGCGCAGCGTGGGCACCAGCGACAGCACGCCGACGGCGACGAAGAGCGTGACCTTGGCGTGCAGCAGCGGCTGCGACCAGTACCACCCGAAGCCCTTGATGCCCCACCAGGTGCGCGCCAGGCCGGTGGCCAGCACCAGCAGCGCAGAGACCCCGTAGAGCAGGTCCACGCGGGCCAGGCGCTGCAGGGCAGCGGCATTGAGCCACTCGGTGCGGCACAACGCCGCCTGGCTGGCCACGAAGGTGACCATGGCGAGAATGGAAAGCAGGTGGGCGTAAGCCAGCAGAGCTTCGGTGGTCATGGCAGATGGACGCTCAAGAGCGTATGTCGTGGGGAAGGGCGCCCCAGGGCGCGCAGCGGCCCGGGGCGAACGCCGCGCCATGCTACCTGCCCGCACGCGCAGGCGCATGACAGCCCCCTCCCGCAGCCCGGTGGCAGTGGTCGGTCAGCCGGCGCGGGGCGGGAATTCGCGGCGCAGCCAGGCGTCGAGCAGCGCCTTCTCGGCGCCCAGCGGATCGGCTGCAGCGGACAGCCGCGCGGGTGCAGGCGATGAATCTCCCAGCTGCCGGCGGCCCTGGCGCAGCACGCGGCCGCCTTCGGTGCGCAGCGTGAATTCCAGGTCGATGCGCGACATGCCTGCCCGGCCGGCGCGCTGCACGTCGGCCAGCCGCACATCCAGCAACTGCCCGGGCGCCAACAGCGGAGCGGCCCGATCCGCCACGTAGAGACACAGTGCGTCGAGCCAGGCTCGGCGGGCTTTGGCGGACTCGCCGGGCGACATGCGCGCATCGCTCATCGTCGCCGGATCGGCATAGGTGATGCTGACGATGCCGGCAGGGATGCCGCCCTGCGCTTGGGCGGGGGGCTGGACGGAGGGCTGCTGCGCGCAGGCCCCCAGCAGCAGGGCCGCCGCTGCTGCCACGGCGGGCCAAAGGCCCCGCAAGCGGACGTGGCGGCCGGCGCAGGCCACGGCAACGACGGGCGGATGGATGGGCTGCGGCAGGCGCATGGCGGTGTTCTCCCTCTCTCTCGGTCTGTGATGGCAATGGATGCAGCTGCAGGTACGGCTGTGCGGCGGCCCGACACGGCCTCAGCCGCCGACGCGGCGCCAGAAGTCGGGCTGGGCGTAGTGGTGCTTTAGATAGTCGATCCACAGCCGCACACGCAGCGGCAGGTGCTTGGCATGGGGAAAGACCACGTAGATCCCGTTGGGCGGCGCCGCGAACTCTTCCAGCACGGCCACCAGGCGGCCCGCGGCGATCTCGGCCTCGACCTCCCAGGTGCTGCGCCAGGCGATGCCCCAGCCGCCCAGGCACCAGTCGTGCAGCACCTGGCCGTCGGAGCAGTCCAGCGGGCCGCCGGGCTTGAAGTGCATCACTTCGGGCACGCCGTCGCCCTCGCGCGGCAGGCGGAAGGCCCAGCCGCGCGTCTGCGAGGCGTCGCTCGACAGCGTCAGGCAGTCGTGCTGGGCGAGCTGGCTCGGGTGGGTGGGCACGCCGCGCCGCTCCAGGTAGCCGGGCGTGGCGACGCACAGGCGCCGGTTGTCGGCGATACGCACGCTGACCAGCGACGAATCGGGCAGGTCGCCCACGCGCACGGCGCAGTCGAAGCCTTCGCCGGCCATGTCCACCACGCGGTCGCTCAGGTTCAGCGAGATGGTGACTTCGGGGTGCAGGTCGCGAAAGCGCGGCACCAGCGGAGCGACATGGCGGCGGCCGAAGCCCGCCGGCGCGGTGATGCGCAGATGGCCGGTGGCCCGCACGCCGCCGGCGGAGACGCTCGCCTCGGCATTGGCCACATCGGTCATCAGGCGCTGGCAGTCTTCGAGAAAGGCGCTGCCTTCGTGCGTGAGGCTGATGCGCCGGGTGGTGCGCACCAGCAGCTTCACGCCCAGGTGTTCTTCCAGCGCATCGAGCCGGCGGCCCATGATGGCCGGGGCCACGCCTTCGGCCCGCGCCGCGGCGGTGAGGCTGCCGCGTGTGGCGACCGAGACGAAGGATTCGAACGCCTTGAGCTTGTCCATGGGCGGCGATTATGCGGAGGGATGTCACGGCTGGACACAGAAAACGCCAGGAGTACCCAGACGAAAATCTGATCCATATCGGGCTCCAGCCCTTGATCCGCTTCGGCATTTAGCTATTGAATTGGTAGCAATTCGCATCCCCAACGACCCGCAGATGGGCCCCACAGGCGCGCGCCCCAGCCGCCGCGCCCCCCCTCGCGGCTCCACTTTTGCGCAAAAGTCACTGGTTTTGCGCTTCGCACGCCGTTTATGTGGATAAAGAATTCAAATACAGTGATCTCGTGGTTCTCGCCGGTGAGATGGCCTGAACCTTTGCTTTCGCTCAGACCTCCCCCTCGTTCCACCGCACACAGAGACATTCCATGACCGACCGCACCACCGTTCACGGCCTGCAAGTGGCCCACTCCCTGCATCGCTTCATCGAAGACCGCGTGCTGCCCGGCACCGGCATCGACTCGGCCGCGTTCTGGTCCGGCTTCGATGCCCTCGTCGGTGATCTGGCTCCGCGCAACATCGCCCTGCTGGCCGAGCGCGACCGCCTGCAGACCGAGCTGGACACCTGGCACAAGGCCAACCCCGGCCCCATCACCGACATGGTGGCCTACCGCTCCTTCCTGGAGAAGATCGGCTATCTGGTGCCCCAGCCCCAGGGCGTGCAGGCCACCACGGCCAACGTGGACGATGAGCTCGCCACCCAGGCCGGCCCGCAGCTGGTGGTGCCGATCCTGAACGCACGCTACGCGCTCAACGCCGCCAACGCGCGCTGGGGCAGCCTGTACGACGCGCTCTACGGCACCGACGCCATCTCCGAAGAAGGCGGCGCCGAAAAAGGCAAGGGCTACAACCCCGTGCGCGGCGCCAAGGTGATCGCCTTCGCCCGTGAGGTGCTGGACCAGGCCGCGCCGCTGGCCAGCGGCTCGCACAAGGACGCCACCGGCTACCGCGTGGCAGGCGGCCAGCTGGTCGTGCAGCTGCAGGGCGATGCCACCACCGGCCTGCAGGATGCCGCCCAGTTCGTGGGCTACCAGGGCGACGCCGCAGCGCCCTCGTCGGTGCTGCTGCGCCATAACGGCCTGCACCTCGACATCCAGATCGACCGCACGACGCCTATCGGCAAGACCGACCCGGCCGGCGTGAGCGATCTGGTGGTGGAAGCCGCGCTCTCCACCATCCTCGACCTGGAAGACTCCGTGGCCGCCGTCGATGCCGAAGACAAGGTGGCCGGCTACGCCAACTGGCTGGGCATCCTGCAGGGCACGCTGACCGAATCCTTCACCAAGGGCGGCCAGACCGTCACCCGCGGCCTGAACGGCGACCGCATCTATACCGCGCCCGGCGGCAGCGGCGAGGTGCGCCTGCACGGCCGCTCGCTCATGTTCCTGCGCAACGTGGGCCACCTGATGACCAACCCGGCCGTGCTCTGGACCGACGCGCAGGGCACGCAGCGCGAGATCCCCGAAGGCATCCTGGACGCGGTGGTCACCACCACCATCGCCCTGCACGACCTGCAGGGCAAGGGCCAGAACGGCATCCGCAACTCGCGCAAGGGCAGCGTCTACATCGTCAAACCCAAGATGCACGGCCCGGCCGAAGTGGCCTTCGCCAGCGAACTCTTCGCCCGTGTGGAGCGGCTGCTGGGCCTGCCGGAAAACACCGTCAAGCTGGGCATCATGGACGAGGAGCGCCGCACCAGCGTGAACCTGAAGGCCTGCATCGCCGCCGCCTCGGCCCGCGTGGCGTTCATCAACACCGGCTTCCTGGACCGCACCGGCGACGAGATGCACACCGCCATGCAGGCCGGCGCCATGGTGCGCAAGGGCGACATGAAGGCCAGCGCCTGGATCCAGGCCTATGAGAAGAACAACGTGCTGGTGGGCCTGTCTTGCGGCCTGCGCGGCAAGGCGCAGATCGGCAAAGGCATGTGGGCCATGCCCGATCTGATGAAGGCCATGCTGGAGCAGAAGGTCGCCCACCCCAAGGCCGGCGCCAACACCGCCTGGGTGCCCAGCCCCACCGGCGCCACGCTGCACGCCCTGCACTACCACCAGGTCAACGTGGCCGAGGTGCAGAAGGAACTGGAAAAGACCAGCGCCGACGCCGAGCGCGACAACCTGCTGACCGGGCTGCTGACCATCCCCGTTGCAGCCAAGCCACAGTGGAGCGACGCGGAGAAGCAGCAGGAACTGGACAACAACGCCCAAGGCATCCTGGGCTACGTGGTGCGCTGGGTGGACCAAGGCGTGGGCTGCTCCAAGGTGCCCGACATCCACAACGTGGGCCTGATGGAAGACCGCGCCACGCTGCGCATCAGCAGCCAGCACATCGCCAACTGGCTCCTGCACGGCGTCGTGACCGAAGCCCAGGTGCGCGAGACCTTCGAACGCATGGCCGCCGTGGTGGACCAACAGAACGCAGGCGACCCCCTGTACCAGAAGATGGCCGGCCGCTTTGCCGAGTCCGCCGCTTACCAGGCCGCCTGCGACCTGGTCTTCAAGGGTGTGGAGCAGCCCAGCGGCTATACCGAGCCGCTGCTGCACGCCTGGCGCCTCAAGGTGAAGGCCGGCGCTGCGCGCTGAAGCCCCCGGCCCCGCGACACACAGGCCTTTCGCTGACCATCAAGGGCGCCCCATCGGCGCGCCCTTTTTTCATCGTGAGCAGCTATGTCAATAGGCGCAGTCCCACTGCAGAAAGTACGGAAAGGAGCCGATAAATCAACAAAACCCTTACCCTATAGGGTTTTCCCTTAAAAACACTCACCCTCCATTTCCATGAACCTCCATCATTTCTCCATAGGCAAACGCCTGGGCCTGGCATTCGGCCTGATGACGTTGTTCATCATCGGCATGGTGGCTTCCGCCACGGGGCGCCTGCACTCGGTGGCGGACGACACGGCGACCATGATGAACCTGCCGCTCACCAAAGAGCGGCTGATCTCCGACTGGTACCGCACCATCTACAGCAACGTCTCGCGCCACGCTCTGGTGGCACGCACCAGCGATCCCACCCTGGGCAGCCGATTCGTGCAGGAGAACGCCGAGGCGTCGCGCACGTCCACGGCCCAGCAGCAGCAGCTGGCCAAGCTCATCTCGGGCGCCGAGGAGCAGGCCCTGTTCGACCGGGTCAGCGCACTGCGCCAGCAGTTCATCAAGGCCCGCGACGCGATCTACAAAGCCAAAGCCGAGGGCCGTGAGGACGATGCCCAGCGCATCCTCGACGCCGAATTCATGCCTTCCGCCAAGGGCTACCTGGATGGGCTGCAGAGCCTTCTGGACTTCCAACGCCAGGAAATCAATGCAGCGGCCCAGTCGGTGCAGCACAACTACGAAAGCGGCCGCAACGCGCTGATCGCGATGGGCTCGCTCGCCGCTGCGGTCGCGGTGGCCCTGGCCTGGGCCATCACCCGCAGCGTCACCCGCCCGCTGCACCGCGCGGTGGAGGTGGCCGAATCGGTCGCCGCTGGCAACCTGTCCGTGCGCGCCGAAAGCACCGCGCGCGACGAATCCGGCCAGTTGCTGCGTGCTCTGGACGCGATGGGCCGGCAGCTGAGCGATACCGTCGGCAAGGTACGCCACGGCGCGGACAGCATCGCGATGGCCTCCAGCGAGATCGCCAACGGCAACCTGGATCTCTCCAGCCGCACCGAAGAGCAGGCCAGCGCGCTGCAGCAGACCGCCGCGTCCATGGAAGAGATGACAGCGACCGTGCGCCGTAACGCCGACAGCGCCGCACTGGCCGATCAGCTCGCGCGCTCGGCGTCCGAGCTGGCGGTGCGCGGCGGCGACGTGGTGGGCAATGTGGTGAGCACCATGGGCGGCATCCACACCTCCTCGCGCAAGATCGTGGACATCATCGGCGTGATCGACTCCATCGCGTTCCAGACCAACATCCTGGCCCTGAACGCTGCCGTGGAAGCGGCCCGCGCGGGTGAACAAGGGCGTGGCTTCGCCGTGGTCGCGAGCGAAGTGCGCACCCTGGCACAGCGCAGCGCCACCGCCGCCCGGGAGATCAAGGCCCTCATCGACGATTCGGTGACGCAGGTGGATGCCGGCAACCGGCTGGTCGAGGAGGCCGGCAAGGTCATCAGCGACGTGGTGGCCGGCGTGCGCCGAGTGACCGACATCGTGGGCGAGATCAGTGCCGCCAGCCAGGAGCAGACGCGCGGGCTGGAGCAGGTGAACCAGGCCGTCACGCAGATGGACCAGGTCACCCAGCAAAACGCGGCGCTGGTCGAAGAGGCGGCCGCCGCCACGGCCTCGCTGGAGGCGCAGTCCGCCCAGCTCGCCCAGGCCGTCGCCGTGTTCCGCCTCACCGCCTGACGCTGCGCGGCATTTCGGGCAAGGATGCCGAACAACGCACCTTGCTATGCAAAAGATAGCTGAAGATCGGCACACAGCGAGGGCGCGAAGCCCCTTTGGCTTGAAGTCCCGCCCAACCCAGCACTCCCCGGCCTACCCTGCCCGCCCATGCCGCCCGCCGCCACTCCGAACGACAGCCCCCTGGACCCGACCCGCTGCCCGGTCTGCGGGCAGCGCAATCAATGCGCCATGGAGGCCGGCCGACCTGCGGCGCACTGCTGGTGCATGCAAGCGCCCATGGACCCAGCCGTGCTCGCTGCCACTCCAGCGGCAGCGATCGGCCTTGCCTGCCTGTGCCCGCAGTGCGCAGCAGGCGCGGCGGCCGGCGCCACGGCAGGGCCGCCGATATGATGGCGGACTGATTTTCCGCCTCTCCCACTCCCTCATTTTTCCATTCGAGAAGGACCGAAACCATGCCTACCTACCACGTTGAAATGATCGAAGGCCGCACCGTCGAACAAAAGAAGAAGCTGGTCGCCGAGATCACCCGTGTGTCCGTCGAAGTGCTGGGCGGCTCGCCCGATTCGGTGGACGTACTCATCACCGACGTGAAGCGCGAGAACTGGGCCACCGGCGGCACGCTCTGGTCTGAACGGCAGTAAGCCGGCCCCCTCTGCGCGGCACCGCGATCAGGCGCCGCGCACACCGCACGGCCCGTCCGCACGGCCCCTCCTTCTTTTCACCCAAGACCTGACATGACCGCTTCCGCCGCCCTGCTGCGCGAGCGCTACGGCGAGCGCTACCGCTGGCTGGTGCTGCTTTCCGTGATGGTGGGCACGATGGCCTCCATCATGTCGTCCACCATCGTGAACGTGGCCATCCCCGACCTGAGCCACCACTTCGCGCTGGGCCAGGAACGGGCGCAGTGGGTCACCTCAGGCTTCATGGTGGCCACCACCGTGGCCATGCTGACCACGCCCTGGCTGCTGGCGCGCTACGGCTACCGCGCCACCTATGTCGGCTCCATGGTGCTGCTGTTGGCCGGCGGCGTTGGCGGGGGCCTGGCCGGCGATTTCAATGTGGTGCTGCTCGCCCGCGTGCTCGAAGGGCTGGCGGCGGGCGTGGTGCAGCCCATTCCGGCGGTCATCATCCTCTATGCCTTCCAGCCTCATGAACAGGGCCGCGCCAGCGGCATCTTCGGCATGGGCGTGGTGCTGGCGCCGGCCATCGGACCCAGCATCGGCGGCCTGCTGGTGGACTGGTTCGGCTGGCGCTCGATCTTCTTCATGGTGGTGCCGTTCTGCGTGGCCTCCATCGCCCTCGCCTACAAATACGTGCCCGTGAGCAGCCCCGGCGGCCAGGCCGCCAACCGCGCGGGCGAAAGCCTGGACTGGCGCGGCCTGCTGCTGGGCGCCGCGGGCACGCTGTGCCTGCTCAACGGCCTGGTCGCGCTGCGCGGAGGCACGGCGCAGGAAGCGGCCGGCCTGCTGCTGGCCGCGCTGGCCGCGCTGCTGGCCTTCCTGTGGTGGCAGCGCCGGCTCCAGCAGCAGGGCCGCCGTCCGCTGATGGACCTGCGCATCTTCCAGTTCCGCCCCTTCGCCATGGGCAGCATCGTGGCTTTCATCTACGGCACGGCGCTGTTCGGCTCCACCTACCTGCTGCCGGTGTTCATGCAGCTGGGGCTGCAGCTGTCGGCCTCGAACGTGGGCACCATCATGCTGCCGGCCGGCATCGTTCTGGCGCTCACCATTCCGCTGGTGGGCCGCATGGCCGACACGCGACCCACGCACCTGTTGGTCAGCATCGGGCTGGCATTGCTGGCACTTTCCTTCGGCCTGATGCTGCTGGTGGATCTGCACAGCAGCCTTTGGCTGCTGGTGGCCTTCGCCGTGCTGGGCCGCATCGGCCTGGGCTTCATCCTGCCCTCGCTCAACCTGGGCGCCATGCGCCCGCTGGACAAGCCGCTGATCTCGCAAGGCTCCAGCGCCATCAGCTTCGTGCGCATGCTGGGCGGCGCGGCCGGCGTGAGCCTGTGCGGCATCGTGCTCGAATGGCGCATCGCCGCGCATGGCGATTCGCTGCGCCTCGCAGCCAGCAGCCCCGCACGCATCGCAGCCTTCGGTGAGACCTTTCTGCTTCTGACCGCCCTGTGCCTGCTGGCGCTGATCGCCGCCTGGCAGCTGCGCGCCCCGCCCCAGGGCGACTGACCGCACCCTTCTTCGTCTTCTTCGTCTTTCTGGAAAGCGCCGTCCGCCCGCCATGTGCCAATTGCTCGGAATGAACGCCAACACGCCGACCGACGTGACCTTCAGCTTCAGCGGGTTCACGCAGCGCGCGGGCAACACCGCCGACCATTCGGACGGCTGGGGCATCGCCTTCTTCGAGGACCGGGGCCTGCGCCATTTCGTGGACCACCAGCGCGCGGTCGATTCGCCGGTGGCCGACCTGATTCGCCGCTACCCGATCCGCAGCCAGAACGTGATCGCCCACATCCGCAAGGCGACGCAGGGCAGCGTGGCGTTGCAGAACTGCCATCCGTTCGTGCGCGAGCTCTGGGGCCGCTACTGGGTGTTCGCCCACAACGGGGACCTGAAGGACTTCCGCCCGCGCCTGCACGCGCATTTCAAGCCCGTGGGCAGCACCGACAGCGAACACGCCTTCTGCTGGATCATGCAGGAGCTGTCCAAGTCGCATGCAGGCGTGCCCAGCATCGCAGAGCTGACGCTGACGCTCAGGGAACTCGCCGCGCAGATCGCGCCGCACGGCACCTTCAACTTCCTGCTGTCGAACGGGCAGGCGCTCTGGGCGCATGCCTCCACCTCACTCTTCTACATCCAGCGCCAGTACCCGTTCTCGCAAGCGCAGCTGTGCGACGAAGACCTGCGCATCGACTTCTCGGCCCACACCACGCCCAGCGACAAGGTCGCGGTGGTGGTGACGGCGCCGCTCACCACCAACGAGGAGTGGACCGCCTTCGAGCACGGCGAGCTGCGCGACGCCGCGCGCGTGCTCGCCGTCGACGACGACCCCGTGTCGCTCAAGGTGCTCATCCACCTCCTGCGCCAGAACGGGCACGAGGTGCACGCGGCGCAGAACGGCCGCCAGGCCCTCGCGA
>JBHIWE010000016.1:0-33569 GCA_041987645.1 Acidovorax sp. | reverse complement strand
AGCAGTGCGATATGTAGACAAAAGGGGTTAGGCCTTTCGGACCTAACCCCTTGATATCAATGGTCGGAGCGGCGGGATTCGAACTCGCGACCCTCTGCTCCCAAAGCAGATGCGCTACCAGGCTGCGCTACGCTCCGACAACTAGCATTCTAACCGGCGCCGCCACCCCTCAGGGCAAATTGAAGGCAAAAGCCGATATTTATTCATGATCGATGGTGCCAGCAGGCGCCATCGATGCACCACGCATCAACGGCTGCTCGGACCCGGGCCGCGGCCGGCCAGGTGACGGAAGGTGATGCGGCCCTTGGTCAGGTCGTAGGGCGACATTTCCAGCGAGACCTTGTCGCCGGCCAGGATGCGGATGTGGTGCTTGCGCATCTTGCCGCCGGTGTAGGCGATGAGCTGGTGGCCGTTGTCCAGCGTGACGCGAAAACGCGAGTCAGGCAAAACTTCCGTCACGGAGCCCTGCATTTCGATCAGTTCTTCTTTTGCCATGTTTTAAGTCGAGTTCCAAACAACAAATATTCTGGGAGCGCACCTGCGTGTTCGTGGGCGCGCCTGCAATGCCTGGGCCACGGAAACACCAAGCGATCGGGCCTTCTCTCAGAGGCTCGACAGCGCGGGCATGACATGCAGGGGAGTCGCTGCACCCGGAGCGCAGCAGGCGTGAGGGCCGGGGAGACGGCTTCAATGGACAGGCGAGTCGCTGTGCATTAGCCTGTCGATTGTACCGCGCTATGCTTATTCGCGCCAATCCTGGGGTGCGCCGCGTCCTGGCAGCCGCCTAGAATCACCGGCCCTACCGGGGCTCCAGCCCCCGCCCCACCGAACAAGGATCTTCCCCACGTGTCCGATCGCCTCGCCGTCCTCCCCCAGTACCTGCTGCCCAAGCAACTGCTCACCATGATCGCGGGTCGGTTCGCCTCGGCGCGTGCAGGCAGCCTGACCACGTCGGCCATCCGCCGTTTCGTGGCGCGCTACGGCGTGGACATGAGCGAGGCGGCCAATCCCGACATCGCCAGCTACGCCACCTTCAACGATTTCTTCACGCGCGCGCTGCGCCCGGACGCCCGCCCGATCGCGCCCGCCACGGTGATCTGCCCGGTGGACGGCGCGGTGAGCCAGCTGGGCGCCATCGAGAACGATCAGATCTTCCAGGCCAAGGGCCACCGCTATTCCACCACCGCGCTGCTGGGCGGTGACGCCGCGATGGCCGAACAGTTCAAGGACGGCAGCTTCGCCACCATCTATCTCAGCCCGCGCGACTACCACCGGATCCACATGCCCTGTCCCGGCCGGCTGCTGCGCATGGTGCATGTGCCGGGCGCGCTCTTTTCGGTCAACCCGCTCACGGCGCGCGGCGTGCCGGGGCTCTTTGCCCGGAACGAGCGTGTGGTGTGCCACTTCCAGACCCCACTGGGCCCGATGGCACTGGTGCTGGTAGGGGCCACCATCGTGGGCAGCATGGCGACCGTCTGGCACGGGCAGGTCAGCCCGCCGCGCACCGGCAAGCTGCGCAGCTGGGACTATTCCACCCAGCCCATCACGCTGGCACAAGGCGAGGAGATGGGTCGCTTCATGCTGGGTTCCACCATCGTGCTGCTGTTCCAGCGCGGCGCCGTGCAGTTCGAGCCCGGCTGGCAGGCCTTGCGCCCGACGCGGCTGGGCGAGGCGATGGCCCATCGCGTCGCATAGGCTATGCAGCCGCCTCCTGGTGCGGGATGGCGGCCTGAGCCGAGTGGGATTCGGGGCGACGCCGGGTGGTGAACACCGTGGGCTCCAGCTGGATACGCGACGGATGGATGGCACCCTCGCGCCCCACAAGATGCACCAGCAGTTCCTGCCGGCGCAAAACGATGTGGCTCACGGTTTCCACGTTTGCGCCCATCCTCACCCGGGTGCCCGGGCGAAACAGTGGCATCACGAACGTCTCCTCCCAGCCATGCAGCGGAGTCTGGGCCGGAACAGGAATCAGCTCGGCCGACTCCGTGGGCAGGGAGATGTGGGGTTGCACGTCGAGCATGCCCAATGCTAAACCTTGTTACATCTCGCCGGGGCGCGCTCCGCTGAATTTTTCTGTGGATCGGTGGTTGAGCTGGTTGCGGCTGCGCCACAGGCCCTGCTCGCCACCTTCCCGCACCTATCGCCCTGCCCCGCCCCGGACAAATTCCAGAGCCGCCTCCAGCATGCGGCGCAAAGGGGGCTGCACGCGCGCGGCCACCCCCGGAAGGTAGTCGAACGGCAGCGCCTCCTGCATGTAGCTCGACTGCGTCATCTCCAGTTGCACCGCGTGGACGCCCTGTTCGGGACGCCCGTACTGGCGCGTGATGTAGCCCCCCTTGAAACGGCCGTTGAGCACCGAGGGGTAGCCACTCGCCTCGCCGATCTGCAGCAGCTGGCGGGCCAATTCGGGGGCGCAGCTGGCGCCGTCGGCCGTGCCCAGGTTCAGGTCGGGCAGCCGACCTTCGAAGAAGCGCGGCAGCACCGAGCGGATCGAATGCGCGTCCCAGAGGAGCGCCACGCCGTGCGCGGCGCGGATGCGCTCCAGTTCGCGCTGCAGCTGCACGTGGTAGGGCACCCAGATGGCTTCGCGGCGGGCGGCGATCTCGGCTTCGTCCGGCACGGCGCCGTCCCGGTAAAGCGGGGTGTCGTCGAAGGTATCGACCGGGCACAGCCCCGTCACGCTCTGGCCCGGATAGAGGCTGGCGCCGTCGGGCGGTCGGTTCAGGTCGATGACATAGCGCGAATGCGTCGCCACCAGCACCGAGGCGCCCATCTCGCGCACGAAGCCGTAGAGGCGTTCCAGGTGCCAGTCGGTGTCGGGCACCTGGCGGGCCTCGTCGGTCAGGCGGCTGGCGATGGCGGGCGGCACATGGGTGCCCACATGCGGCATGGAGACCAGCAGCGGTGCGCTGCCCTGGTGGAAGGTGAAGGCGGGGTGTTCGTCGGTCTGGAGGGCTGCAGTCATGGCGGACAGGATAGCTTTCGGGAAAGGAATGCGGGCGGTGCCGGATGCACCCGCTCAGTCGTCAGCGCGGATCGTGGCCGCGCGTGCCTGAACGAAGGCGTGCGCCGCCGCTGCATGCAGGGGATGGCGCCCCGCCTGCACACGCTGGCGCCCGCCGACCCAGACGCCCTGCACCGCCGAGGTGCGATGGCTGGCGAACACATGGGCGCCCAGCAGCTGTTCGGCCGGCAGGCCCTGCAGCGCGACATGGGCCGTATCGAGCGCCACCCAGTCGGCCTGCTGGCCCACGGCGAGTCCGGCCACCGGGCGGCCTGTGGCCTGCGCTCCGCCCTGCACGGCTTGCAGCGTCATGGCAGTGGCCACGTCGGGCTGGCCGCTGGCCGCCAGCACGTTGCGCTGGCGGGTCGCCAGCCGCTGGCCGTATTCCAGCAGCATGAGCTCTTCGGCCGCGTTCACGCAGGCGTGGCTGTCGGAGCCCACGCCCCACCGCCCGCCGTGGCGCAGCCAGCGGGGCACGTCGAACAGGCCGTCGCCCAGGTTGGCCTCGGTGCTGGGGCACAGGCCCGCCACAGCGCCGGTGGCAGCGGCGGCGGCGTATTCGGTGTGCGTCATGTGGGTGGCGTGAACCAGGCACCAGCGGGCATCGACCGGGGCATGGTCCAGCAGCCATTCAACCGGCCGCTGGCCGCTCCAGGCCTGGCAATCGACCACTTCCTGGGTCTGTTCGGCGATGTGGATGTGGATGGGCGCAGCCGCATCCAGCGCCGCAAGGCCCGCGACAGCGGCACGCAGGCTGTCGGGCGGCACGGCGCGCAGCGAATGCGGGGCCAGGCCCAAGCGGGCCGCTGGCCCTTGCAGTACGGGCGCAAGGCGCTCCAATAAGGAGAGCATTCCGTCAGTGCTGCGCAGAAAGCGGGCCTGGTCGGAGCGGGGCGGCTTGCTGCCGAAGCCGCTGGTCTGATAAAGCACGGGCAGCAGCGTGAAGCCGATGCCGGCCGTGCGCGCTGCCCGCAGCAGCGCGTGGGCCAGCGTGGCGTCGTCGGCATAGGGCATGCCACCCTGGTCGTGGTGGACGTAATGGAATTCGCAGACCGAGGTATAGCCCGCCTCCAGCATCTCCACGTAGAGCCAGGTGGCGATGGCTTCCAGCGAGTCGGGCGTGATACGCGCCGCGAAGCGGTACATGAGGTTGCGCCAGCTCCAGAAGCTGTCAGAAGCCCCGCTGGCGCGGTATTCGGTCAGCCCCGCAAAGGCGCGCTGGAAGGCGTGCGAGTGCAGGTTGGGCATGCCGGGGATCAGCGGCCCGGGGGCCACGGGCGTGCCCTGTGGCGGGTGTGCGCCGGGCGTGACGGCGGTCAGCTGGCCAGCGGCGTCCCATTCCAGCAGCACGTCGCGGGCCCAGCCGCCCGGCAGGAGTGTCTGCGGCGCGAACAGCGTGCCGCGATCAGCGAGAACGTCAGACATCGAAAACCTTGCCGGGATTGAGAAGATGAAGGGGATCGAGCGCCTGCTTGATGGCCCGCATGGCCGCGAGTTCGGCCGGCGTGCGGCTGGCGCCGAGATAGGGTTTCTTGTGCAGGCCGATGCCATGCTCGGCCGACACGCTGCCGGCCAAGCGCGCCACCTCTGCGTACACCAGCGCCTCCACGCCCGCCTCGTCGCCGCCCACCGTGGCGGCGTCGGTGGAGAGGTGCAGGTTGCCATCGCCCACATGGCCGAAGAACACGGTGTGGTGGCCGGGCCAGTGCGCATCCAGCTGGGCGCGGCAGGCCTCGGCGAAGCGGCCGATGTCGGCCAGGGGCAGCGACACGTCGAAGTTGATGGGCGGGTGCATGTGCGCCGGCAGCTCGGCCGTGGCCTCGCGGATCTTCCAGAAGGCGCGGGCCTGGGCATGCGACTGGGCGATGGCGGCATCCAGCGCCACGCCGGCCGCCATGGCCTCGCCCAGGGCGGCTTCCAGCGCGGACTGCAGGGCGCCCTCCTCCGCGCCACCCACGTCGATCAGCGCCATGAAGGGATGCGGGGCGGCGAAGGGCTCGCGCAGCTGCTGCCAGGCCAGCGAGGCGGCGACGAAGTCGCGCCACATCAACTCATAGGCCGACAGCGCACCGGGAAAGCCCGCCTGCAGCCGCGCCAGTAACTCCAGCGCGGCCTCGAAATGCGGCAGCGCCACCAACGCCGTGGCGCGCGCCCGGGGCGCGGCCCGCAGCCGCAGCACGGCGCGGGTAACGATGCCCAGCGTGCCTTCGGCGCCGATGAACCAGTGCTTGAGGTCGTAGCCCGTGTTGTTCTTGAGCATCGGCCGCAGCATGGGCAGCACCTCGCCGCTGGCCAGCACCACCTCCAGGCCCAGCACCTGCTCGCGCATCATCCCGAACTGCAGCACGCCGTTGCCGCCGGCATTGGTGGCGATGCCGCCGCCGATCTGCGCGGAGCCGCGCGCGCCCCAGTCCACGCCCAGCTGCAGGCCGGCTGCGGCGGCGGCCTCCTGCACCGACTGCACGGTGGCGCCGGCCTGGCAGGTGAGCGTGGCGGCGCGCGCATCCACGGCTTCGATGGTCTGCATGCGGTCCAGCGAGAGCACGATGCCCTGCGCGCAGGGCACGGCGGCACCGGCCAGGCCCGTCAGCCCGCCCTGGGGCACCACGGGCACGCGATGCGCGGTGCAGAGCGCCAGCACGGCGCTGACCTGCTCGGTGCTGCGCGGGCGTACCAGGGCCAGCGGCTGCACCGGGGCCGCGCCGCTCCAGTCGGTGCGGTGGCGCGGGGGAATGGCGTCGCCGGTCTGCACGCCATCGGCGCCCACTACCTGCGCGAGGGCGGCCAGGAAGCCGCTCATGCGCCGGCCCCCTTGGCGATGCGGCCCTGGCGCACGATGGTGTGGGCGGCGCCCTGGCCGAACCAGTAGGCCAGCTCGGCGGCCTCCTGCACCGGCCAGAGCACGAAGTCGGCCGGGCGGCCGGCGGCGATGAGGCCGTGCGTTCCCTCCAGGCCCAGGGCGCGCGCGGCGTGGGTGGTGATGCCGGCCAGCGCCTCGGGCACCGTGAGCCGGAACAGCGTGCAGGCCATGTTGGCCATGAGCCGCAGGCTCAGCGCGGGCGAGGTGCCCGGGTTGTGGTCGGTGGAGACGGCCATGGGCACGCCCGCCTCGCGCAGCGCCTGGATGGGCGGCAATTGCGTGTCGCGCAGCGTGTAGTAGGCGCCGGGCAGCAGCACGGCCACCGTGCCCGCCGCCTTCATCGCCGCAATGCCTTCGGCCGACAGGTGCTCGATGTGGTCGCACGAGAGCGCCCCGTAGCGCGCCGCGAGCTGCGCGCCGCCCATGTCGGAAAGCTGCTCGGCATGCAGCTTGACGGGCAGGCCCAGCGCCTGTGCGGCCTGGAAGACCTGTTCGGTCTCGGCCAGGCTGAAGGCGATGCGCTCGCAGAACACGTCCACCGCATCCACCAGGCCCTCTGCCGCCAGCGCGGGCAGCATCTCGCGGCAGACCACGTCGATGTAGTCCTGGCTGCGGCCGGCATATTCGGGCGGCAGCGCATGCGCGCCCAGGAAGGTGGTGCGCACAGTGACGCCGGTGATCTCACCCAGGCGGCGCGCCGCGCGCAGCTGCTTGCGTTCGTGCTCCAGCGCAAGGCCGTAGCCGGACTTGATCTCGATGGCGCACACGCCCTCGTCCAGCAGCGCCTGCAGCCGCGGCAGGGCCTGGGCGACCAGCTCGTCCTCGGTCGCCGCGCGCGTGGCCTTCACGGACGAGACGATGCCGCCGCCCGCCCGGGCCACCTCTTCGTAACTGGCGCCCGCCAGCCGCATGGCGAATTCGTTCGCGCGGTGGCCGCCATAGATCAGATGGGTGTGGCAATCCACCAGCCCCGGCGTGGCGAGCAGACCGGCGCCCGCATGGCGTGGCCACTCAGCATAGGCCGCCGGCAGGGCGGTGGCGGGGCCGACCCAGCCCACCCGGCCGCCCTCCACTACCACGCAGGCCGCAGCACCTTCGGGCACGGCCACATCGGGCAGAGCCAGACCGGGCGCCAGTCGCAGATCGGTCCAGACACCGTCGGCGCTGGGCAGGCTCGCGGGCGGCTGGGGTGAGATTCTCCAATCGTTCATGCTATTGATTCCATAGCTAGAGGAGCGCTTTCCATGGTCGCTGGTGGGCATTTTGATGGCAAGACGGGCGCCAGGCCGATCCAGGCCAGCCGCGGCTCGGTTCCGGGCACGGGCACCAGCCCGCCGGCCTGCGGCGCCGGCGCGCTCCACCAGAGCCCCTGCCCCGGACCCAGTTCTTCACCCGCAGCATCGCGCCACGCACCCGAAAGCACCATGCACAGGCCGGCAGCCGTGCTGCCAGGCGTCACGGCATGGCCCAGGATCTCGATACGGCCCGTCCAGGCATCGCGGCGGCGCATGAGATTGAAATCGGTGGAGGCGCCGCCCAGCAGCGTGCAGTCCAGCGGCAGTTCGCCTGCGAAAACGAAGGGCTGCCCGGGGCTATCCAGCCGGTGGTCGATGCCGGGGCCCTGCAGCCGCACGCCGTCGCCGGCCAGCAGCATGATCTCGCGCTCCACGCCAGGGAAGGCCGAGAACGGGCCCGATCGGTCGATGCTGGCGACACTCACGCGCCAGCCGAAGCGCTCCAGCCCCGCGCCGGGCGGCCAGCAGACGATCTCGCGCGTGGCGCCGCCGCCGTTCTTCCAGGGCATGGGCGCGATGGCGGTCAGGTCGAAGCGCTGCAACCCTTCGGCTGGGGGCAAGGCAGCCCGCATCACTTCACCATCGGCAGATGCAGGTGATGTTTCTTCGCGGTGGCGATGGCGATGTCGTAGCCCGCGTCGGCATGGCGCATCACGCCGGTGGCCGGGTCGTTCCACAGCACGCGGGCCAGGCGCGCGGCGGCTTCATCCGTGCCGTCGGCCACGATGACCACGCCGGCATGCTGCGAATAGCCCATGCCCACGCCGCCGCCGTGGTGCAGGCTGACCCAGGTGGCGCCGCCGGCGGTGTTGAGCAGCGCGTTGAGCAGCGGCCAGTCGCTCACCGCGTCGGTGCCGTCCTTCATCGCCTCGGTCTCGCGGTTGGGACTGGCGACGGAGCCGGTGTCCAGATGGTCGCGGCCGATGACGATCGGCGCCTTGAGCTCGCCGTTCCTCACCATCTCGTTGAAGGCCAGCGCGGCCTTGTGGCGCTCGCCCAGGCCCAGCCAGCAGATGCGCGCAGGCAGGCCCTGGAAGGCGATGCGTTCGCGGGCCATGTCCAGCCAGCGGTGGGTGTGCTTGTTCTCGGGGAACAGCTCCTTGATCTTGGCGTCGGTCTTGTAGATGTCTTCCGGGTCGCCCGAGAGCGCCACCCAGCGGAAGGGGCCCTTGCCCTCGCAGAACAGCGGGCGAATGTAGGCCGGCACGAAGCCGGGGAAGTCGAAGGCGTTCTTCACGCCCTCGTCGAAAGCCACCTGGCGGATGTTGTTGCCGTAATCCACCGTGGGAATGCCCATGGCCTGGAAGTCGAGCATGGCCTGCACGTGCGCGGCGCAGCCCTGGGCCGCGGCCTTCTTCAGGCGGGCATGCTGGACCGGGTCGGCGGCTGCGGCCTGCCATTGCTCCACGCTCCAGCCCACGGGCAGGTAGCCGTTGATGAGGTCGTGCGCGGAGGTCTGATCGGTCACGATGTCGGGCTTGGGGCCGCCGGCGCGGGCGCGCTTCACCAGCTCGGGCAGCACTTCGGCCGCGTTGCCCAGCAGCGCGATCGACACCGCCTCGCCCCGGGCCGTGTGGTGGGCGATGAGCGCCAGCGCGTCGTCGATGTCCTTGGCCTGCTTGTCCACGTAGCGCGTGCGCAGGCGGAAGTCGATGCTGCTTTGCTTGCATTCGACGGCCAGCACGCAGGCCCCCGCCAGCACGCCGGCCAGGGGCTGCGCGCCGCCCATGCCGCCCAGGCCTGCGGTGAGGATCCAGCGGCCCGACAGGTCGTTGCCGTAATGCTGGCGGCCGGCTTCGACGAAGGTCTCGAACGTGCCCTGCACGATGCCCTGGGCGCCGATGTAGATCCAGCTGCCGGCCGTCATCTGGCCGTACATGAAGAGGCCCTTGCGGTCCAGCTCGTTGAAGTGCTCCCACGTGCCCCACTTCGGGACCAGGTTGGAATTGGCCAGCAGCACGCGGGGCGCGTTCTCGTGCGTCTTGAACACGCCCACGGGCTTTCCGGACTGGATCAGCAGGGATTCGTCGGCCTCCAGGGTTTTGAGCGATGCCAGGATCTGGTCGAAGCACTCCCAGTTGCGCGCCGCGCGGCCGATGCCGCCATAGACCACCAGCGACTGCGGGTTCTCGGCCACGTCCGGGTCCAGGTTGTTCTGCAGCATGCGCCAGGCGGCTTCGGCCAGCCAGTTCTTGCAGTGCAGCTGGCTGCCGCGTGGCGCGCGGATGACGCGCGTGGGGTCGTGGCGGGGGTCGGCTGCGGTGGCGGCGGACAGGATGGCGTCGTTGGCGTTCATGGCATCGCTCCTTGGGCGTTGGTGTGCGGGGTCGGGTGGCTTACTGGAAGCTGGGCAGGCAGGCCGCGAGCGGCGCGGGCCACGCCGATGTGCTGGCCCAGAGGCGCACGGCCTCGATGTCGGGCGCGAGGTAGCGGTCCTGCTCCAGGAAGGCCACGCGCTCGCGGATGGCGGCGAACTGGCCTTCGATCAGCGGCGAGGATTTGAGGCTGCGGTCGAACTCCATGCCCTGCGCAGCGGCCATGGCCTCGATGCCGACGATCACTGCCGTGTTGCGCGCCATGTCCAGCAGGCGGCGGGCGGCGTAGGTGGCCATGGAGACGTGGTCTTCCTGGTTGGCCGAGGTCGGCAGGCTGGTCACGCTGCTGGGGTGGGCGAGGCACTGGTTCTCGGCGGCCAGAGCCGCGGCCGTGACCTGGGCGATCATGAAACCGGAATTGACGCCGCTGTCGCGGATCAGGAAGGCCGGCAGGCCCGACAGGCCCGTATCCAGCAGGAGCGCGAGGCGGCGCTCCGAAATGGCACCGATCTCCGACAGCGCCAGTGCGACGATGTCCGCCGCGAAGGCGACCGGCTCGGCGTGGAAGTTGCCGCCGGAGATCACCTCGCCTGTGTCGGTGAAGACCAGCGGATTGTCCGATGCGGCATTGGCCTCGATGCGCAGCACGCGGGCGGCATGCGCCAGGTTGTCCAGGCAGGCGCCCATGACCTGCGGCACGCAGCGGATGGAATACGGGTCCTGCACGCGGCCGCAGTTCGGGTGGGAAGGGTCGATGGCGCTGCCTTCCAGCAGTGCGCGTACCGCCGCTGCCACCGCGATCTGGCCGGCCTGGCCCCGTGCTTCGTGGATGCGCGCATCAAAGGGCTTGACCGAGCCCTTGATGGCTTCGAGCGTGAGGCAGCCCGACACCAGCCCGGCCGCGAACACGCTCTCGGCCGCGAACAGGCCCGCCAGCGCCAGCGCGGTGGAGACCTGCGTGCCGTTGAGCAGCGCCAGGCCCTCCTTGGGGCCGAGCACGAAGGGCTCCAGTCCCACGGCAGCCATGGCCTCGCGCCCGGAGACGACCTGGCCGCCCACCTTGGCCGCGCCCTCCCCGATCAACACGCAGGCCAGGTGCGCGAGCGGCGCCAGATCGCCCGACGCGCCCACCGAGCCCTTGGCGGGAATGACCGGCAGCACGTCGGCATTGGCCAGCGCCAGCAGCGCATCGACCAGCGCCGGGCGCACGCCCGAATGACCCCGCGCCAGGCTCACGGCCTTGGTGGCCAGCACCATGCGCACCACGTCGTCCGGCAGCGGATCGCCCGTGCCCACGCTGTGCGAGAGCACGAGGTTGCGCTGCAGCTCGGCCAGCCGGTCGTGGGCGATCTTGGTGCTGGCGAGCTTGCCGAAGCCGGTGTTGATGCCATACACCACCTGGTCCTCGGCCACGATGCGGTCCACGGTGGCCTGGGCGGCCTGCATGCCGGCCAGGGCGGAGGCATCCAGCACCAGCCGCACGCCGCCGGCGGCAATGGTGCGCAGCTGGGCCAGGGAGACCTGGCCGGGGCACAGCGTGAAGGGGGTTGCAGCTGTCATCGGTTGATCCTGTATAGACAAGTAGATCGAGAAAAATAAAGCGGCTCTAAAGCCACCCGATGCGCGAATTGGATCATGAAGCCGCCAACTTGTATAGACAGGTTGACGGCAATTTTCACCGCCCCGCTACCCCACCACCGCCTGCCCGTCGGACCGGATGCGGCTGCCCAGCCGGTAGCGGGCGCCTGGGTGCAGGCAGCGCACCAGCGTGACCGGCACGCCGCGCGACCAGGTGCGGCGCGTGAGCAGCAGGCAGGGATCGGCCGGCGCCATGTCGAGCAGGCGGGCCTGCTCGGCGGTGGGCAGCACGGCATCGACGACATGCTCCATCTGGTCGAACGGCACGTTGCGCACCAGGTATTCGGAGGGCTGCAGCTGGGTGAAGTCCTGCGCGCCGAACTGCGGCACCATGCGCGGGTTCACGTAGCGGTCTTCCAGCTGCACCGGCACGCCGTCTTCGCGGTGCACGCAGACGGCATGGAACACCGACTCGCCCGTGCGCAGGTCCAGCGCGGCGGCGATGTCCAGCGGCGCTGCCACGCGCTCCACCGTCAGCACGTCGCAGCGGTAGTCGTGGCCGCGCTGGCGGATCTCGCTGGCCAGGTTGGCGATCTGCAGCAGAGTGGACTGCGGCTTGGCTTCGGCCACGAAGCTGCCCACGCCCGCCACGCGCACGATGCGGCCCTGCTCCACCAGGTCGCGCAGCGCGCGGTTCACGGTCATGCGCGACATGCCGAACTGCTGCACCAGCTCGTTCTCGGAAGGCAGGCGGTCGCCCGCGCGCCAGGAGCCGTCCTGGATGCGGCGGGCGATGTGGTCCTTGATCTGCTGGTAGAGCGCCAACGCGGGCTCGGCGGCCGGGGCCGCAGCCACTGCGGCAGTGCGCGGGTTCGCGCGGGTAGTGCCCGCTCTGGGGGCGGCTCGCTTGCGGTTGGAGGTCGGCGTCGTCATGGCGCGGGACTGTATCAATGCGCCTCGGCCGCCAGCGACTCGGCGCGGATCTCCTCCGTCAACCGGGCCTTGAGCGCCATGAACTCGGGCGAGGTCTTCAGCGTGTAGTGGCGCGGGTGCGGCAGATCGACCGCGATCTCGGTCTTGATGCGCCCCGGGCGGGCGCTGAACACCGCCACGCGGCTGGCCATGAAGATGGCCTCGTCGATGTCGTGGGTGACGAACATCACCGTTTTGCGCTCGGCCTCCCAGATGCCCAGCAGCAGCTCCTGCATGAGCACACGGGTCTGGTTGTCGAGCGCGCCGAAGGGCTCGTCCATGAGCAGGATCTTGGGATCGTTGGCCAGCGCGCGGGCGATGGCCGTGCGCTGCTGCATGCCGCCCGAGAGCTGCTTGGGAAAGTGCTGCTCGAAGCCGCGCAGCCCCACCTTGGCGATGAAGTACGCGGCGCGCTCCTTCTGCTGCGCCTCCGGCATGCCCCGCTCGCGCAGGCCGAAGCGGATGTTCTGCTCGATGGTGAGCCAGGGGAACAGCGTGTAGCTCTGGAACACCATGCCCCGGTCGGCGCCCGGGCCCTCGACCGGCCGGCCGTCGAGCAGCACGCGGCCGCTGGTGGGCTGATCCAGCCCCGCCACGATGCGCAGCATGGTCGATTTGCCGCAGCCCGACGGGCCCAGGATGGTGACGAAGTCGTTGTCGGCCACGTGGAAATCGACCGGCAGCAGGGCCTGCGTGGCCGGGCCCTTGGCCGAGGTGAAGGTGCGCGAGACACCCTGGATCATCAACTCGCTCATCAGATGGTGCTCCAGGCGAAGAGGCGGCGGTTGATCGCCTTGAAGAGGAAGTCCGACACCAGCCCGATCAGGCCGATGACGATGATGCCGAAGATGATCTGCCCGGTGTTCAGCAAGGCCTGGCTGTCGGTGATCATGTGGCCGATGCCGGAGGAGGAGCCAATCAGTTCGGCCACGATCACGTAGGTCCAGGCCCAGCCCAGCACCAGCCGCAGCGTCTCGGCGATGTCGGGCGCCGCGCCGGGAATCAGCACGCGGCGCACGATGCCCGTGGGCGTGGCGCCCAGGGTGTAGGCGGCCTCGACCAGGTCCTTGCGGGCATTGCCGACGATGACGGCCACCATCAGGATGATCTGGAACACCGAGCCGATGAAGATCACCAGCAGCTTCTGCAGCTCGCCCAGGCCCGCCCAGAGGATAAGCAGCGGGATGAAGGCCGACGCCGGCAGGTAGCGGCAGAACGAGACGAAAGGCTCCAGGAAGGCCTCCACACCCTTGTGCGCGCCCATGGCGATGCCCAGCGGCACGGCGACGATCGCGGCCAGGATGAAGCCGCCCAGCACACGCCACACCGTCATGCCGATGTCGTGCAGGAAACCGAACTGCGTGAACAGCAGCCAGCCTTCCTGCACCATGGTGACGGGACTGGCAAGGAAGGTCGGCGATACGTAGCCGCCCAGCGTAGCCACCGCCCAGACAGCGACGAACAGCAGGAAGAACGCGGCGCCGAGCAGCCAGCGCGCGTGGCGGCCAACGGGCTCCAGCGGGCGCAGCGCGCGGCGGCGCTGCGGGACGGCCGGCGGCGCGGCGGGGGTTTCGGCGGGCATGGCGCCCATCGTTCGGCTCATCGGACGGGTCTCCACGGCAGGGCTCGGCAATCCATCTCAGCTCATTTGATGAAGCTGTCGTCGTACATGGCGCCGAAGTTCTCGGGCTGCTTGCGCACCACGCCGGCCTCCAGCAGGATCGTGCCCGCATCCTTCATGAACTGCTGCAGCTCGCCCGCGAAGAACTTCTGGTTGGCGGCCTTGTCCTGCCAGCGGAGATAGGCGGACGACTTGGCGAAGGCCTCGCCCGTCTGCTTGACGGCGGCGCCCATGATCTCGTTGGCCTTGGCCGGCTCGGCCTTGATCATCTCGAGCGCCTCGAAGTACGACTGCGCGAGCGCCTGAGCGGCCTTGGGATGGGCCTTGAGCCAGTCAGGCGCGCAGCCCACGGTGTCCATCACCATCGGGTATTCAATGGTGGTAGCCAGGATCTTGCCGGCCTGCGGGTTGGCGCGGATGGTGGACAGGTAGGGCTCATAGGTCATGGCCGCATCGTTCTGGCCCGCGACGAAGGACTGGGCGGCCGGCTGCGGCTCCAGCGATACGGTCTTCACGTCCTTCAGGCTCATGCCGTTCTTGGACAGCATCCAGGCCAGGCCAAAGTACGGCGCGGTGCCCGGCGCGCTCACGGCGACGGTCTTGCCCTTGAGGTCGGCAAAGCTCTTAATGTCGTTGCGCACGGCAAGGCCGTCGGCGCCGTAGGACTTGTCCATCTGGAAGATCTGCACGATGGGCACGCCGTTGGTGTTCCAGGCCACATGCGTTTCCACCGTGGTCGCGGCGCACTGGATGGCCTTGGAGGCCAGCGCCAGATGCCGGTCCTTCTGCGGAATCATCTTCAGCTCCACGTCCAGGCCGTTCTTCTTGAAGATGCCGGCCTTGTCGGCCAGCGTCAGCGGTGCGAAGCCCGTCCAGCCTGACATGCCCAGCGCGATCTTCGTGTCCTCCGCCTGCGCCGCCGTGGCTGCGCACAGCAGCCACGCAGCTGTCGCCACCAGAGACGCCACCTTGCAACCCATCTTTCGGTCCATCTGACTGCTCCTCGTTCATGAATGTGGGGAAACTCCGTGCGCCGGAATGATGCGCGCCGCGCCTCCCTGTCTATACAGGGTAAACGCGCAAGCGTCCCGCAAAACCCGGCCACCGCACCTGCATACGACGCACCGAAGGGGTGCATCGCGGCGCGGCCAGCCCATGGGCACGCAAGAGATGGGCCAACCTGTATAGGCATCTACGCGGGATGACGGCCCGCCCAGCCCGGCACATGCCGGGTGTCCCCGACTCGTTGCGGCCACAGCCCTTGTTCTACCTGCGCAATGCGCTACAAAAAGCGGAGCGGGCGCCGATCTTTACGCTTTCTATACACCCGGCCCGCGAGTCTCTGCACCGTCTTTGCACCCGAATTTCCAGAATCGCCGCCATGTCTGACAACGGGAGTGATTCGATGGACTGGCTCTGGATCGCCGCAATCGCGGCGCTGTGGGTGGCGACGGCCGAAGCCGCGCTGTGGCTGCACCGCGCCGCATGGCCGCACAACACGGAGCGGGCGCAATGAATATCGACGTGCTCTACGGGCTGGCCGGCATGGTGGCCGTGCTGCTCTTCGCCTACCTGGTCTTCGCGCTGATCTGCGCCGAGGAGTTCTGAGATGCAAGCATCAGCCTGGGGCCTGCTGGCCTCGTTCCTTGCCGCGCTGGTACTGCTGGCCTGGCCGCTGTCGCGTGCGCTCGCCGCCCTCTGCGCCGGCCGCCTGCCGCGCCTGCTGCAGCGCATCGAAGCCCCTCTGTACCGCCTGGCCGGCGTGCAGCCCGATGCGGGCATGTCCTGGCAGCGCTATGCGCTCTGCCTGCTGGCCTTCAACGGCGCGGGCACGCTGCTGCTCTACGGCCTGCAGCGCCTGCAGAACCGCCTGCCGCTCAACCCCATGAACATGCCCGCCGTCGCGCCCGATTCGGCGTTCAACACGGCGGTGAGCTTCGTGACCAATACCAACTGGCAGGGCTACGCGGGCGAGTCCACCATGAGCCATCTCACGCAGATGCTCGGCCTGACGGTGCAGAACTTCCTGTCGGCCGCCACCGGCATCGCCGTCGCCTTCGCGCTCACCCGCGCCTTTGCCGGCCGCCAGTCCGACAGCCAGGGCCTGGTGGGCAACTTCTGGGCCGACGTGACGCGCATCACCCTGTGGGTGCTGGCGCCGCTGTCCTTCGCCATCGCGCTGGTGTTCGCCGGCCAGGGCGTGATCCAGAACTTCAAGCCTGACGCCAGAGTGACCACGCTGGAAACCACCACCTACCAGGTGCCACGCATGGACGCCGCAGGCCAGCCGGTGCTGGACGCCAAGGGCGCACCGGTGACCGACAGCGTACAGACGCACCAGCAGACACTCTCCATGGGCCCGGTCGCCTCGCAGGAGGCGATCAAGATGCTCGGCACCAACGGGGGGGGCTTCTTCAACGCCAACTCGGCCCACCCTTACGAGAACCCCACGGCGCTGACCAACTTCGTGCAGATGCTGGCGATCTTCCTGATCCCGGCCGCGCTGTGCCTCACGTTCGGCCGCCTGGTGGGCGACGAGCGCCAGGGCTGGGCGCTGCTGGCGGCCATGACGGTGCTGTTCGTGGCGGCGGTGGTCGCCCTCACGGCGGCCGAGCAGGCGGGCAACCCGCTGCTGGGCAAGCTGGGCGTGGACCAGGCGGCAAGCGCCTGGTCGAGCGGCGGCAACATGGAGGGCAAGGAAGTGCGCTTCGGCATCGACGCCACCGCGCTGTTCACCGCCATCACCACGGCCGCCTCGTGCGGTGCCGTCACGGCCATGCACGATTCGCTCACCCCGCTGGGCGGCATGGTGCCCATGGTGCTGATGCAGCTGGGCGAAGTGGTCTTCGGCGGCGTGGGCAGCGGGCTCTACGGCATGCTGGTGTTCGCCATCCTGGCCGTGTTCATCGCCGGCCTGATGATCGGCCGCACGCCGGAATACCTGGGCAAGAAGATCGAGGTGCGCGAGATGAAGCTCGTCTCGCTGGCCATCCTGATCACGCCCATCGTGGTGCTGCTGGGCACGGCCGTGGCCGTGAGCGTGGGTGCGGGCACCGCCGGCATCGCCAACCCCGGCCCGCACGGCTTCTCCGAAGTGCTCTACGCGCTGACATCGGCGGCCAACAACAACGGCAGCGCCTTCGCCGGCCTGTCAGCCAACACGCCCTTCTACAACACGCTGCTGGGCCTGGCGATGTGGCTGGGCCGCTTCGGAATGATCGTGCCGGTGCTGGCCATCGCCGGCTCGCTGGCGGCCAAGCAGCGGCTGCCCGTCACCGGCGGCACCCTGCCCACGCACGGCCCGCTTTTCGTGGCGCTGCTGGTGGCCGTCGTGCTGCTGGTGGGCCTGCTGAACTACGTGCCATCGCTGGCTCTGGGGCCGATGGTCGAACACCTGATGCTCTGGCCCGCCCGCTGAGTCGCAGCCGCCCCACGGAAAGACAATCATGCAAACCCCTTCTTCCCAGGCACCGTCGGTGCCCTCTTCCTCCACGCGCTCGCTGATGGACACGGCGCTGCTGGCTCCGGCCCTGCGCGGCGCCTTCGTCAAGCTGAACCCTGCAGCGCAATGGCGCAACCCGGTGATGTTCGTCGTGTATGTCGGCAGCATCATGACCACGCTGCTCTGGGCCCAGGCCCTGGCAGCGCCAGCCGCGGCCCAGGCCAGCGGCCTGTCGCCGAACTTCATCCTGGCCGTGGCGCTGGGGCTGTGGTTCACGGTTCTCTTCGCCAACTTCGCCGAAGCGCTGGCCGAAGGCCGCAGCAAGGCCCAGGCGGCATCGCTCAAGGGCCTGCGCAAGGACACCTGGGCCAAGAAGCTCAAGTCCGCCAACTGGCCCACGGCTGACCGCAACTGGCTGCCCGCGCAGGCCAGCGACCTGCGCCGCGGCGACGTGGTGATGGTGGAGACCGGCGACGTGATCCCGCTGGACGGCGAGGTGCTGGACGGCGTGGCCTCGGTGGACGAAAGCGCCATCACCGGCGAATCGGCCCCCGTGGTGCGCGAATCGGGCGGCGACTTCTCCGCCGTCACGGGCGGCACCCGCGTGCTGTCGGACTGGCTGGTGGTGCGCATCGCCGTGAACCCGGGCGAGTCCTTCCTCGACCGCATGATCAGCATGGTCGAGGCCGCACGCCGGCAGAAGACGCCCAACGAGATCGCGCTCACCATCCTGCTGGTGGCGCTGACCATCGTCTTCCTGGTGGTCACCGCCACGCTGCTGCCCTTCTCGCTCTTCAGCGTGCATGCGGCGGGCGCGGGCGGCGCCGTGCCGCTGACCTCGCTGATCGCGCTGCTCGTCTGCCTGATCCCGACCACCATCGGCGGCCTGCTGTCGGCCGTGGGCGTGGCCGGCATGAGCCGCATGATGCAGGCCAACGTGATCGCCACCTCGGGCCGCGCCGTCGAGGCCGCCGGCGACGTGGACGTGCTGCTGCTGGACAAGACCGGCACCATCACCCACGGCAACCGCCAGGCCAGCGCCTTCGTGCCCGCGCCGGGCTGCGACAGCGCCGCGCTGGCCCGCGCCGCGCTGCTGGCCTCCCTCTCCGACGAAACGCCCGAGGGCCGCAGCATCGTCACCCTGGCCCACGAGGGCGGCGTGCGGGCCGATGCGCCCGAAAGCGCCGTGTTCGTGCCGTTCACCGCGCAGACGCGCATGAGCGGCATCGACCTGCCCGCGCAATCCGCCGGCGCGGCCCCCACCGCCGTGCGCAAGGGCGCCGTGCAGGCCGTGTGCCGCCATGTCGAGGCCCTGGGCGGCCAGGTGCCCGCCGCCGTGCGCGCCGCGGCCGACGACGTGGCCCGGCGCGGCAGCACGCCGCTGGCCGTGGCCGAAGGCGCCCGCGTGCTGGGCATCGTGGAACTCAAGGACGTGGTCAAGGCCGGCATCCGCGAGCGCTTCGCCGAGCTGCGCCGCATGGGCATCCAGACGGTGATGATCACCGGCGACAACCGGCTCACCGCCGCCGCCATCGCCGCCGAGGCCGGCGTGGACGACTTCCTGGCCGAGGCGACGCCCGAGGACAAGCTCGCCCGCATCCGCAAGTACCAGGCTGAAGGCCACCTTGTCGCCATGACCGGCGACGGCACCAACGACGCCCCCGCGCTGGCCCAGGCCGACGTGGCCGTGGCCATGGGCAGCGGCACGCAGGCGGCCAAGGAGGCCGCCAACATGGTGGACCTGGACTCCAATCCCACCAAACTGCTGGAGGTGGTGGAAACCGGCAAGCAGATGCTGATGACGCGCGGCTCGCTCACCACCTTCTCCATCGCCAACGACGTGGCCAAGTACTTCGCCATCGTGCCGGCGCTCTTCGCCGCGACCTATCCGCAGCTCGACGCGCTCAACCTCATGCGGCTGGCCAGCCCCTCGTCGGCCATCCTGTCGGCGGTGATCTTCAACGCGCTGGTGATCGTGTTCCTGATCCCGCTGGCCCTGAAGGGCGTGCGCTACCGCCCCGTGGGCGCCGCCGCGCTGCTGCGCCGCAACCTGGCCATCTACGGCCTGGGCGGACTCGTCGTGCCGTTCATCGGCATCAAGCTGATCGACCTGCTGCTGGTGGCAGCCGGCCTGGCCTGAAAGGATTCAAACCATCATGACCTCGATGTTCAACACCCTCCTGCGCCCGGCCCTGGTGCTGCTGGCCTGCCTCAGCGCCCTCACCGGCCTGCTCTACCCTGCCGCCGTCACCGGGGCCGCCCAGGCGCTCTTTCCGTGGCAGGCGCAGGGCAGCCTGCTGGAGCGAGGCGGCCAGACCGTGGGCTCCGCGCTCATCGGCCAGCCGTTCTCCGACCCGCGCAATTTCTGGAGCCGGCCCTCGGCCACCGCGCCCATGCCCTACAACGGCAGCGCCTCGGGCGGCTCCAACCAGGGCCCGCTGAACCCGGCCCTCACCGAGGCCGTGCAAGCCCGCGTGCAGGCCCTGCGCGAAGCCGATCCGGGCAACACCGCGCCCGTGCCGGTCGATCTGGTCACGGCTTCGGCCAGCGGCCTGGACCCGCACATCAGCCCGGCCGCCGCCCGCTACCAGGCCGCCCGCGTGGCGCGCCTGCGCGGCCTGCCCGAAGCCACCGTGCAGACCCTGATCGAAAAGAACACCGAGGCACCGCTCTGGGGCCTGCTGGGCGAGCCGCGCGTGAACGTGCTGGCGCTGAACCTTGCCCTGGGCACGCCGCGCACACCTTGAGTGCCTTGGCCGCCTTCGCCGGACGGCGCTACCGCCCGCATGCACTCCGCCCAGCAGGCCCGCGGAGCGGGCGGGCGGTCTGCGGCCTTGCGGCCCACCCCGCCCACGCCTTCCCCGTCGCTGGGTCCCCTTGAGCTATCGTCACCCGGCTCCGAGCCATCATCACGCCCCATGCCCGAACTGGAACGACCCGACCCCGATGCCCTGATCGCCCAGCTGCGCGCCGAATCCGACGAGGACCGGCCGGGCCGGCTGCGCATTTACTTCGGCGCCAACGCCGGCGTTGGCAAGACCTGGTCCATGCTGAGCGCGGCCCAACGCGAGCGCCAGGCGGGTCGCGACGTGCGCATCGGCGTGATCGAAACCCACGGCCGCGCCGAAACCGCCGCGCTGCTCGATGGCCTGCCCGTGCTGCCGCTACGCGCCGTGCCCTACCGGGGCCGCGTCTTGCACGAGCTGGATCTGGACGGCGCCCTCGCCGCCCGCCCCCAGGTGCTGTTGGTGGACGAGCTCGCGCATTCCAACGCACCCGGCTCGCGCCACGCCAAGCGCTGGCAGGACGTGCAGGAGCTGCTCGCCGCAGGCATCGACGTGTGGACCGCCCTGAACGTTCAGCACCTGGAAAGCCTCAACGGCACGGTGGGCACGATCACCGGCATCCGCGTGCATGAAACCGTGCCGGATGCGGTGCTGGACGACGCGGCCGAAGTCGTGCTGGTGGACGTTACCCCCAACGAGCTGCAGGCCCGCCTGAAGGCCGGCAAGGTCTACCTGCCCGCCCAGGCACAGCAGGCGGCGCGCAACTTCTTTCGCACCGGCAACCTGATAGCGCTGCGCGAGATCGCCCTGCGGCGCACCGCAGAGCATGTGGAAGACGACATGCGCGACTGGCGCGTCGAGCATTCGGGCAGCAGCGCCACGGCACAGGCCTGGAACACCTCAGGCGCGCTGCTGGTGGCCGTGGGCGGCCAGCCGGCCGCCGCGCAGACGGTGCGCACCGCCGCCCGGCTGGCCGGCCAGCTCAACGTGCGCTGGCATGCCATCCATGTGGAAACGCCGCAGCGCCGCCTGCCGGCGGCCCAGCGCGAACAGGCCCTGGCCACGCTGCAACTCGCCCAAGGCTTGGGGGCGGAGACCGCGGTGCATACCGCTCCCAGCGTGGCCGAGGGGCTGGCCGAGCAGGCCGGGCGGCTCAATTGCGCCACCCTGGTGCTGGGCCGGGGCGGCAGCGGCGCTCCAGCCTGGCGGCGGCGCTGGGCGGGCGCTCGCCTGCAGGCACAACTGGTACGACGGGTGCCGTCGGTGGACATCGTGCAGGTCGCCCCCGCCTCCCAGCATCGCAGCCTGCCACGCACGGTGGCGGCCATCACATCCGCCGCAGCGGCCCGGCGGCGCCCCGAAGCCGCCGCCTTTCTCTGGGCCACCCTGGTCAGCATGGCGCTGACCATGGCAACGCAGCCGCTCGACGACACGCTGGACCTGGTCAACATCGTGATGCTCTTCCTGCTGGGCGTGGTGGGCGTGGCGCTGCGCTGGGGCCGCACCCCGGCGGCACTGGCGGCATTTCTCAACGTCATGGCATTCGACTACTTCTTCGTGCCGCCGCGCAGCTCTTTCGCCGTGAGCGACGCCCAATACCTTGTCACCTTCGCCGTGATGCTGGCGGTGGGGCTGCTGATTGGCCAGCTTACCGCCGGACTGCGCTCCTCAGCCGCCGTGGCCGCCGAACGCGAGCGGCGCACACAGTCCTTGTTCGACCTGACCCGCGAACTCTCGGGCGCGCTGGAAAGCCAGCAGGTGGTACAGCTGGGCGAACAGGCCATCAGCACGTATTTCGGCGGCCAGGCACGGGTGATGCGCACCGATGCCGGCGACCGCCTGACCCAGCCCCAACCTGCGCCGCCGGGCTGGGATGCGAGCGTGGCCGAATGGGCGTTCGCCCATGCCGAGCCTGCGGGTCTTGGCACGGCCACCCTGTCGGCCCAGCCGTGGCGCTATGTGCCACTGGCCGCGCCCATGCGCGTGCGCGGCGTAGCGGCGCTCACCCTGCCCGAGCCGGGCATGCTCGCCGTGCCCGAGCATGCGCAGCAACTGGATACGCTGTGCCGCCAGATCGCCATCGCGCTGGAACGCGTGCACTACGTGGAAATCGCGCAGCAGGCCGTGGTCGAGATGGAATCGGAGCGCCTGCGCAATACCCTTCTGGGCGCGCTCTCGCACGACATCCGCACGCCGCTCACCGTCCTGCGCGGCCTGGCGGAATCGCTGCCAGGGCAGCCTGCCGAACAGTGTGCGGAGACGGCGCAGGCCATCGTCGCGCAGGCCGGCGCTCTGCATGCGCTGGTCACCAACCTGCTCGACATGGCGCGGCTGGACGGCGGCCTGCCCGGCGGCGCGCCCGAGCTGCGGCGCGACTGGCAATCGGTGGAGGAAGTCGCGGGCTCGTCCATCCGCGCCAGCCAGGCGGCGCTGGGCGGCCTGGCCGTGCATACGCAGCTACCGGCCGATCTGCCCCTGGTCGAATTCGACGCCGTGCTCATCGAGCGCGTGCTGGTCAACCTGCTGGAGAACGCCGCCAAGTACGGCGCTCCGCCGATCGAGTTGCGCGCCTGGACCGACGCCACCCAACTGCACCTGGTGGTGCGCGACCACGGCCCGGGTCTGCCCCCCTCGCTCAGCGGCCCCGATCGCACGCCCTTCGACAAGTTCACGCGCGGCCATGCCGAATCGGCCATCCCCGGCGTCGGGCTGGGCCTGGCGATCTGCAAGGCTATCGCCCGGGCTCACGGCGGAGACATCACTGCCGATGCAGCACAGGGTGGCGGCGCGCAGTTCCACCTGACCCTGCCGCGCCGCGAGCCACCCTACATGCCCGCAGACGCCTGAGCGTCTCATCGGACAATAGCCCCATGCAATCCCCCCGTACCGTGATCGTCATCGAGGACGAGCCCCAGATCCGCCGCTTCGTGCGAGCCGCGCTGGAGAGCGAAGGCTGGCTGGTGCACGAGGCCGGCACCGTGCAGGCAGGCCTGGCCGCCGTCGCCACGCGCAAGCCCGACCTGGTGGTGCTGGACCTGGGCCTGCCCGACGGCGACGGGCTGGACCTGCTGCGCGACGCGCGCTCGTGGTCGCACGCAACCATCATCGTTTTGTCGGCTCGCTCCGACGAGGCCGACAAGATCGCGGCGCTGGATGCCGGCGCAGACGACTACCTGACCAAGCCCTTCGGCACCGGTGAACTGCTGGCACGGGTGCGTGCCAACCTGCGCCGCCTCCGGCAGGCTGAAGGGCAGGCCGACGCACAGCCGCGGTTCGCATTCGGCCAAGTGGAAATCGACCGGGCAGCGCGCACTGTGCTGCGCGCCGGCCAGCCCGTGCATCTCACACCGATCGAATACCGCATGCTTACCGTGCTGGCCGCCAACGCCGGCCGGGTGATGACGCAGCGCCAGCTGCTCACCGAAGTCTGGGGGCCTGGCCATGTCGATCGCAGCCATTACCTCCGTATCCACATGGGCCACCTGCGCCGCAAGCTGGAGGCCGACCCGGCCCAGCCGCAGCACCTGTTGACCGAAACCGGCGTAGGCTATCGACTCGTCGTCGATGCACAGCCAGAGGGGGCGGGTACCCCCTCGCTATAATTCACCCACGATGCTACGGTGGTTTATCACGGTCTTCACCCTTCACTTCTTCCTCTGTGTAGGAGTGTCGGCCGTGGGCAAGTCCGCCCCCATTGCACCTATCCCTCATGGCAGCGCGGGCAGCACGGCCCTCGCCTCCGCCAAGGCAGCCGCCGCGCAGCAGGCTGCTGCCGGTGACACGCTCGCTCCCCAGGCACAGTCTGCAGCCCAGGCCACGAGCGACGACTCGGAACCGGAAGCTCTTGCGCTCAGCCACGCTCTCTTTGACGACGCCGACGATCTGCCGGACGACGTGAATCTGCTGCGTGCCCTGGTAAGCCGTTCCAGCGCTAGCTACCCGCCCCTGCAGTGGGCCGAAGCGAAGGCCGCTTCGCACGCGCCGGCCACGCCGCGCAAACCCCCCCGCTCCGCACTCACAGCCTGACTGCGGCCGGCGCTCGCTCGCCGTAGCCCCCAGGCCATCCCCTGCCGCGCACGGCAACGTGCGCCGGCTCTCGCGTCTTTCCCCTTTCGTCTTTCGCGCGCTCCGGGCGGTGTTGATCCGCAAGATCGAGCCCTCACGGGCTCCTCCTGGCCGATCAATCCCTGAGGCCACAGGCTTAGCTCCTCGAGGGCGCGCACCGAACTCTTCAAAGGAGTCCCTCACCATGCGTCTGACCACCCGAGGCAAGATGGCCGTCACCGCCATCACCGATCTGGCACTTCGCTCCCATGGCGGCCCCGTCGCACTGCCGGGCATCAGCACCCGTCAGGGCATTTCGCTTTCTTACCTCGAAGACATCTTCGGCGCCCTGCGCCGCGCGGGCCTCGTCACCAGCATCCGCGGACCGGGCGGCGGCTACACGCTCACGCGCGCGCCGCAGGAGCTGTCCGTCGCGGAAATCGTCGCCGCGTCCGAAAAATTCATGATGCGCCCCCCGACCAAGGCCTCCGCGCCCGAAGACGACTCCACCGACCTGCCTTCGGCAGAGATGACCGAGGAGCTGTGGACTTCCTTCCACTCCCGCGTGAAGGAATACCTGCAGTCCATCACCGTGGCCGACCTGCTCAAACAGCAGGGCGTGCAAGCCGTGAGAGACGTGGCGCACGCAGGCCGCAGCCCGCGCAGCGAATCGCGCAGGTCAGTACGCACCCAGCTGCCCTCGAGCAGCGTGCCCAATTCGGTGTTCGCCTTGGGCCGCCTGGGTTCGGCGTAACGCGCGCACAGGCCCCGACCCGAGGCCAGCCGGCATGCCGGACCGGGCGGGCCTGGACCTCCTCACACAACACTGATGCGAGTCGCGCACCCGGTGGCGACCCCGCAAGCGCAACGACATCGCCCGCCGCATCGCTGGCATGGGGCAGCCCAGACTGCACGAAGCATTCGGAGATATGCCTGAAAAGAACGCGCGCGATGCTGCGCTCTACAACGCCGCGTACGATCAAGACGCCTGTCGCCTTTGAAGCACCCGCCCAAACAAAAGCCCCGGGGCTCACGCACCGGGGCTTCATCGCCTGCAGATCGGAAGGCCTGAGTAGGCTAAGCCTGGCGGCCGTCCCTCACTTCGTGGCGTCCTTGATCTTTTCCTTGGCGTCGCCGTAGTTCTTCTGCGCAGTGCCTTCGACTTGCTTGGCAACACCCTTGGCCTGCTGCTCGGGACTGTCGATCAGTTCACCCGACTTCTGCTGGACCTTGCCCGCAGCATCTTTCAGAGCGCCCTTGATTTGATCGGTGTTCATTGTTGACCCTTTCGACGTGAGATGGTGTGCTCGCCGGAGTGGCTTCGCATCAGAATTTCATCGTAGGCCGGGCGTTTGCGATGGAAGGAAAGCGCAGAGCCCGGCTCAAAGTCGGCACGCGCCTACGTCGCGGACACATGGCAGCTGCGCGGAAACGACTGCGAGCCACCAGCCAGCGAAGGAAAAGCACCGACCTGCATCGGCAAACGCGTATCGCACGTGTTGCATGCATTCCGCACTTCCGCCCATCGCAGGGGTGCTGCTGCTGGGGCGCGACCATCTGGACTGAGGGCCCCGACCTTCGAACAGACGTCGCTAACGAGCCCTTCTCATCGGCGTGCCCATGGGGGTGCGGAGCACGCACACCGTGGCCCGACGCACACAGTGAGGACTGCGGCGCCCATCACGGCAAGAGTACCCAAGATATTGACATATTGTAACAATATCGGTTATCATCCCGCCCTTGCCTGCATTTGCCCGACTTCGCCCGGGAAAGCTGGCAAGGAAACCTGAAAGACCACCGCAGCGCCTACCCCGACGGCACAGCTCCCATCCCGCCAACCGTTCGGCCAGCCACTCCAAACGATCCGATCTGCCTGCGCACTGCATTTCTCAGGTCTTCCCTGATGCTCCCCACCCAACAAGCCCATTCCGGGCGCTCGCTCCCGCTGGCTTCGGCTGGGGTGCGGGCCTTGCGCGACTTCTGCTGGGCAGCCGTGATCGTCGTGCCGTGCGCGCTCCTCGCTGCTCTCATGACCCGGCTGCTGGGGCCGCTGTCGCTCTTCTGGCCTGCCAACGCCGTGCTGCTGGGCATGCTGCTGCGACACCCGGAGAAGGCGACGCCAGCAGGATGGCTGGGCGCCTATGCAGGCTTTCTGGGGGCCGACTTCCTGGCGGGAACCAGCCTGCCCATGAACTTGTGGCTGAACACAGCCAATATGGTGGGCGTGGCCGCGGGTTACTTCGTCGCCAACCGTGTTCTGCCGGTGAATGCCCGTCACCTGAAGCAGCCCCGGACCATTCTGTCGGTACTCACCGTGTGCCTGGCCAGTGCCGCGGCTGGCGCCATCGCGGGCGGCGCGGCCAGCCCGGTGCTGTTCGACCGCAGCCTGCTCGCCGGCCTGGTGGACTGGTTCAATGGCGATCTGGCGCTCTACATCCTGCTGCTGCCGGTGATGCTGGCAGCCCCCCCGACGCCCCACCTGTCCTGGCATCTGCTCGCGCAGCGCCTGCGCTCCATTCAGAAAGACTGGGCGACCGTGTTGCCAGCGATCTCGCTCGCCCTGTCCTTGGTGATCGCCATCCTGGTCGGTGGCCCTGGTGTGCTGGCGCTCCCGGTACCTGCCTTGATTTGGTGTGCACTGCGCTACGCGGTCTTTCCCACGCTGGCGCTGACCGCGCTGCTCAGCGTCATCCAGCTGTTTTCCATCGCTGCCAGCGTGATGGTTCTCCCAGAGGGCAAGCTGCTCTACATGAATTCCCTGCAGTCGGCACGGCTGGGCATCGCGCTGATAGCGCTGGGCCCGATGGCGGTGGCCATCGTGAACGGTGCGCGCAACGACCTGCTGCGCAGGCTGGACTACATGGCACGCCACGATCATCTCACGGGTGTTCTGCAGCGTCGCTCCTTCATGGAATGTGGCGCCCCGCTGCTCGCCCGCGATGCGGCTGCTGACCGGCCCACCGCCGTGTTGATGATCGATATTGATCACTTCAAGCAGATCAACGACCGCTTCGGGCATGCGCAGGGTGACAGGGCACTCGCCACCGTGGCTGCCGAACTGCTGGCCGGAATGCGCGACGGCGACATCCTCGGGCGCATCGGCGGCGAGGAATTCGCGGCACTGCTGCCCAACACCGACATGCGCCAGGCGGCGCTTGCAGCAGAGCGGCTACGGGCGCGGGTGGAAGCGATCGCCGCGCCCAGCGACGATGCAAGAGCCTTGCACATGCATCCACTGCCGCGCCTGACCGCGAGCTTCGGCGTTGCGGTCAGCCATGCGGGCACGTCGCTCACGCTGAATGACCTGCTGACCCATGCCGATAGCGCGCTCTACGAAGCCAAGTCGTCCGGGCGCAACCGCGTGGAATTCGCGGCGCCCGCACGCGAAGCGATCACATGAACCCTTGAATGCATGGCGCAAGAGCCCGAAGGCGCCTGGACTGGTTCCCCGTCTTCTATCAGGGCCGAGGCCGCAGAGCCGGGACGAGATGCCAAGCGCAGCGCAGAGCCAGGCCAGTGACCTGCCCATCACCGCCTCAGACTCCCATTCGAGGGGGTTTTCGAAGGGTTGGCGGGAAATGGCGCCAGTGCATGGGCGTTTTGACGCCCCGATGGCGGGCTTGGACAAGAGGCCGCGCGGAACGCCAGCCAACTGCACCCATCCGGCCGGGCCCTAAAGCGCCGCTCGAAGACTGCGATGAGCGCCCCAACCTGCCGCACGTACTCCTTGCTCCGGCGTTCAGTCTATGCGGCTGAAACGCCACTGCACTGTCAGCGCGAGTGTCTCCCCACGCCCTAACAACCGCAGCCCCGGCATGCCAGGCTGATGGAAAGCGTCGATCGGCTGCGTGATCGGCTCAAAGCAAAATGCCGGTCCTGCGGGCGGACGATAGATCAGGCAGAAATGCTGGTCCTCGCCGCCGTCCCTCGCGAAGTCGGGCATGTGAGCGGTCAGCTGCCAGCCCCATTCCGGCCAATCGATGCGGGCCGATCCCCCCCAGCCCACGTAGGCGTTGTCGATCAGATCGCCTTGCGCAGAAACGCCAGCGTTGAGATCCCAGCCCGGCGGGAATTGTTCCGTCATCTCGGTGGGCAACGGATCGTCGCCGCTCAGCCAGACACCTCGGACCGGCGCCTGGATGCGGGTGCCGAGCGTACGAGGAAACCAGGGATGCAGGCCCAGCCCATAGGGCAGCGGCTCGGCGCCGCGATGCGTCACCTCGATGGACTGGTCCAGTCCGCCCTCCACCAGCCGGAAGGTCTGCCGGCAGGCGTAGTCATACGGATTGCCGTCGAAGCACGCCGACTCCAGCGACATCTCCACGGTGTCGGCACCCGCCTGTCGCAAGCTCCACGGCTGCAGCCAGCCGTCACCATGGATCGGGTAAGGCTCGCCGGCACGGTTGGGCTGCATGGCGTGGAACTGCCCCGCATGCGAGAAGCCGCCCCCGCTGATGCGGTTGGACCACGGCACCATGGCGAAGGACGCGAGCCGGTAGAGGTCCGGAGTGACACCATCCCAAGGCCGCCACAGGTCCAGCCGGCCGCGAGGACTGCGCGGGTCGTCGATCTGCCAGGCTGCGACGCTGCCGCCCAGCGTGGGCACCAGCCCCAGATGCTGGCCCGCATGATGCAGCCAGACGATGGGATGGGAAGGCTCGGCCATGGCGGCTCCTCGGTTGGTTGGTTGGTGATGTGGGCGCGCGGGGGCGGCGGCCGTGTGACCGGCAGCCAGGCCGACGCGTCAGCCGCCGAACAGGTGCGCCGGCTGTCCTGCAACGTCCAGCGAGACCCCGAAAAGCGCCCCGGCCAGAGGCTCGGCTTGCAGCTGTGCGGGCGAGAGCCCCACACGCGCCGAGGTGATGAACAGCGTGGTCAGGCCGGCTCCGCCAAAAGCGCAATTGGTGACCTGACTCACCGGTAGATCGATGCGCGCGAGTTCTTCGGCACTAGCGGGGTCGTGGCAGGTGACGCAGCCGCCGCCCCAGTGGGCGATCCACAGGCGGCCGTCGGCATCCGTCGTCATCCCGTCGGGCACGCCGTCTTCCGATGCCCAGCGCTTCCAGAGCGTCCGGTTCGACACCCGGCCGGTGGCCGCGTCGAAGTCGTAGCGGTAGGTGAGCCCGTGCACGGTGTCGTTGAAGAACATGCCGCCGCCGGACCACGCCGGGCCGTTGGTCACGGCGAATCCGTCGTCGTGCCGGGTGCAGCCGCCGTCGGCGTCATGGCGATAGAGCGCGCCCGTGGGCGCCTGGCAGGCAAAGTCCATGCTGCCCGCCCAGAAGCGCCCCTGGGCATCGCATTTACCATCGTTGAATCGGTTGCCCTGCCGCTCGGGCTCGGGTTGGTGCCGATAGCGCGGCTCGGTATCCGCATCGGGATCGAACAGCGCGAAGCCGCGGCGCAGCGCCAACAGCAGGCCGGGCGCCCCGGCGCGTTCCGCCAGGGCGGATATCTCTTCGGCGAAGTCCCAGTGCCGGGGTTCGGCGGCGGACAGGTCCCAGCGATAGAGGCGGCGCGCGAGGATGTCCACCCAGTACAGCGCCTGCTGGCGCTCGGACCACATCAGGCCTTCGCCCAACTCGCAGCCGAGGTCCTGCAGGCAATGCACGGGCCCGGGTGCGGGCCGGTGCGTGGGCGTGGGCGTGGGCGTTGGCATCGGCGTAGGCGTGGTGGCGGACGGCGCCGCGCGGTGGGGCTGGCTGGAATTCACGGCTTGTCTCCGGGTGCTGCGAGGCCTCTATCGGGGGTGTGCCTCTTGACTCGGGCGATGTTATCAACGCCAATTGATGCTGTTAATGATTATTTTCACGATCAATTGATTGCAATATTGATATGACAATTTCCAATGCAAGCTCAGCCCTCACCCAGGGCACGTCGCTATTTCCCAGCCTCAAGGGCCGTTCTGTGTTCGTCACCGGCGGCGGCAGCGGCATCGGTGCGTCCATCGTGACGGCCTTCGCCGAGCAAGGCGCCCGTGTGGCGTTCGTCGATGTCGCAGAGCAGGCCAGCGAACAACTCGCGCAGCAACTGGCGGCGGCCGGTCTGCCGCGCCCCTGGTGGCGGGTCTGCGACGTGCGCGACATCGGTGCGCTGCGCTCCTGCATGGCCGATGCGGCCGCGGAACTGGGCGACTTTTCGGTGCTGGTGAACAACGTGGCCAGCGACGATCGGCACACGCTCGAATCCGTCACGCCCGACTACTACGACGAACGCATCGCCATCAACGAGCGGCCGGCCTTCTTCGCCATCCAGGCCGCCGTGCCCGGCATGCGCAAGCTGGGCGGTGGCTCGGTCATCAACCTGGGCTCGACCGGCTGGCAGGGCAAGGGCGAAGGCTATCCCTGCTATGCGATCGCCAAGTCGTCGGTGAACGGCCTCACGCGCGGCCTGGCCCGCACGCTGGGACGCGACCGCATCCGCATCAACACGGTTTCGCCGGGCTGGGTGATGACCGAGCGCCAGATCAAGCTGTGGCTCGACGCCAAGGGCCAGGAGGAACTGGCCCGCAACCAATGCCTGCCCGACAAGCTACGTCCGCACGACATCGCCCGCATGGTGCTCTTTCTCGCATCCGACGATGCGGCGATGTGCACCGCGCAGGAATTCAAGGTGGATGCAGGCTGGGTCTGAGCCACGGACCGCGGGCCGCGTCAGTCGGCTTCCAGGCGGACGCCGTACTGCGTCAAACTGATCTGCTTGAGCGCCTTCAACATCACCTTGGCGGCAGGGGATAGCAGGCGATCGGTGCGCGTGATGAGGCCAAAGGCGTCCATGTGGCAGGGCATGGACAGCGGTAGCATCGCCACCATGCCATGCGCGGCGTAGTAGTGCGCCACGTCGGCCCCCACGACGGCGACCATGTCGCTTTGCTGCAGCATGCGCGTCATGAACAGCAGCGACGAGGTCTCCACCGTATCGACCGGCGGCGCCAGCCCATCCTGCCGGAACATCAGGTCGAACCTATGCCGCAGCACGCTGCCCCCAGGCGGCACGATCCAACCGGCCGCCAGCACGTCACGCAAGCTCAACCCGCTCAGATTCGTGAGCGGATGGCCTGGCCGCGTGATGGCGCACACCCGCTCCTCGGTCAGCGGCTCGTAGCGCAACTGACTCTTGTCGTGCTCCGCGAAGAGCCGCCCGATCACGAAGTCCAACCGACCCTGTTCCAGCCGCTCCAGCAGCACCGGGCTGGTCTCGATGTCCAGCGAGATGCGCAGGCTGGGATGCTCCTGCTTGACCAGGGCCACCGCCGCCGGTAGCAGGTTGACCCCGGGCGAGGTGATAGCGCCCACGCCCACCTGCCCGTAATGCCCGGTCTTCAGCGCATGGATCTCGTCATGCGCCTGGTTCAGATTGGCCAGCGCCATGCGCGCGTGACGGATCATGGTCTCGCCGTACCAGGTGGGTCGCATGCCGCGCGGCAGGCGCTCGAAGAGCGAGACCTCCAGCACGTCCTCCAGGTCCTTGAGCAGCTTGGAGGCGGCGGGCTGGGTCATGCTGAGCACCTGCGCCGCTCGGTGGATGTTGCCCTCTTCCGCCAGCGCCACCAGCAGCAAAAGCTGCCGCGTCTTGAGACGTGCGCGGATGAACCAATGGTTGTAAGTGCTCATGGGGTTTTCCAGAATGCCGGGATAGATATCTATTTTGTGCAAAAAACGATTGGATTGATATTCAAATCAAACCTAGAGTCGCTGCACTTCCCGACCGCCCTCCTCCTACAGCCCTGACCTCCCATGAAGCTCGGTGACATGCAGCAGAACCCGCGCCATCTGATCAATGGCCGCTGGGAGATAGGCACCACGACCGGCGTGAGCACCAACCCCTCGGACACTCGCGAAGTCGTGGCGGAACATGCGCGCGCCGATCGCAACCAGACCGAGCAGGCGGTGCGTGCCGCCAGCGACGCGCTGGCCTCGTGGAGCCACAGCAATCCGCAGCGCCGTGCCGACGTGCTGGACCTGATCGGCTCCGAACTGCTGGCACGCAAGGACGAATTGGGCAAGCTGCTGGCTCGAGAAGAGGGCAAGACCCTGCCCGAGGCCGTGGCCGAGGTGGCACGCAGCGGGCAAATCTTCAAGTTCTTCGCAGGGGAAGCGCTGCGCATTCCCGGAGAGCTGCATGCATCGGTGCGCCAGGGCGTGCAGGTGGATGTGACTCGCGAGCCCGTAGGTGTGGTGGGCATCATCGCCCCCTGGAACTTCCCCTTCGCCATTCCGGCCTGGAAGATCGCACCGGCCCTGGCCTACGGCAATACCGTGGTGTTCAAACCGGCAGAGAACGTGCCCACCTGCGGCTGGGCGCTTTCGGAAATCATCAACCGCAGCGGCCTGCCGGCCGGCGCCTTCAACCTCATCATGGGCAGCGGCCGCGAGGCCGGCCAGACCCTGGTCGATCACCCACTGGTGAATGCGGTGAGCTTCACTGGCTCCGTTGCCACCTTCGACAACTTCCAGGTCGGCGTGCTGCAGGCTCAGTCGATCGTGGACAAGCTGGGGCTCAAACAAGGCAAGGGGCCGTTCAACATCGAACTTTTCGGCGGCTCGCCCGACGATAACAACGCCTTCTTCTTCTACGACGGCGCCATGAGCGTTCTGCAACCCTACATCGACAGCGGCAAGCTGGTGGTGCGCAGCAAGCAGACCGGCATGAACAAGGTCGGCACGCTGCGCTGGGATGGCGCGACGGCCCAGGCGCGCATGGACAACCTGCTGTCCGCCTACTACGGCAAGGACAAGCTGGATGCAGTGCTCTCGCCGTATGACGGCATCTCCATCGGCATCCTCTCGTCCCTCAAGGGCGTGGGGTACTGCACGGCACAGCAGCCCTGCCCCGTCGTCACCGGGCAGGACGCCGAGGTGCCTTCGGTCAAGTCCATCCTGAAGGGCGAGCAGTACTCCACCGTGTTCAAGGACACGCGCGAGCTCGCAAAGGTCGCCGCCAACATGGTGGACGCCGTGCTCTCGGGCAAGCAGCCCGAAATCAACGACACCAAGACCTACAACAACGGTGTGAAGGTCGTGCCCTCATACCTGCTCAAGCCGGTGCTGGTCGATCAGTCGAACTGGAAGAAGGTCCTGCTGGACAGCGGCTACTACAAGGAATCGCAGATCAAGTAACGGGCCGGAGCGCCGCCCCTGTAGAGCGGCTCACACGACCCTTCCGGCATCGTTGCCGCATCTTGCTGTACGACCTACTGCCTTCGATGCCGCACCTCGCCAGAACCGCTTTGCCGGGTCGTGTGAGCCGCACTTAGACAGGGTGGCGCCCGCAGGCGTGATGCAGCAGGCACGGTCACCCTTCGGTCCGCTAAGCGCCGCCGCCGCATCACGCCACCCCGACGATTTACCTTCAGCGATGTCCATCGAACGGCAAGACCATGCTTCTTGAAATGCGGAACATCCGCAAGACCTTCCCCGGGGTGATGGCCCTGGACCGCGTGAACCTGCGCGTTCAGGCCGGCGAGATCCACGCCATCGTGGGCGAAAACGGCGCGGGCAAATCCACGCTGATGAAAGTGCTCTCCGGCGTGTATCCGCACGGCAGCTACAGCGGAGAGATCGTGTTCGAAGGCGAGGAAAGGCGCTTTGCCGGCATCCGCGACAGCGAGCACCTCGGCATCATCATCATCAACCAGGAACTGGCCCTG
>JBHIWE010000015.1:0-33840 GCA_041987645.1 Acidovorax sp. | reverse complement strand
ATGAGATCTGCCGGGGCCTTGAGCCCCCTGAAGAGTCGTTCAAGACCAGGACGTTGATAGGCTGGGTGTGGAAGCGCAGTAATGCGTTAAGCTAACCAGTACTAATTGCTCGTGCGGCTTGACCCTATAACTTTGATCAGCAAACTCCTTGCTGTCAGGTTGTTATGCCAAGTGACGCAGTCAAATAAACAAAGCTGATTTAACTCTATGAATTCGCCGCCCAGATATCCAATAGGATCTCTCGGTAGCAACCCTTTATGCCTGATGACCATAGCAAGTTGGTACCACTCCTTCCCATCCCGAACAGGACAGTGAAACGACTTCGCGCCGATGATAGTGCGGGTTCCCGTGTGAAAGTAGGTCATCGTCAGGCTCTTACAGCCCAAATCGCCCCGCGTACGAAAGTACTCGGGGCGCTTTGCTTTGCGCAGCCCCTCCTGTGCAGAGCCAACTCCACGGGCGCTGCTTGCAATTCGGTTCGTGCTTCGTTACGAACCCCTGGAGGTTCGTCCACTCGGGGCGCAGTTCAAACCCGGACTGATTCACGCCGGATCGGCGCAGTCGTGAGCGTGGGGGCCTTTACCCCTGAAGCACTTGCGGGGAGTCCCCTGAGCTCAATCCTTGCCCCTTCACCAATCTCAGCACCAATGGGTGCATCACCTTCCTCGCACTGAAGATCAGGTGAAACTGTTCCTGTACATCCGCTGTTGCCCCCACCGTCACGAGTCCATGCGTTTGAGCCAAATGCTCGCCCATTGACTCTGGCGCGGGCATCACGCCCATGCCGGTACTGGCGAAGGTCGCTAACAGGGCGCTGTCCTCGAACTCCCCGGCGATGCGGGGGCGGATACGTTGGCGTTCCAGCCAGTGGTCGATGCGCGCGCGGGCGGCGGCGTGTTCGGTCGGTAGCAGCACGGGCACGACCGCGAGGCTCTGAGGGAAGCTTCGGGTGGCGGCCTCTGCCCACTGGAGCGGGGCATACCAAGCGAGAGGGCTGGTACCCAGTAGCTGGCTGGTGGTCTTGAGGGCCGGGTTGGGCGGCGCGGGGCGATCCGCCAGCACGGCGTCGAGCTTGTGCAGGGCCAGTTCGCCCAGCAGGGGCTGGAACTCGCCTTCGTGGCACAAAAGACGCAGATCCGGAGCGTCAAGCACGGGCTTTAGTAGGCGATGGACGGCCACCTTGGCGATGCCATCCGAGATCCCCAGGTTCAGCCGCAGGATGCGGCCGGTGGAGGCTTCGGCTACGCGGTGGGGCAATTGCTCGCCCAGCGCGAAGATCTGGTCGGCCTCGTGCATCGCAGCGACGCCGGCGTCGGTCAGCACCAGATTGCGCCCTTCGGTGCGCAGCAGGGCCGTGCCCAGGTCTTTCTCGAGCGAGCGCACCTGAGCGCTGATGGTCTGCACGGACATGTCCAGGCGCTCGGCAGCGCGGCTCAAACCCCCTTCCTTGGCCACAACCCAGAAATAGTGGAGATGTCGGTAGTTGAAGCTCTGGCTCATTTTTGTAGGACGAAACGGCGAAACAGTTCGGAAAAAACGAAGTGATCTTACCGTTTCGCCATCTTTTTCCGCGCTCCGTCACGGGCGACAGTGCTGGCTAGTGCCGCTCTTCCCCTTACACGTCTTCTTCTTTGATGAAATTCCAGGATCGCTTCGCCATGACGACAACTTACACACTCTCACTGGTGCAGCAGCGCACCACGCCGGACCGGCGCCGGGGCGTTGTCGCCTCCGTACCTACTGCCATCGATGCCGCCTGGCGGCGCGGGGAGGGCTGACGCCATGGTCGAAACCATTGGAACTCCGCTGATGTGGGCCGGCTTCGGCCTATTTGTCGTGATCGCCATCGCCATCGACCTGCTGGTGATGGAGCGCCAGGGCGCGCACAAGGTGACCATGAAAGAGGCGCTTAAGTGGAGCGTTCTCTGGTTCTCGCTGGCCTTCGTGTTCGTGGGCCTCTTGTGGTGGCACCTGGACGGCTCGCAGGGCCGGGAGGTGGCCAACACGGTGTCGATGCAGTTCATCACGGGCTACCTGGTGGAAAAGAGCCTGTCGGTGGACAACATTTTTGTCTTCCTGATGATCTTCAGCTACTTCGCCGTGCCCGCGGAATACCAGAAGCGCGCGCTCATCATCGGCATCATCGGCGCCATCGTGCTGCGCACAGTGCTGATCCTGGCGGGCGCCTGGTTGCTGGCCACCTTCCATTGGTTGCTGTACGTTTTCGGCGCGTTCCTCGTGATCACGGGCGTGAAGATGTGGATCGCCGCAGGCCAGGAGCCGGACATCTCCACCAACCCGGTGCTCAAGTTCCTGCGCAAGCGCATCCGCATGTCGGACCACTTCGACGGCGAGAAGATGACCACCATGGTCAATGGCGTGAAGCGCTTCACCCCGCTCTTCGTGGTGTTGATCATGATCGGCGTGACAGACGTGATCTTCGCGGTGGACAGCATTCCGGCCATCTTCGCGATCACGAGCGACCCGTTCATCGTGCTCACGGCCAACATCTTCGCCATCCTGGGTCTGCGCGCGCTGTACTTCCTGTTGGCCGACCTGGCAGACCGCTTCCACCTGCTGGCCTACGGCCTCGCGATGGTGCTGGTGTTCATCGGCGCGAAAATGCTGCTGATCGACCTCTACAAGATCCCGATCGGCTATGCGCTGCTGGTGACCGGTGCGCTGATCGCCGGTTCCATCGTGGCGTCGCTCTGGACCTCGCGCGGCAAGGACGGCAGTGGAGGCGACGGCACCCCGCCTCCTGCTCTTCCGGGCCGGGGCGCCTGAGCCCCGGGCACGGCTGCAGGCAAAGGACCGATGCCATGGATCTGACCATGTTCGAGGCCGTGATGGCCACCATGCTGGCCGCGTTCGCGCTCACCACCTGGCTGAGCTGGCGCGGCGGCAACGAGCGCAGCGACGTGCGCCTGCTCGCGGCCCTGACCGGGGCCTGGGGCGCGGCCAGCGCCGTGGCGGTGGCGTTGTGAACGCGGGCTGGGCGCTGGCCCGTGCGATGACGGGCGTGCGCCGATGGCTGCGCCGGCAGGAGCCGGCCACCCGTGGGCTCATGGAGCGCCCCCTTCTCGCGCGGCTGCGCCCCTGGCTGGAGCGGCGCCAGTTGCTGTGCCTGCGGCGCGAAGCCCTGGCGCGTGGCACGGCCGCCGGACTCTTCTGCGGGCTGATCCCCGGGCCGCTGCAAGTGCCCGCCACGGTGGCTGCCTGCGCTGCGCTGCGCGGGAACGCCGTGGCGGGCGCGGCGGCCACGCTCTACACCAACCCCCTCACCACGCTGCCGCTCTATGCCCTGGCCTTCCAGGTGGGCGCCTGGGTGCTGCCGGGCGAGCAGCGGCTGCCGACATGGGAAGGCTGGCCCGCAGCGGGCGGCGTGGAAGCCGTGGCGACGTGGATGCAGGCGTTGGGCGCGCCGCTGGCTGTGGGCCTGCCGCTGCTGGCACTGGCCTTCGCGCTGGTGGGCTATGCGACGGTGCAGGCCCTGTGGCTGGTGCCCGTGTGGCACCGGGTTCAGCGCAGGCGATAAGCCGGGATGTCGAGGTCCGGCGCTATGTCAGGGCTTCAGCGCGTCGGCACTGCGCGGGCCGTGAATGCGGCGGTGGAGGCCAACGCGATCAGCAGCAGGCCGTAGCCCATCGCCGTGGGCTGCAGGCCATAGAGCCCGGTGAGAACTCCGGCGGCGATGGCCGGCAGGCTGAAGGCCAGGTAGCTCAGCACGAAAAAGCTCGCCATGAGGCCTGCCCGGTCCTGCGCCGAGGCCAGGGGCACCAGGCTGCGCACCGACGCGCTGAAGCCCGCTCCGAAGCCCAGTCCCGCCACCAGCGTGCCGCAGAAGAAGCCCGCCGTGCTATGGGCGGCGACGCCCGTGAGTGTGATCGCCAGGCCCACCGCCAGCGCCACGGCGCTGCCCTGCAGCACGCTGCGCGGTGAGTGGTGGCGCGACATCGCGATGGCTAGCGCGCCGGGCAACACCAGGGCGGAAATCAGCAGTCCGCCCACCAGGGGCGACGCGCTATGCGTCACCAGCCGGCCCAGCGAGGGGCCCAGCGACAGGTAGAAGCCGCCCAACGCCCAGCCGGCCGTGCTCAGCGGCAGGATGCGCAGCATCGGCACCCGCGCCGCCTGCGGCACGTGCATGCTCGGCACCAGCGAGCGCCAGGCGCCCACGCGGCGCGCGACCGTCTCCGGCAGCCAGAAGGCGGCGGCGCATTGCAGCGCGATCACCACGAGCAGCAGCTCGAACACCAGGTGCGTAGGCGCGGGCAGGTACTGCACCAGCAGGCTGGTGCCGAGCGCGCCGACGGCCATGCCGGTCATGGGCGCCAGCGCGTTCATCAGCGGGCCGCGCACCGGATGCAGGTCCACCAGCAGGGCACTCAGCGCGCTGGTCGCCATGCCCGTGGCCAGGCCTTGCAGCAGACGGGCCGCCACGAGCCAGCCGACCGAGTCGGCACGCCAGAAGGCCAGAATCGAGACGAACTCCAGCGCCAGCGAGGCCACCACCACGCTGCGCCGCCCCACGTGGTCCGACAGCGCGCCGAAACACAGCAGTGCCCCTAGCAGCGCGAACGCATAGCTGGAGAAGATCACGGTGAGGCTGAGGGCCGAGAAACCCCACATCTCACGGTACAGCGCGTAAAGGGGCGAGGGCGCGCTCGACGCAGCCAGAAACATCATCAACACGGACACCACAAGCCACAGTGCGGCTTCGGGTCGCAGGCGGTGCGCGGGCCACGCGGGTGATGAAAGAGTGGAGATCATTGCGGCGGACATGGCGTTAAGGCAGCCCGGTACGAGCGGTCTCTCGCACTCTGCATGCTGCGGCATGCAGAGTGCTGCCTTAACGCTAAAAAGTTGCGTTAGTGAGATTGTCTCACTAAAGCAAAGTCTTTGCTTTACGCCAGCCCCGGCGGCACGGCCCACCCTAGAATTGCCGCATGACGTCTGGAGCCACTACCCGATTGCGCCCCGGCGGGCGCAGCGCCCGCGTGCAGGCCGCCGTGCACCAGGCCGTGCGCGACCTGACGGCGCTGCACGGCCGCGATGTGCTCACCATTCCGCAGATCGCGGCGCAGGCGGGCGTGACGCCGTCCACCATCTACCGCCGCTGGGGCGATCTGGTCGAGCTGCTGGCCGACGTGTCGATCGAGCGCCTGCGCGACGAGGCCGAGCCGCCCGACACCGGCAGCGTGCGCGGCGACCTGCTGGCCTGGGGTGAGCAGTTCCTCGAAGAGATGTCGTCCGAACTGGGCCGGCAGATGCTCAAGGACGTGCTCACGGCCAGCGGCTACGGCGACGGCTCGGCGCCCTGCCAGTGCCTGCAGATCACGGCCGGGCAGATCACCATGATGGTCGAGCGAGCGCTGGCCCGCAGCGCTGCGACACCCTCCGTGGACTGCGTGCTCGATACGTTGGTATCGCCCATCATCTACCGACTGCTCATGGGTGCGGGCACACCCACCGCCCAGCAACTGGTGCAGTGGGTGGATGCTTGCATGGCGCAAGCGGGTGCAGCCGCTGCCGCTCGCAGGCCGACGCACTAGCCGGGGCCGCGGAGGGTATCGCCGCGATTGGGGAGCGTGCATGCCGTGGCACCATGGGCTGCGGGCCGGGCCATCGACCGTGCCCGGGACGGTTCCGCCACGGCATACCTCTTGCAGGAGCGCCCCCATGGAGACTCTCCCCCGTCTTTCCCCGCGCAGCACCGCGCTGATGGCGCTATGCCTGTGCTGGCCCACCGCGCAGGCCGCGCCGCCCGCCGCTGCCGCGCCGGTGTGGACCAACACGCTGGGCATGCGCTTCGTGCAGATCCCGGCCGGGCGGTTCCGCATGGGCAGCGACGAGCCGGTCGAGGCGCTGGCGCGCGACTTTCCGCAGCTGGAGCGCCGCCGCTTCGCGGAGCTGAAGGACGAGTCGCCCCCGCACGTCGTGCGCATCACGCACGCTTTCTGGTTGGGGCAGACGGAGGTCACGGTGGGGCAGTTCCGCCGCTTCCTGCAGGTATCAGGCTACCAGCCCGAGTCCGTGGCCGATGGCTCGGGCGGCTATGGCTACAACCTGGCCTACGACCCCGCCGCCACGGCGCGCGGCGATGCCTTCGAGGGGCGCGATGTGCGCTATTCGTGGCAGAACCCAGGCTTCGCGCAGGGCGACGACCACCCGGTGGTCAACGTCACCTGGCACGACGCCGCCGCGCTGGCCGCGTGGCTCAGCGCCGCCGAAGGCCATCGCTACCGCCTGCCGACCGAAGCCGAATGGGAATACGCCTGCCGCGCCGGCACCACCACCCGCTGGCCGCACGGCGACGACCCACAGGCGCTGGCGCAGCGTGCCAATGTGTTCGATCAGGCGGCGGCGCCGTTCTGGCCGCGCTGGCAGGCCCAGGCCCTGGGCGGCAACGACGGCCACGCCTTCACCGCGCCCGTGGCGCAGTACCCGGCCAATGCCTTCGGCGTGCACGACATGGTGGGCAATGTGTGGGAATGGGTTTCGGACTGGCATGCCGACAATGCCTACGCGCAGGCGCCGCTGGCCGACCCGCAGGGCCCGGCACGCGGGCGTGTGAAGGTGCGCAGGGGCGGCTCCTGGCACACCTGGGCGCTCTATGCCCGCTGCGCTTACCGCAACTGGAATGCGCCGGACACGCGCTACACGCTGGTGGGCATGCGGCTGGTGCGGGAGCTGGATGCGGGCGAAGCGCCTGCGCGGGCCGCCCCGCGCAAGCCCGGGGCGGCTCGCCGCCCCTGAGAAGAAAGCGTCGCCAGGCTTCGGGAGGCGCTGCCGGCCGGCAAGGTGCGGGCCTGCCGCAGCGCCTTCACCTCGTCACAGGCTCTTGAGCGGCACGACTTCCTTGCCCTTGAACGTGAACACCGTCACGGCCGAGGAGCGCAGGTCGTGCTTGTCGTCGTAGCTGTACTCGCCGCTCACACCGGCGTATTTGCCACGGGCGATGTGGTCGATGAGCTTCTTCGCGTCGGTGCTCTGCGTGGCTTCGATGGCCGAGGCCAGCAGATTCATGCCGTCGTAGAAAGCGGCGGCGTAGGTCAGCGGGTCGCGTTTGTATTCGGCGCGGTAGCGTTCGATGAACTTCTGGCCCTTGTCGCTGCGGTCCAGCATGGAGCCGCCCTGGGTGCAATAGACGTTCAGGTTGCCGCCGACCTGCGACAGCGTGGCCGTCTCGGTCGAGCAGATGCCGTCGCCGCCCAGCAGGGGCATGTTCAGGCCCAGCGCGCGCATCTGGCGCAGCATGGGGCCGCCCTGGGGCGAATAGCCGCCGAAGAAGACGGCGTCGGGCTTGCTGGAGCGCAGGCCGGTCAGGATGGCGGTGAAGTCGGTGGCCTTGTCGGTGGTGAATTCGTGGCTCACCACCTTCAGGCCCTGGCGCTTGGCCTCGTCCTCGAACTCCTTGGCCACGCCCTGGCCGTAGGCCGTGCGGTCGTCGATCACGGCCACGGTCTTGAGCTTCAGGTCCTGCGCGGCATAGACCGCCATCTTGGTGCCCAGCTGGTTGTCGCTGGCGCCGATGCGGAACAGCGGGCGGTAGCCCTGCTGCGTGATCTTGGGGTTGGAGGCGACGGTGAAGGTGAGGATGTCTGCGTCGGCCAGCACGCGCGATGCCGGCATCGCCACGCCCGAGTTGTAGGGGCCCAGCACGAACCTGATCTTCTTGTCGGCCAGCGTCTGGGCGATCTGCACGCCCTGCTTGGGGTCGGCGCCGTCGTCGTTGATGTCCAGCTCGAACTGCACCGGCTTGCCGCCCAGCTTCAGGCCCTTGGCGTTCAGCTCCTTGATGGCCAGCAGCGCGCCGTCGCGGTTGTCCACGCCATTGGCGGCCTGCGGGCCGGTGACGGGGCTCATGAAGCCCACGCGGATGCGCTCCTGCGCATGGCTGAAGCCGGCGGCGGCCAGGCTGGCGATGAGGAGCGCGGAGCGGAGAAGCATCTGTCGATTCACGGCATGTTCCTTGTGTCTCTTGTTGAAAGCAGGGGATGGCGTCGGCCCGCCTTGGCGGATAGCCGAGGCGGCCTGGGTCCGGGAGTATGCCGCGAGCGGGGCCTACCCGGCCCCGTGCCGCGTCAAGGGGCGCGCTGCTGTTCCCAGGGCGCCTGCCAGCCGCCGCCCAGCGCCTGCACCAGCGCAGCAGCGGCCAGCTGGCGGCTGACCTGCAGCTGCAGCAGCGTACGCCGGGCAGTGAGCGCGGCGATCTGCGCGGTGACCACGTCGGTGTAGCTGGCCTGGCCGGCGCGGTAGCGGTTCTGCAGCTGGGTTTCGGTCAGACGGGCGGTAGCCACGGCTTCCTGGCGCAGCGGCTCCTGCGTCTGCAGGGCGCGGATGGTGGTGAGCTGGTCTTCCACGCCCTGGAAGGCGGTCAGCACCGTCTGCCGGTAGCTGGCCGCGCGGGCGTCCCGGGCCGCTTGGGCGCCTTCGACCCGCGCGGCGATGGCGCCGCCGTCGAACACCGTCTGCGCCGCCGACAGGCCCAGCGACCATAGCGCGCCCGAGGCGCTGAACAGGTCCGCCACGCTGGAGCCGCTGCGCCCCAGCGACGCGCTGAGGCTGAGGCTGGGGTAGTAGGCCGCGCGCTGCACGCCGATCTGCGCATTGGCGGCGGCCACGGCGCGCTCGGCCGAGGCGATGTCGGGCCGGCGCTGCAGCAGCTCCGACGGCACGGCCGCCGGCACCTGCGGCACGCGGGCCACCCAGGTGGCGGGCGGCAGGCTGAAGCTGCCCGGCGGCACGCCCGTCAGCACGGCGATGGCGTGCTCGTAGCGCGCGCGGTTCTGCCGCACGGTGGCGAGGTCGGCCTGGGCGTTGGCGAGCTGGGTGCGGGCCTGCTGCACGTCGGAGGCGGGCGCCACGCCGGCCTCGTAGCGGTTGCGGGTGATCTGCAGGCTGCGCTGGTAGGCCTGATCGATCTCCTGCAGCAGCGCGATCTCGGCGTCGGCCTCGCGCAGCTGGAAATAGGCCGCCACCAGCGAGCCCACGGCCGACAGGCGCGCCGAGGCCAGGTCCGCCTGGCTGGCCTGGGCGCTGGCGCGGGCGCCGCTCACCGTGCGGCCCAGGCGGCCCCAGAGGTCGGGCGCCCAGCTCGCGCCCAGCGCCGCCTGGGCCGAGGTGCCGGGCCGGGCCGAACCTTCCCCACCCGAGCGCGTCTCGCTGCCCGTGAGGTTCACCGAGGGCAGCAGGGCCGCGCCCTGCTCGCGCACCAGGGCCTGGGCCTGGGCGTAGGCGGCCACGGCGGCGGCGATGTTCTGGTTGGACAGCTGCACCTGCGCGGCCAGGCGGTTGAGGTCCTCGTCCTGGAACAGCGTCCACCAGTCGCCGCGGTCGATGGCGTCGGCCGGCTGCGCGGGCTGCCAGAGCGCGCCGGCTTCCTTGAAGGCGGCGGGCATGGCGGACAGCGCAGGGCGTTCATAGACCGGCGCGACCGAGCAGGCGGCCAGCGGCAGCAGGGTGCCCAGGCAGGCGGCGCGCAGGGCGCGGGGGGCGCAGGAGGCGATGGTGGGACGGCGGCCGGTGGTCATGGTTGTTGCATTGGGGGCTGTTGTACGGCCGCGGGGGGCTCCGCGAGGCGGCTCAGTTGGCGGTCGTTGGCGGCGGGGCGGCGCAGCCGGTCCAGCAGCACATAGACCACAGGGGTGGTCAGCAGGGTCAGCACCTGGCTGGCGATGAGGCCGCCGATGATGGCCACGCCCAGCGGCTGGCGCAGCTCCGAGCCCTGGCCGAAGCCGATGGCCAGCGGCAGCGCCCCCAGGGCGGCGGCCAGCGTGGTCATCAGGATGGGGCGGAAGCGCAGCATGCAGGCCTCGCGCACCGCCTCGGTGGCCGACAGGCCCCGGGCGCGCTCGGCCTCCAGCGCGAAGTCGATGATGAGGATGGCGTTCTTCTTCACGATGCCGATCAGCAGGAACACGCCGATCAGCGCGATCACCGTGAACTGCATGTGAAAGAGCAAGAGCGCCAGCACCGCGCCCACACCGGCCGAGGGCAGGGTGGTGAGCACGGTGATGGGGTGGATCAGGCTTTCGTAGAGCACGCCCAGCACGATGTAGATGACCACCAGCGCCGCCAGGATGAGGAAGAGCTGCTGCGACTGTGACTGCTGCGCGCCCAGGGCCGTGCCCTGGAAGCTGCCGCGCACGTTGGTGGGCATGGCGATGTCGGCCTCGGCCTGCGCGATGATCTGGCGCGCATCGTCCAGCGTGGTGCCGTCCGCCAGGTCGAACGATATGGTGGTGGCCAGCTCGCCGTCCTGGTGGCTGATGGAGGTGGGCGAAGCCCTCTCCACCACATGCGCGAAGGCGCTGAGCGGCACCATGGTGGAGGGCGTGTTGCTCAGCACCTGCCCGGTGGAGGCGCCGCGCTGGCCCGGGTTGGCGGCCGTGCCCACCGTGCCCGTGGGGTTGGCCGGCACGAAGATGTCGGCCAGCGCGGGCGGGCCGCGCGTGTATTCGGGCGCCCATTCCATGATCACCGAATACTGGTTCAGCTCGCCGTAGATGGTGGCGACCGAGCGCTGGCCGAAAGCGTTGTAGAGCGCGCTGTCGATGGCGGCGGCGCTCACGCCCAGGCGCGATGCGGAGGCCTTGTCCACGTCCACGAAGGTCTCCACGCCGTTGTCGGCCTGGTCGGTGTCCACATCGACCAGCCGTTCTTCCTGCTTCAGGCGTTCGGTCAGCCGCGTGGCCCAGAGGCGCATGTCCGCCAGGTTGTCGCTCTGCAGCGTGTACTGGTAGGTGGAGTTGCTGGAGCGCCCGCCCATGCGCAGCTCCTGCACCGGGCTCAGGAACACGCGCAGCCCGGTGAGCTGGGCCAGCTGCGGGCGCAGGCGGTTGATGACGGTGGCGCTGCTGTCGGCGCGCTGGTCCACCGGCTTGAGGTTGACGAACATGAAGCCGCCGCCCGCGCGCCCGCCGCCCGAGAAGCCCACCACCGTGTTCACGGCCGGGTCGCGGTGGATGATGTCCACCGCCTGGCGCAGCTTCGCAGCCAGCGCGGCCGAAGAGATGCTCTGGTCGGCGCGCAGGCCGGCGTTGATCTGGCCGTTGTCCTGCTGCGGGAAGTAGCCCTTGGGGATGTGGCGGAACAGATAGACGTTGAGGCCCACCACCACCAGCAGCAGCGCCATGACCAGCCATTGGCTGGCCAGCGCCCAGTCCAGCGCATGGCCGTAGCCGCGCAGCAGGGCCTGGTAGGCGCGCTCGGTCCCGCGCGCGAGCCGGCCGGGTGGCTTCGGTGGCGCGCCCTCTGCGCCGCTGCCGCCCTCGTGCGAGCGCAGCAGCCAAGCGCACATCATGGGCGTGGCGGTGAGCGAGATGACCAGCGAGATCGCCACCGACGCCGAGAGCGTGATGGCGAATTCGCGGAACAGGCGACCGACCTGGCCTTCCATGAACAGCAGCGGAATGAACACCGCCACCAGCGACAGGCTGATCGAGAGCACCGTGAAGCCGACCTCGCGGGCACCCAGCAGCGCGGCCTGCAGGCGGTCCATGCCCGCCTCGATGTGGCGGCTGGTGTTCTCCAGCACCACGATGGCGTCATCGACCACGAAGCCGGTGGCCACCGTGAGCGCCATCAGGCTCAGGTTGTTGAGGCTGAAGCCCAGCAGGTACATCACGCCGAAGGTGCCCAGCAGCGACACCACCGTGGCCACGGCCGGAATGACCGTGGCGCGCGCCTTGCGCAAAAAGAGCCCGACCACCAGCACCACCAGGGCGATGGAGAGCATCAGCGTGAATTCGATCTCGTGCAGCGAGGCGCGGATGGAGTTGGTGCTGTCCGAGGCGACGGAGATGCGGATGTCCTGCGGCAGCTGCGCCTGCAGTTCGGGCAGCAGGGCGCGCACGCTGTCCACCGTCTCGATGATGTTGGCGCCCGGCTGGCGCGTGATGAGCACGATGATGGCCGGCTGGCCGTTGAAGAGGCCCAGCGTGCGCGTGTTCTCCACGCCGTCCACCACCCGCGCCACGTCGCCCAGGCGCACGGCGGCGCCATTGCGCCAGGCGATCACCAGCGATGCGTAGTCGGACGCCTTGCGCGAAGGCGAAGGCGTGTAGATCTGCAGGCGCCGGCCGTCGCCCTCGACGGCGCCCTTGGGCCGGTTGGCGTTGGCCGCCTGGATGGCGGCGCGCACGTCTTCGGTGCTGATGCCGTACTGGTTGAGCGCGAAGGGCAGCAGTTCCACGCGCACGGCGGGCAGCGAGCCGCCGCCGATCTCGACCTCGCCCACGCCGTCCACCTGCGACAGGCGCTGGCTGATCACGTTGGAGACCTCGTCGTAGATCTCGCCGGGCGTGCGTGTCTTGGAGGTGAGCGCCAGGATGACGGCCGGCGAGTCGGCCGAGTTGCGCTTGCGGTAGGTGGGGTTGCTGCGCAGCGTGGCGGGCAGATCGACGCGCGATGCGTTGATGGCAGCCTGCACCTCGCGCGCTGCGCTGTCGATGTTGCGGCTCAGGTCGAACTGCAGGCTGATGCGCGCCGAGCCCTGCGAGCTGCTGGAGGTCATCTCGTTGACCCCCGCGATCACGCCCAGGCGCCGCTCCAGCGGCGTGGCCACGCTGCTGGCCATGGTCTCGGGGCTGGCGCCCGCGAGGCTTGCCGACACCGAGATGGCTGGGTAGTCCACCTGCGGCAGCGGCGCCACCGGCAGCACGAAGAAGGCGGCGATGCCCGCCAGCGCCAGGCCGATGGTCAGCAGCACGGTGGCCACCGGCCGCTCGATGAAAGGGCGCGAGAGGTTCATGGCGCAGCATCGCCCGGCGCGGCCGTTGCCGGAGTGGCGGGCGCGCTGGAGGCGGTGGGTGCGGCGGCCGTGCCCCGGCCCGTCCAGCGACGGCCCAGGCGGTCGAAGGCCAGGTAGATCACCGGCGTGGTGAACAGCGTGAGCAGCTGGCTCAGCACCAGCCCGCCGAAGATGGCCAGGCCCAGCGGCCGGCGCAGCTCGGCTCCGTCACCCCAGCCCAGCATCAGCGGCAGCGCGGCGAAGAGCGCGGCCAGCGTGGTCATCAGGATGGGGCGGAAGCGCAGCAGCGCGGCCTGGTGGATGGCCTGTTGCGGGCCCATGCCCTGGTTGCGCTCGGCGTCGATGGCGAAGTCGATCATCATGATCGCGTTCTTCTTCACGATGCCGATGAGCAGGATGATGCCGATGATGCCGATCACTCCCAGGTCGTTGCCCGTCACCATCAGCGCCAGCAGCGCGCCCACGCCGGCCGAGGGCAGGGTGGAGAGGATGGTGAGCGGGTGTACGTAGCTCTCGTAGAGCACGCCCAGCACGATATAGACGCAGACCATGGCGGCCAGGATCAGCCAGAGCTGGCTGGTGAGCGACTTCTCGTAGGCGCTCGCCGCGCCGAGGAACTCCATGGAGAGCCCTGCGGGCATGCCGATCTCCTGCGCCGCGGCGCGGATGGCATCGACCGCGCGGCCCAGCGACACGCCCGGCGCCGTGTCGAAGCCCAGCGTGGCCGCCGGGTACTGCGCCACGCGCGTGACCTGCAGCGGCGCGAACTGCTCGCGGATGCTGGCCACCGCCGAGAGCGGCGTGGGCACGTTGCTGCCGGTGCGCAGCGGCAGCGTGCCCAGGCCTTCGGGGCTGTTCAGGTGCTCCTGCTGCGCCTCCAGGATCACGCGGTACTGGTTCGTCTCGGTGAAGTTGGTGGAGACGATGCGCTGGCCGAAGGCGCTGTAGAGCGTGTCATCGACCGAGCTGGCCGTGACGCCCACGCGCGAGGCGGTGTTGCGGTCGATGTCCACATAGGCCGACAGGCCCTGCGCACCCGCGTCGGTGGTGGCGTTGCGCACCTCGGGCACGGTCTTCAGGCGTTCGACCAGCTTCTGCGTCCAGCCGTTGACCTGGGCTGAGTCCACGCCGCCGATGGAGGCGCGGTATTCGGTGGGGCCGGTCTCGGCGTCGATGGTCAGGTCCTGCGTGGGCTGCAGGAAGAGCGTCACGCCGGCCACGGCGGCGACGCGCTCGCGCAGGCGCTGCATGACGGTGGCCTGCGCGTCGTGGCTGGGCTGGAGGTTGATCAGCATGCGCCCGGCGTTGAGCATGGTGTTGTTGGCCGCGTCCACCCCGACGAAGGAGCTGAGCGACTGCACGTCCGGGTCCTGCAGGATCGCGCGCGCGGCGGCCTGCTGCAGCTCGCTCATGCGGGCATAAGAGACGTCCTGCGAGGCCTGCACCCGCGCCTGCAGCTGGCCGGTGTCCTGCGTGGGAAAGAGCCCCTTGGGGATCACCACGTAGAGCAAGGCGGTGAGCGCCATGGTCAAGAGCGCCACCACCAGCGTGGCGCGCTGGTGGCGCAGCACCCACTGCAGCCACACGTCGTAGCGCGCGATCACGCGGTCGAAGCCACGCTGCACCGCGCCCGTCCAGCCGCGCTGGCTGCCATGGGCCGGTTCGGCTTTCAGCCATCGCGCCGACATCATCGGCACCAGCGTGAGCGACACCACCGCCGAGATCAGGATGGTGATGGCCAGCGTCACCGCGAATTCGCGGAACAGGCGCCCCACCACGTCGCTCATGAAGAGCAGCGGGATCAGCACCGCGATCAGCGACACGGTGAGCGAGATGATGGTGAAGCCGATCTGCGTGGCACCCTTGAGCGCGGCCTGGAAGGGCGGCTCGCCCTCTTCGATGTAGCGGGCGATGTTCTCGATCATCACGATCGCGTCATCGACCACGAAGCCGGTGGCGATGGTCAGTGCCATCAGGCTCAGGTTGTTGAGGCTGTAGCCCAGCAGGTACATCACGCCGCAGGTGCCGATCAGCGAGATGGGCACGGCCAGGCTGGCGATGACGGTGGCGCGCAGGCTGTGCAGGAAGAAGAAGATCACCAGCACCACCATCAGCACGGCCAGCACCAGTTCCATCTGCACGTGCTCGACCGAGGCGCGGATGCCGGTGGTGCGGTCGGACAGCACCTGCACCTTGATGGAGGCGGGCAGCTGCGATTCCAGCTCGGGCAGCTGGCGCTTGATGCCGTCCACCGTGGCGATCACGTTGGCGCCGGGCTGGCGCTGCACGTTCAATATCACGGCCGGCGTCTCGTTCGCCCAGGCACCCAGGCGATTGTTCTCTGCCGCATCCACCACGCGGGCCACGTCCGACAGGCGCACCGGCGCGTCGTTCTTCCAGGTGAGGATGAGGCGCTTGTAGTCGTCCACCGTCACCAGCTGGTCGTTGGCGTTGATGTTGTAGGCGCGCTGCGGCCCGTCGAAGCTGCCCTTGGCGCTGTTGGCGTTGGCCGCCGAGATGGCGGTGCGCAGCGTGTCGAGGCCCAGGCCGTAGGAAGCCAGCGCCTTGGTGTCGGCCTGGATGCGCACGGCCGGGCGCTGGCCGCCCGCGAGGGTGACCAGGCCCACGCCCGGCACCTGGCTGATCTTCTGCGCCAGCCGGGTGTTGACCAGGTTCTGCACTTCGGTGAGGGGCAGGGTGTCGGAGCTGATGGCCAGCGTCAGCACCGGCGCGTCGGCCGGGTTCACCTTGGCGTAGATGGGCGGCGCGGGCAGGTCGGCCGGCAGCAGCGAGGCGCCGGCGTTGATGGCGGCCTGCACCTCCTGCTCGGCCACGTCCAGCGCCAGGCCCAGGCCGAACTGCAGCGTGACGATGGACACGCCCGCCGCGCTGGTGGACGACATGCGGTCCAGCCCCGGCATCTGGCCGAACTGGCGCTCCAGCGGCGCGCTCACGGTGCGGCTCATCACCTCGGGGCTGGCGCCGGGGTAGAGGGTCTGCACCTGGATGGTGGGGTAATCCACCTCGGGCAGGGCCGACAGCGGCAGCAGCCGGAACCCCAGCAGCCCTGCCAGCACGATGGCCAGCATCAGCAGCGCGGTGGCGACGGGGCGCTCGATGAACGGGCGCGACGGACTCAGGGCACTCATGGGCGGGGCCGTGCGCGAGGCGTCATCGGGCCGCCGGCTGCGAGGCGGCGGGTGCAGTGGGGGCTGGCTCTGCAGGGGCCGGAGCGGCCGGTGCCTGCGATGCGCCACCGTCCTGCGGCGGGCGGTGGCGGCGGCCTTCGCCCTGCGGCTCGGAGCCGCGCGCGCGCCGGCCCGGGGCGCCATCGGCGCCGCCCGGGCGCGGGCCCTGGCCTTGCAGCTGCACCTTCGCGCCGTCCTTCAGGCGGTCGCCGCCTTCGGTCACCACGCGCTCGCCGGGCTTCAGACCTTCGGTGATGGCGACCAGGCTCACCGTGGCCTGGCCGCGCTTGACCTTGCGCAGCGACACGGTGCGGTCTTCGTTGATGACATAGACAAAGTCGCCGTTGGCGCCGGTGCGCACCGCGGTCACCGGCACCACCACGGCCGGCACCTCGCTCAACAGCAGCCGCACGTTGACGAACTGGTTGGGGAACAGCGTGCCCTCTGAATTGCCGAAGCGGGCCTTGGCCTTGACGGTGCCGGTGGCCGTGTCCACCAGGTTGTCCAGCGTGAGGAAGCGCCCCTCGGCCAGCGAGCGCGTGCGGGTGCGGTCGAAGGCCGTCACCGCCAGCGGCGAGCCGCCGCGCTGCGCGGCCTGTACGTCGCCCAGCCGGTCCTGCGGAATGGCGAATTCCACGTCGATGGGGTCTTCCTGGGTCAGCGTGGCGATACCGTTGGCCTCGCCGGCGCTCACATAGTTGCCCGCGTCCACCGTGCGCAGGCCGATGCGGCCGCTGGCCGGCGCGGTGATGCGCGTGTAGTCCAGGTTCAGGCGGGCAGCCTGCTCCTGCGCCAGGTCCGTGGTCACCGTGCCCTGCAGCTGGCGCACCAGCGCGGCCTGGGTGTCCACGTCCTGGCGGGCGATGGAGTCCTGCCCCAGCAGGGTGCGGTAGCGTTCGAGCACGATGCGGGCGTTGTCCAGCTGCGCCTGGTCGCGCTGGCGCGTGCCCTGGGCCTGCAGCAGTGCCTGCTCGAAGGGGCGCGGGTCGATGCGGGCCAGCACCTGGCCCTTCTTCACGCGCTGGCCTTCGGTGAACAGCACGTCGGTCATCACCCCCGAGACCTGCGGGCGCAGCGTGACGGTGGCCAGCGGCGTGACCGTGCCCAGCGCCTCGATGGCCACCGGCAGCCGGGATTCGCGGGCCGTGGCCTCGCCCACCGTGACCATGGGCCGCCCGCCAGGAAAACCGCCCCCACCGGGCGCCTGCGAGCGCTGCACCAGATACCAGGCAGCCGCCGCGATCAGGGCCACGGTACCGACTGCGACGACGGTGCCCACCCAGCGGCGGCGGGCCGGGGCAACGGTGTGGGTGGGCGGGGCGTAGGCGGGCGGCTGGGCGGGCGCGGGGGGGGAAGAGTCTTGCGGGCTCATGGCGGTCCTGTGTCTGGGCGAAGTGGCGCCGACCGGGCGGCCTGTCGTCGGCGCCGGGCGCTGGTGCCGATCGTAGGCGCGCACGTTGGCGTTTTCCAGGCTGCCGTGCGAAGAAAAGTAAAGGGAACGCGAAGAGCGCGGGGGCCGGCGCTGTGGCCGGCAGGCGTTAGATCGCGTTGACGGCGTCCGTCAGCTCCTTGCGGCCCAGCACCTCGCTGAACACCACCGGCGGCTTGCCCGGCGCCATCAGCACATAGACCGGCACGCCACTGCGCCCCAGCTTGGCCAGCGCGGCGGTGATCTGCGCGTCGCGCCGCGTCCAGTCCGCCCGCAGCAGGGTGACCTGCTTGGCGGCCAGCGCGCCCAGCACCTCGGGGTCCGACAGCGTGGTCTGCTTGTTGTACTGGCAGGTCACGCACCAGGCGGCGGTGAAGTCCACGAACACCGGCTTGCCCTCGGCCACCAGCTTTTCGGGCAGGCCGGCCTGCCAGGGCTGCCAGCCTGCGGGCAGCGCCGCCGTGGCGCTGGCAGCAGCCGGCGCAGGTTCGATGGCTTTAGGTCCCCAGGCCCAGGTCAGATAAGCGCAGATTGCTATGGAAAGCGGAGCAATCACCGCCCGGGCGCGCCCGGCCAGCGTGAGCGACCACACGGCCATCGACAGGGCCACCAGCAGCGCCAGCAGCGCCGCCGCCCCGTTGATGCCGCTTTGCTGCCCCAGGACCCAGACCAGCCAGACCACGGTGGCGAACATGGGGAAGGCCATCAGCCGGCGCAGCGTGTCCATCCACAGGCCAGGGCGGGGCAGGGCGCGCGCCACGGCCGGCACCCAGCTGGCCGCCAGATAGGGCAGGGCCAGCCCCAGGCCCAGCGCCGCGAAGATGGCCAGCGCCTGCACGCCCGGCAGCGTGGCGGTGAGGCCCAGCGAGGCGCCCATGAAGGGCGCGGTGCAGGGCGAGGCCACGGCCACGGCCAGCATGCCGGTCAGGAAAGCGTCGGCCACCGGGTGGCGCGCCTGCAGGCTGGCAAGGCCGCCCGGCAGCATGCGGCCGAACTCGAAGACGCCCGCCAGGTTCAGCCCCAGCAGGGTGAAGAGCGCGGCCAGCGCCGCCACCACGGCGGGCGACTGCAGCTGAAAGCCCCAGCCCACGGACTCGCCGGCCGCGCGCAGCCCCAGCATCAGGGCGCCCAGCAGCACGAACGACAGCACCACGCCGGCCGTGTACGCCAGGCCGCTGATGCGGTGCGAGCGCAGGCTCTGCGTGTGGCGCGCGAAGCCCACCACCTTGATCGCCAGCACCGGGAACACGCAGGGCATGAGATTCAGGATCAGCCCGCCCAGCAGGGCGCCGAACAGCGCCACCAGGAAGGCGCCCAACGGTGCGGGCGTGGGTGCGGCGCGCGGGGCCGCTGCGGCCGCGTCGGCATTGGCCTGGAGCGCGGCCTGCAGGGCGGGCGACACCCCAGCCTGGCCTGGCAGCGGCGGCCAGCCGTCCTGTACGGAGAGCTCCACCCGCCAGCCCTGGCCGGCGTGTGCCAGCACCAGCGGCAAGGGCTCGGGGCTGGCGCCGCGGTGGGGCGAGAGCGGCAGGCGCGCCGTCCACACCGTGCCCTGCCAGCGCTGCGCCACTGGAGCGGCGGTTTCGGCGACGCCGGGCGTTTCGGGGAAGACGTCCAGCGTCTTGCCCTGCAGCGATGGCGGCAGGCCCGCCACAGACAGCGCCACCGCCGTGCCTTCCACATGCGCCATGGTGCCGGCGACCGGCGCCAGCGGCGCGGGGTGCGCCTTGGCAGCGGCCGCGAAGGCGGCGGAATTGAGCGCGGTGGAGCCCTGCAGCGGCACCGTCAGCGTGAAGCGGCCCTCCTCGGGAATGCATTCCTTGCGGCAGGCCAGCCATGAGGCGTGCAGCGTGAAGCTCGCCTCCCGCGCCAGCGGGCCGGGCGCAAAGGCGCTGCTGACCGTCAGGGGCACGGGCAGCAGCACCGTGCCCTCGTAGCCGTAGTTGGCCAGGTTGCCGATGGGGATCTTGCGCGGCACGGGCCAGGCGATCTCGCCCGCGTCGATGCCGGCCGGCAGCTGCCATTCGAACTGCGTGGGCAGCCCGGAGTCGCCCGGGTTCTTCCAGTAGGTGTGCCAGTCAGGCTGATGGGTGATCGACAGCCCCAGCCAGAGCGGCTTGCCCGGGCCCACGCCTTCAGGCGCCTGGGCCACCAGCTCGGCCCGCACGTGCGGCGTGGTGACGATGCTGCCCGCCGACTCATGCCTGGGTGTCAATTGGGCGCCTGCGCTCATGGATAGAGCGCTGAGTGCTATGAAAAAAAGAGTGGGCAGCAAACGCTGCAGCGGGCGTGTGGACAACATGGCGCGGGGTGGTGGCTGTGTGGGATCGGTGGCGAGCGGCGGGGTTCCCGGGGCTTCGATGCCCGGTCAGGCAAAGCCCAGTACCACGCGGCGCGCCATCGCGCCCTTCTTCTCGATCTTGGTGACCACCACGGCGCCGATCTCCGAGGTGCGCGCGACGTGGGTGCCGCCGCAGGGCTGCAGGTCGATCTGCATGCCGCCGTCGTCGCCCGTGCCGCCTACGCGCACGGTACGAACCGTGCCGGTGCCGCGCGGCGGCTGCACGCTCATGCTCTTGACCAGCGCGGGGTTGGCGTCCAGCTCGGCATCGCTGATGCACCCGATGGTGACGGGGTGGTCCTCGGCCACCAGCCGGGCGATGGCGGCGGTGAGCGCGTCCTTGTCCAGCGCGCCGTCCATGTGGAAGTCCAGGCGAGCGGAGTCCGGCGAGATCGAGCAACCGTTGACCGGCTGCGCCACCACATGGCAGAGCAGGTGCGTGGTGGTGTGAAAGCGCATCAGCCGGTGGCGGCGCTCCCAGTCCAGCCGGGCCGTGACCGTGTCGCCCACGGCGGGGCGGGGCGCAGCAGCGTCGCGCGGCAGATGCACGATCGCGGCGGTGGGTCGGCCCTCGGCATCCATGGCCTTGCGCGTGTCGGCTACTGCCCAGATGCTGCCGTCCGCCTGCAGGAGAACGCCGCTGTCGCCTGCCTGGCCCCCGCCCAGCGGGTAGAACACGGTGCGGTCCAGCACCACCCCGCCCTCGGGCGTGTGGGCGGTGACGGTGGCGCTGCATTCTTGGAGATGGCTGTCCTGGCGGAAGAGGTCTTGGGTCATCGTGTGATGGTAGTCAATCCTGGCGACAGGGCCTGCCCTTGCGCTGGCATGGCGGGGGCCGAGAGGGGGGGCGAGACGGGGTGCTGAGGCGGACCGGGGCGGCCGCCCTTCGGCGATGCGCGGCCCCCTCGTCCTACAGGAATTCGGTTTGTGAGTGTTGGTAACATGTGAGTTCGCAGGACGTCAAGCTCTGGGCGGAGGCTTGCCCCCGCTGGGCGAGCTTCGATAGCACCTGTCGTTCACTCCCCACTATTCGTAAGGGACTGCTGCCATATGACTTCGCTGCTCAAGCCTGCCCGCCGATGTGCCGGCCGTTCCGCTCTGACGGGCCTTGTCTGTTGGTTGGCAGTCGGGGTCTTCCCGCACGTTGCCCATGCCGCCGATGAGCCTCAGGCCTCCGACCCTCCCGGCGGCATCGCGCTGGTCAAGCGAGTGGCGGGCCAGGTACAGCTATGGCGCGGCGGCGTCGGTCAGTCGCTGAAGGAAGGGCAGACGCTCGCATCGTCCGACCTCGTGCAGACCGGCGCCGATGGGGCGGCCGCGCTGGTGTTCCGTGACGGGACTCGGCTCACGGTCGGGCACTCGTCCGAACTGCAGCTGCGCCGCTATGCGTTCGCGCCGAAGGCCGACGGATGCGACGGCTGTGCATTCGACATCTATCTGGCCAAGGGGCGGGCGGTCTATGCGTCCGGCAAGATCGGCAAGCTCGCGCCGCAGTCGGTCCAGCTGGAAACGCCCAATGCCATCGCCGGGGTGCGGGGCACCCGCTTGATCCTGGAGGTGCAGTGATGGGCCGAACCGTTCCTTTTCTATGCCGCGCAGGCCGGATCGTCGCCGTGCTTTGCAGTGCGGCGGGCCTGCTGCTCTCTGGAGGCTGCGCCTCGCCACAGCCCCAGCGGGGCACCACGTTGATCCTGCTGCCCGACGATGACGGCCATGTCGGCACCGCCTGGCTTGGCAGTGCCCAGGGGCGCCAGACCGTCACCCAGGGGTTCAGCGGGGCTTCCGTCGTCGGCGGCTCCACTGCGCCCTCTGCCCTCGTGCTGGGGCAGAGTGCCGTCGATGCCCGATATGCCTCGTTGCTGGCGGCGCAGCCGCTCCCGCCGCGCAGCTACACGCTGTATTTTCTGAGTGGCAAGACCGTGCTCACGCCTGCCTCCACGGCCCTGCTGTCCGAGGTGCTGAGCGCCGTGCGCGAACGCAGGCCTGCGGTCATCGGCGTCTACGGCCATGCCAGTGCGGAGGGCGAAGGGGCATTGAACCAGCAACTCTCACTGGGTCGGGCGCAGGCCGTCGAACGGCTCCTGCGGGAGGGGGATCCCGAAGTGGGTGCGGTGGAGGTACGCGGCTTGGGCAGCGCCGAGCCGCTCACCGACCCCGGCATCGGCCCCACCGACCCGCGCAATCGCCGGGTCGAGGTCCAGGTGTTCTGATGGCCTGGCTCCGCTGGCTCCGGTTCGATCACCGGTTCAGCCGCAGGCAGAGCCTCGCCCTGTTCTGCGGCAGCCTGGCCGTTGCGGCCGCCGCGGGCGGGCTGCTTGCGCTGTGGCCCGCGGCGTTCGCGCCGGCCGACAACCTGCTGCTCGACAGCTGGCTGCGCCTGAGCTCGTCGTCGAACCCGGCGCCCAGCACGATCGTGGTCGATATCGACGAGTCCAGCCTGGATGCCGTGGGCCAGTGGCCCTGGCCGCGCTATCGCATCGCCACGCTGCTGCGGCGCATCGAAAGTGCGCGGCCGGCCGCGATCGCCCTGGACATCTTCTTCCCTGAGCCCGACCGCAGCTCCCTGGACACGCTGCGCGAGAGCTTTCGGCACGACTTCGGCGTGGAACTGAAAATCACAGGCGCCCCTTCCGGCCTCGAGGACAACGACCGCTACCTGGCCGGAGTGCTCGCCCAGACGCGCGCGGTCGGCGCGAACTACCTGTACTTCGACCGCCGCACCATGCCTGCGCCGGATGGCACGGCGCCCTGGGCCCTGCCGCCGGAGCCCTCGTTCGGTCTGCTGGACCTGCCCCGGGCGACCGGCGTCCTGTCCAACACCCCGGCCATCGAAGGCCGTCTCAGCCGCAGCGGGTTCGTCAACGAATCCGTGGACGGCGATGGCGTGCTGCGCCGAGTCCCGCTGCTGATCGCGCATGCGGAGCGCGTCCATCCCAGCCTGGCGCTGGCGGCTGTGCTGCAGGCCCGGGGCGTGCAGGGCGTGCAGGTGGACGACACTCGGGATGGGCTGCAGTTGAAGATGGGGTCTCTCAGCGTGCCGATTGACCGGCACGGACAGGCCCTGCTGCGCACCGCACCCCGTGCCGCAGACTACCCAGCCGTGTCCGCAGTGGACATCTTGAATGGGCGCTTCTCTTCCGATGCCTTCGCGGGCCGCGTCGTGTTCCTGGGGAGCTCCGCCATCGGGTTGAACGATTACCACCGCACTGCCGCGGCCTCCCGGATGCCGGGCTTGCTCATCCAGGCGGCGACGGCCGAGAATCTGCTGCACGCCGGCTTCGTACGCCAGCCGTCATGGTCGCCCTATGCGGCGACGGTGGCGGCACTGCTGGTTGCTGCCGCCCTGGCCTGCCTCTTCACATGGAGCAACAGCATCGTTTTGCTGCTGGGCGGCGTGGTGGCCGGCCTGTTGCCTTGTGCCGCCAGTCTCCTGCTCTTCCTGCGCACAGGGATGTTCGTGTCGGCAGCGGTGCCGGTGCTGGTGGCCTCGGGGCTGCTGGCCGGGGGGGGCGCCGCGCGCTATGCCATCGAGCGGTGGCGTGCCCTGACCTGGCAGCGCCAGCTGGCGAACGCCCGCGAAATCACCATCGAGTCCATGGCCTCGGTGGCGGAGACGCGCGACCCCGAAACCGGAGCGCACATCAAACGCACGCAGCATTACGTGCGGGAGATCGCCCTGAAGCTGCGCAGCATGGGCCGCCATCCCGAGGTCTTGAAGCGGGCTTACATCGAGCTGCTCTTCCGGTCGGCGCCCCTGCACGACATCGGCAAGGTCGGGGTGCCTGACCACATCCTGCTCAAGCCGGGCCGGCTGACCCCGCAGGAGATGGAACACATGAAGCGGCACGCCGACTACGGCCGCCAGATCCTGCTGAGCGCAGCCCAGCGCATCGACGGCGAGAACTTCCTCACCATCGCGGCGGACATCGCGGGCTGCCACCACGAGCGGTGGGATGGCAGTGGGTACCCTCTCGGCCTGGCCGGCGAGGCCATTCCGCTCGCCGCCCGGATCATGGCCGTGGCCGATGTGTACGACGCGCTTATCTGCCGCCGGTGTTACAAGCCGCCTTTCACACATGAGAACGCCATGCAGTTGATTCGCGAGCAAAGCGGCGCTGCATTCGATCCCGAGGTGCTGGAGGCATTCTTCGCGATCGAACCCACGATCGTGTCCATCGCTGCCCGGTTCCGCGATGCGGAGTCATCCGGGCCTGCGCCGATGCACGTGGCTGACATCGCCAACCTGTCCGGCACGAGCGAGGCCGCCGGCTGGCATTGAAGGGGCTGCGCAAGGGGCGCGGTGGTGGCCGTGTGCCGTAACGGGGCACGACTGCAATGGCGCGTTCAAGCGGCGCGCTGCTGGCCCGATCCCCGCGCCCGCATGGACGCTGTGTTGCCCTGGCCAGCCAGTGGAGGCCGCTGTGCATGCGCGCACACCGGCGACGGCGGCAGCGCCCCCACCTCGGCGGGGGTGCCTACCGGCGGGGCGTCGTCGGCCGCCAGCATCCTGGCCTGGCGCCAGCGGCCCCAGCGGTAGTAGGCGATCGACATCAGCATGGCGCTGAGCGCACTGGCCGGAAAGCTCCACCAGATCGTGTCCGCGCCCAGCCAGGGCTGCAGCCCATAGGCGATGGGCAGGCGGATGCCCCAGAGCGCCAGACCCAGGATGATGAGCGGCGGCACCACCGCGCCCGTGGAGCGCACCACGCCCGAGAGCACGAAGGTCACGCCGAAGAAGAGGAACGAGCCCACGGCGATGTGGTTGAGGTGCCGTGCCGTCTCCAGTGCCGCGCTGCCGGCGGGCAGGAAGAGCGAAAGCACCGTGCGGTCCAGCAGCACCAGGGGCACGATCAGGGCGCCGGTCAGCACGAAGTTGAAGAGTGTGCCGCTGCGGGCCACGCCGTCCACCCGGCTCCATTGCCTTGCGCCCACGTTCTGCGCGGCCATGGAGGAGCAGGCCGCGCCGATGGCCATGGCCGGCATCTGCACGTAGGTCCACAGCTGCAAGGCAGCGCCGTAGGCCGACGCGGTGACCACGCCCTGCGCATTGACCAGGCCCATCAGCATCAGCATGGCGGTGGAGATCATCACCATCTGCGCGCCCATGGGCAGGCCCTTGACGATGAGTGCGCGCAGGATGGCGCCCTCGGGCACGAACAGGCGCCAGTCGGCCCGGCCGATCCAGAGCGGGTGCCGGCGCCAGCGCAGCCAGGCCAGCAGCGCGGCGAAGCTGATCGCGTTGGCCACCAGCGTGGCCAAGGCCGAGCCCGCGATGCCCAGCGGCGGCACCGGCCCCCAGCCGAAGATGAGGAGCGGGTTCAGCGCGGTGTCCAGCACCACCACCAGCAGGAGGAAGACGAAGGGCGTGCGCGTGTCGCCCGCGCCGCGCAGCACGGCCGAGATGAAGGCGAACAGGTACAGCAGCGGAATGGCCAGAAAGAGCGTGCGCAGATAGGTCTCGGCCAGCGGCAGCGCGGCGGCGGGTGTGCCCATCCAGCCCAGGATCTCGCGCGAGAGGGGCGGGCCGGCCGCCGCGATCAGCACGGACGTGCCGCCGAAGAAGGTGGCGCTGGTGCCGATCACGCGGCGCGCCTGCTGCGGGTTGTGCGCACCCATGGCTTGCGCCACCAGGATGGTGGCCGCCATGCCCACGCCGAACACCGCGCCGATCAGCAGGAACAGGATGTTGTTGGCGTTCGCCGTGGCGGTGAGCGCCGCCTCGCCGAGGTAGCGGCCCACCCAGACCGCATTGACCGAGCCGTTGAGCGACTGCAGCACGTTGCCTGCCAGGATGGGCAGGGCGAAGAGCAGCAGGGTGGTGGCGATGGGGCCGTGGGTCAGGTCGCGGGCGGAGGAGGGCGAGGAAGCGGATGCGGCGGGCATGGCCTACATCGTGACAGCGGGCAGGGCGGGGGTCTGTCGGAGGAGGGCGCTGCAGGGCGCCGGAACCCCGCGGCCGGCTTTGCGGACGGGCCGCAGGATGGCGTGATAATACGAATCTTTCTCAATATATTGTCATCGCCCGGTGGCGAGCGGCTCTGGCGGGCCGCTGCGCTGCCGCGCGTCCCGCCATGCATCGTCGTCCCTCCGTTTCCCCGACCCCCATCGTTCGCGCCGTCGCGGTGCTCGCCGTCTCCCTGGCCGCCAGTTCCGGCTGGACCCAAACCCTGACGGCGGGCGATGCGCCAGCGCTGTCCGCCGTGACGGTGCAGGGCACAAGGGCGGCGGGCCTGCGACCCGAGACGGTCGAGGCCGGCACCTTCCGCGGGGCGGACATCATGGACGTACCCTCCACCGTCAACGTGGTCACGCGCGAGGCGCTGGATGCGCAGGCGGCTTCCGGTGTGTACGACGCGCTGCGCAACACGGCCGGCGTCACGCGCCAGCAGAACGGCGGGGAGACCTGGGACCAGCTGGTGATCCGCGGCATCGAGGTGCAGAACCGCACCAACTACCGCCTCAACGGTTCGCTGCCGGTCATGAATTTCGGCCAGGTGCCGCTGGAGGACAAGGAGCGCGTCGAGGTGCTCAAGGGCGCCTCTGCGCTGTATTACGGCTTCACCTCGCCGTCGGGCGTGGTCAACTTCGTCACCAAGCGCGCCGGCAGCACGCCGGTCAGCTCGCTCGGGCTGTCCGTGGACCAGTACGGCTCCGCCGTGGCCACGGCCGACATCGGCCGGCGCTTCGGCGACAACGGCGAGTACGGGCTGCGCATCAATGCCGCGGGCGGCACGCTGGGTTCGTACATGGACGGAGTGGGCAACGGCAACCGGGCCTTCCTGTCGGCGGCCTTCGACTGGCGCGTCACCCAGCGTCTGACCCTCAAGGCGGACTTTGAGCACGAGCGCCGCCGCACGACCGAACAGGTCGGCATACAGCTGCCCGCCGCCGTGGGCGGCACCATCGCCCTGCCAGCTGCGGTGGACCCGAAGAAGCTGGTGGGGCCGAGCTGGGCCCGCTTCGAGACCGAGACCACCAACGCGCAGCTGCGCGCCGACTATGCGCTGAGCGACGACTGGTCGCTGACCGTGGAGGCCGGCCGCGCGCACACCGAGCGCGAGCGCAATCTGCCGGTGTTCCGCTTCAACGGCAACACCGCCGCCGCCGTGGCCACGGGCGCGGGCAGCATCCGTGGCAACAGCCAGCGCACCGACGTCACCTCCGACCTGCTGCGTGCCGAACTGTTCGGCACCCTGCGCACCGGCGCCGTGCGGCATGAGGTCACCCTGGGCGCGAGCCGCACGGACTTTTCTCAGGACCCGGTCTACCAGCGCGCCTACACCATCGCCTCGCAGAACCTCTACCGCCCCTCGGCGCCTGGCACCGCCGCCTGGGGTGCCGTGCCCACCGCTCCGACCACGGCGGCGCTGGACACCCGCGACACCGGCCTCTATCTGGTGGACCGCATGCAGCTGTCGTCCCAATGGCAGCTCATCGGCGGGCTGCGCCATTCCAGCTACCGCAGCGACCAGGGAACGGACCACTACGACGTGACCAAGACCACACCCCTGGCGGCCCTGGTGTACAAGCCCATGGACCGCCTCTCGGTCTACGCCTCGTATGCCCAGGGCCTGGAGCCCGGCGAGGCCGGCCCGGCCGGCACCGTGAACGAGGCGCAGCGTCTGCAGCCCGGCGTGAGCAAGCAAAAGGAGATCGGCCTGCGCTGGCTCGCCGGCAACGGCACGCTGTGGTCCGCCGCTTTGTTCGACATCGCCCAGCCGGGCTACTACACCAACGCCGCCAACGTCTATGTGGCGGACGGCACCAAGCGCTATACCGGGCTGGAGCTGTCGGCCCAGGGCCAGCTGTCGCGGCAGCTGGGCTGGCAGGCCTCTGCCCAGTGGCTGGACCCGCGCTTCGAGGGCATTGGCCTCGCCTACGACGGCAAGCGGCCCGAGAACGCCGCCCGCCGCACGGCCAGCGCATTCCTGAGCTACGACATCGCGGCCGTCACGGGCCTGTCGGTCAACGGCGGCGCCTACTTCACCGGCCGCCGCCCGGTGAACGATCTGAACCAGGGCTTCCTGGGCGGCAACACCGTGTTCGCCGCCGGCCTGCGCTACATGACGCGCGTGCAGGGTCTGCGCACCACCTGGCAGCTCAACGTGGAGAACCTGGCCGACAAGCGCTACTGGGCCGCCGGCGGCTCGCGCCTGGCCGCCGGCGCCCCGCGCACCGTCAAGCTGCTGGCCAAGGTGGATTTCTGACCGGGGCCGGGCGGCCCGGCTCCATGCGTCAGCCCAGCTTCTGCGTGGACAGCAGGATGCTCGTTTCCGAGCTGGCAATGCCCGAGAGCCGGCGCAGGCTGCTCAGCAGCTGCTCGAACTCCGACAGGCTGTCGGTCTGCAGTTCCGCCACGATGTCCCAGCGGCCGTTGGTCATGTGCAGGGAGGTGACGTGCGGATTGCCGCGCAGCGCATGCAGCACCTGCGTCGCCTGGTTGCCGTCGGCCGCAATGGTCATCAGAGCGCGTACCCCGGTGGGTACGGCCAGCGGCTTCAGCCGCACGGTGTAGCCCACGATCACGCCTTCGCGCTCCAGCCGCGCCAGCCGGTTCTGCACCGTGCCGCGCGCCAGCTGCAGGCGCCTGGCCAGCGTGGCAACCGGCATGCGGGCATCGTCGCGCAGCAGCGCGATCAGGCGGTGGTCGGTGTCGTCCAGGTCCATGGTCACGCAGCGAGTGTAGGCCTGTTGCGCGGGAGGATCGATCACTTTGCACAGCCACGCTGGGCAGATTGAGCAGCGAAGGCCCTCCCGTTGGGCAGTTTTCCGGCTGGCCTTTGGCGGTGGGCGGGGCAAGAATTTCCCGGACATTCCATCTTCACGACCCAGGGAGGCCCCATGACCCGCTTCATCGACATCGCCAGCCTGCTGGCCCTGCTGCAGCAGCGCGGCGCAGAGCGCTTTCTGTGCGAACTAGTCGACGCACTGCACGCCGACTTCATCCGCTGGAACGACTTCGACAAGTCGCCGCGCACCGCCGCCCATTCCCGGCTGGGCGTGATCGAGCTGATGCCGGTGGCCGACGCCGCCACCTACGCCTTCAAATACGTCAACGGCCACCCTGCCAATACCGCGCGCGGCCTGCCAACGGTGATGGCCTTCGGCGTGCTGGCCGAGGTGGATACCGGCTACCCGGTGCTGCTGTCGGAGCTGACCCTGACCACGGCGTTGCGCACGGCTGCCACTTCGGCGCTGGCGGCCCGCGCGCTGGCGCGGCCGGGCGCCCGCAGCATGGCACTGATCGGCAACGGCTCGCAGAGCGAATTCCAGGCGTTGGCTTTCCACGCGCTGCTGGGCGTGCGCGAGATCCGCGCCTTCGACACCGACCCTGCCGCCACGGCCAAGCTGCAACGCAACCTGGCGCTGCAGCAGCCCGGCCTGCACGTGACGCGGGCGCCATCTGCGCGCGAGGCCGTGCGCGGGGCCGACATCGTGACCACCGTCACAGCTGACAAGGCGCGGGCGGCCATTCTCACGGCGGAGATGGTCGAGCCCGGCATGCACATCAATGCGGTGGGCGGCGACTGCCCGGGCAAGACCGAGCTGCATCCGGACGTGCTGCGCATGTCCCGCGTCTTCGTGGAGTTCGAGCCGCAGACGCGCGTGGAGGGCGACATCCAGCAGATGCCGGCCGATTTCCCGGTGCAGGCACTGTGGGAGGTGTTGGCTGGCACCGCGCAGGGCCGCCGGGACGAGCGCGAGGTGACGGTGTTCGACTCGGTGGGCTTCGCGCTGGAGGATTTTTCCGCGCTGCGTTACGTGCACCAGCTGGCCAAGGCGCATGGCGTGGGCCAGCACATTGCCCTGGTGCCCGAGCTGGACGATCCCAAAGACCTGTTCGGGTTGACGGCGCGTGCGCGCCAGGCGGTGCCGTTGAAGCGCGTGGCATAAACGAGGGCCGTAACGGACACGTCGCTTCATCTCTGCCCTTCCATCGCCCATGCTCATCCTGCACAACCCCCTGCAATCGCGCCACGCCGGCCGCCAGGAAATGTTCCGTGGCCGCCTGGTGGACTGCCATGAAAACCCCGGCCGCTTCGACCACGTGATGGCCGCGCTGCAGCGCCGCCCCCAGGGGCCGCTGGCCGAGCCCGGCCCGGCCAACATGGCGCTCGTGCGGCGCGTGCATGTGCCCGAATACGTGGATTTCCTGCAGAACGCCTGGGCGCAGTGGGTGGCGCTGGACGCCGCCAACGCCGCGCTCGACATCCTGCCCTCCGTGTGGCCCGGCCACGGCTTGCGGCGCGACGTGCGGCCCGCCAACTTCTCGGCCCAGGTCGGGCGCTTCGCGTTCGACAGCGGCTCGCCCATCACCGCCGGCACCTGGGAGGCCGCCCAGGCCGGTGCCGCCTGCGCCATCGACGCGGCACGCGCCGTCGCGCAGCCCGGCGGGCCGCGCGTGGCCTTCGCGCTCACGCGCCCGCCCGGCCACCATGCGGGCAGCGACTTCTACGGCGGCTACTGCTTTCTCAACAATTCCGCGCTGGCAGCCCAGGCCCTGCGCGAAGCCGGCTTCGCCCGCGTGGCGGTGCTGGACGTGGACTATCACCACGGCAACGGCACGCAGCAGATCTTCTATGCGCGCGGCGACGTGCTCACCGTCTCGCTGCACGGCGATCCGGTGACGGAATACCCGTTCTACCTGGGCTATGCCGACGAGACGGGCGAGGGCGACGGCGCGGGCTGGAACCTCAATCTGCCGCTGCCCGCCGGCACCGGACCCGACGCCTGGTTCGGCGCCCTGCAGCAGGGGCTGGCGCGGGTGGCGCAATCGGGCGCCCAGGCGCTGGTGGTGGCGCTGGGCGTGGACACCTTCGCGGGCGACCCGATCTCGAAGTTCCTGCTGCAAAGCCCCGACTACCTGCGCATCGGCCAGCAGATCGCCGCGGCCGGCCTGCCCACCGTCTTCGTGATGGAGGGTGGCTATGCGGTCGAGGAAATCGGCGTGAATGTGGTGAACGTGCTCGAGGGCTTCCAGCGCGCGGCCCGATAATCCGCGCCATGCCCGTCGTCCACCTGCGCTGCCGAACCACCGCCCCAGCGATCACCCGCTGGGTACTGGCGTGGTTTCTGCTGGCGCTGGGCGTGGCCACCGCCGCCCCGCTCGTGCAGCCCAAGCCCTGGGTGCTGGTCTGCAGCGCCAGCGGCGTGGTGGCCCTCGTCGCCCTGCAGGACGACGACGACGGCAGCGGCGGCAGCGACGGGGCAGCTACCCCGGGCGGCCTGCACCACACGCTCGACTGCGCGCTGTGCCTGCCGGGCGGCGCGCCGCCGCCTCTGCTGGTCTGGGCGCTGGCCGCGCCCGCGCCCCTGCCCCATGTGCTGCTGCCCGTCGAGGCGGCACGCATCGCCGCCCTGGTGGGCGCGCCGCTGCCGGCGCGCGGGCCTCCGGACGCTGCGGCGTAAGAACGTGCCTGCGTTCTGAGGCGGGCCTCGTGCGGGGCCGGGCTCGATGACGGGCTCGCTCTGGCGATGGCTGCACGTCGGCCACCTTTTCCTCCCCTGATTCCGGGTGCCGCCGCAGTGCTTGCGGCGCGTGCCTGTCCGTTCATCTGCCCGCCGGCCCGGCCTGGCTGCCTCGCCTGTGCGCGGCTGGCCTGAGTCCAGCGCGGGCGCATTCCTCTTTCGGGCGATCCATGCCACGACGCACCCACTCCTCTCATTTCCCGCCAACCGGCCCCGCGCCTTTGCATGCCCTGGCCGGCGCCGTGCTGGCGCTGCTGGCCTGTCTGCCAGCGATGGCCCAGACTTCGCCACCGTCGCAGCAGCCGCCGCCACACCAACAGGCCCGGCAGCCGACCGGTGACGCCGCGCTGTCGCTGGGTACCGTACAGGTGCAGGCCACCTCCACCGGCCCGCTGCCCGTGCGCGGCGTGTTCAGCTCGGTGGACATCCTGGGCGCGAGCATCGTGCAGGACCAGCATGTGGACTACAGCTGGGAGCTGTTCTCGCGCGCGCCCGGCGTGCAGGTCACGCCCTTCCGCCAGGGCACGGATGCCGGGCGCTTTTCCATGCGCGGCTTCAACGGCGAGGGGCGCGTCAACGCCGCCAAGCTGCTGATCGACGGCATTCCGTCCAACGACAACGCGGGCGGCATGCCGTTCCTGGACGCGGTGTTCCCCATCGACATCGAGGCCATCGAGATCGTGCGCGGCACCAACGACCCGCGCTACGGCCTAAACAACATCGCGGGCAATGCCAACGTGGTCACGCGCACCGGCGGCAACGACGGGCGCGCCACGGCCACCGTGGGCAGCTTCGGCACGCGCGAAGTGCAGGTGGCCAAGGGCATCGAAAGCGGCAACTGGAGCCAGAACTATTCGCTGGCCTGGCGCGACGGCGACGGCTGGCGCGACCATGCCGACGCCACCAAGCACGCGCTCTCGGGCAAGTGGTTCTATACGACCGACGACGGCCGCTGGCGCGCCGGCCTCTCGGCGCGGGCCTATCGCAACCGCGCGCTGGAATCGGGCTACCTCACCTGGGCCCAGGCCCAGGCCGCGCCGCGCAGCTCGCCGTCGTTTTCCGCGTCCGACCGCAGCACGCGCGACACCACGCAGCTGGGCCTCTACCTGGACGGCGAGCTGGCCGACCGGCTCTCGTGGTCCACGCGCATCTACCGCAACCACTACGAGAACCAGCGCTGGGTGCGCTTCTCGCAGGCCGGCGTGCAGCAGGAGCGCGACAACGACGAGACCCACCACGGCGTCATCTCCACGCTGACCTGGCGCCCGCAGGTGCGCTGGGCGCATGAATTCACGCTCGAAGGCGGGCTGGACGCGCAGTGGCAGGACAACGCCGCCCAGCGGTACCGCACCGCCGAGCGCGTGCGCACCTCGCAGTTCCGCGACTGGGCCTTCGACCTGAACACGCGCGGCGCCTACGTGCAGGCCGTGATCCGCCCCGTGGCGGCGCTCAGGATCGTGCCCGCCCTGCGCGTGGACCGGGTGGGCGGATCGTTCGAGGATGTGATGACCGGCATCACCTCGCCCGTGCACGACTACGGCACCATCCGCCAGCCCAAGATCGGCATGGCCTATGCGGTGCGCGACGACGTGAGCGTCTATGGCAACTGGGGCCGTGCCTTCCAGATCGGCACCGGCATCGATGCCTACCGCACCCAGGCGCGCAACCTCGCGCCCTCGATCAACGACGGCTGGGAGACGGGCGTGAAGTTCCAGCCCCTGCCGTGGCTGGACGCCCGCGTGGCCTATTGGGAGCAGCGCGCCTCCGGCGAGGTGGCCCGCGTGCTGGGCGTCGATGGCCTGCCCGACCCGGGTGGCCTGGGCAACGTGGGCCGCACATTGCGCCGGGGCTACGACCTGCAGTTCAACGCCCACCTGGTCGCGCGCCTGACGGGCTGGCTGGCCTATTCGCACCAGCGGGCCCGCATCGTCACGCCCGACCCCAGCGCGCCGCAGACGGCGGGCAAGGAGGTCGAGAACGTGCCGCACTACCTCGTCACCGCCGGCGCGCAGTACCGCGCCACGGAGCGGCTGCGCCTCTCGGCCTCGGTCAGCGCGCAGGGCGACTACTGGCTGGACCGCGCCAACACCCTGCCGCGCACGGGCGGCTTCACGCTGCTCAACCTGGGCGCGCAGTGGCAGCTCACGCCCGCCGTCGACGTGGGCCTGCAGGTGAACAATGCGACCAACCGCCGCTATGTCTATGCCTGGTACGACAGCGGCTCCTCGGGCTACTCGCCCGGCGATGGCCGCGGCGTGGCGCTGACCATGGGCTGGAAGTTTTAGTGGGGCAGCGACACCCCCCCCTGAAGCGCTGCGCGCTTTCCCCCTGCCCGCCGTGCTGCGCACGGCGGGCAGGGGGACGCAGCCCTCACTGCGGGGCGGCCCTTGCTCGGCTGCTGCTGGCCCGGGCCGTGCCCGTACCAGAGGCTGCGGGCAGCGCGCTGCGCCATGGATCACTGCAAATCAAAAGACCGCCATGCCTTCCACGACTGACACCTTGCCCCCGATGGCCCCCAGCCTCTACCGCGCCGTGTGGCGCTGGCATTTCTATGCCGGCCTGCTGGTGCTGCCCTTCCTCGTCTGGCTGGCCGTCACGGGGGCGGCCTATCTGTTCCATGACGAGATCGACGGCTGGTATCACCGCGACCTGCTGA
>JBHIWE010000014.1:0-35038 GCA_041987645.1 Acidovorax sp. | reverse complement strand
GTATTCGGCGTTGTTGGCCGCAACGCCCACGCCGACGGAGCCACTCCAGTCGGTCACCTCGGGCAGCTCGGAGGCGAGCCAGTCGAGCAGCTCCGCCGCCGCATGCGCGTAGTGGTCGGTGATGTAGATCAGGCCCAGCGTGGGCGCGGATGCGTACTGCGGCTGGGCCATCTGCGCGCGCAGCTGCGCCAGCACCAGCGCAGCGGCCATGTTCCATTGCGGATGGGTGGCGTGTCCGTGGGGAAAGAGGGGCATGGAAGGATTGTCGGGGAACGGCCGCGAAGGCCCAAGGCGAAGGGGCAAACGAAGCGGACCGGTCCCGCGCTCCGCCCGCGGGCCGGCCGAAGAAGGTGGGCTCAGCGCGCCGTGCGCGAGCGCCCGCTGGCAGCGCGCGCCGGTGCAGGCGCAGGCTTGCGCGCGGAGGCTGGGGTAGCGGTCTTGGCCGGGGCCTTCTTGGCAGGGGCCTTGGCTGCCGCGCGCGTGCTCGCCTTCTTGGCGGGTGCCCGGCGCTTGGTGGCGGCCTTGGGCGCATCGGCGGCAGGCGCGGCACTCGCCGCCCTGCGCGTGGCCTCCTGCACGCCCTGCAGCCCCTGCGCGGCCAGGTGCGATGCCATGTCAGTGGCGCTCTTCACGGCTTCCGCGGCCATGTCGCGCGTGGCGTCGAACGCGCCCTGGTGCTGCGCGACGTCTTTCAGCGCATTGGCCGCGATCTGCTGGAACTGGGTGCCCAGCGCCGTCCACCACTGCATGGGATCGACCAAGCCGGCGGGCTGGTCCGCGTCGGCGGCGGCGTCGGCCTGCTCATCGGTATCCGGGCCGGCGGAGTCTTCTGCAGCGCGGTGCGGTGCGTGCTGCGCCGGTGCAGGCGCAGGCGCTGCCGCAGGGCGCGGCGCGGACGCATCGGCCGCCGCAGCCGGCTTGGGCGTGAACGCGCTGGCCAGGTCGCCCATGGCCACGTTCATGCCCTTGAGCGTGGCGAGGGTCATCTTCTGCACCTCCAGCGCCTGCACGGTGGCGGTGAGCGCGCGCGAGTTCTGGTCGAGCCAGAACTGCACTGCCTTCAGTTCCTCGATACGCTTTTCCAGCTCTTCTTCGCTCACCGTGGGCGCGACCCAGCTGGACATGCCGGGCATCGCCGGCATGGCGGGCATGCCTGCGGCGGAGTTCTTGGCCAGGTTCTGCAGGAAGTCAAAGCCCGGCACAAAGCGGCCGAAGCCGAAGGGGGTGTTGTCGCTCATGGCAGTCCTTCGCAAAGGGGTTTGTCTCGTGTGAGGCACGGCGGCGGCGCCGTACGTTGCGGGTGCTGCAGCTTAACGCGGTGGCCGCGCAGGCAAGCCCCTCGCATTCCCGCGTCAGCCTGCTGCCAGCGCAGCGCGCGACGTGCAAAGCGCCTGTCCATGCGGGCTGGCGCGGCGTTTTGGGCTCGCGGCCCGCAGCACACCGAGCAAAGGTCCTAGAATTCGCCGACCAGCCTCGCTGGAAAGCTCTGCTCCGTTTCATCCAGAAGAGATCAATCAACATCATGGCAACTGCAAAGAAAACCACCGCGCCGGCCACCAAGGCCGCCACCACCACCAAGAAGACCGCCGCTGCTCCCGCAGCCGCCAAGAAGGTGACCACCGCTGCCGCCGCACCGAAGAAGGCTGCCGCGCCGGCCAAGAAGGCCACGGCCGTCGTGAAGAAGGCCGCAGCGCCTGCCGCCGCCAAGGCCACGCCCGCAGCCCTGAAGCCCGTGAAGGACGTGTTCAACAAGACCACGCTGGTGGCCCACCTGGCCACGCAAGCCGGTGTCGAGCCGAAGGCCGTCAAGGCCGTGCTGGCCGCGCTCGAAGGCGCCATCCTGGGCTCCGTGCACAAGAAGGGCTCCGGCGAATTCACGCTGCCCGGCCTGATGAAGATCGGCCTGCAGCAAGTGCCCGCCAAGAAGAAACGCTTCGGCAAGGATCCGTTCACGGGTGAAGAGCGCTGGTTCCCCGCCAAGCCCGCTTCGGTCAAGATCAAGACCCGCGCGCTGAAGAAGCTCAAGGACGCCACGCTCTGATCGGACGCGGCACGGCTCCGGTACCACCGGGGCACGCCCACAAAAAAGCCGGCTCGATGAGCCGGCTTTTTTCGTTCAGGGGCTGCGGCTGCGCGGTTCAGCTGCCGGCAGGTTCCAGGTACATCTGCGCCAGACGCGCACGCTCGGCCTGCCCCACGCCCAGCCGGCCCTGCAGGTAGCGGTCGAGCCCGCCGTGGTCGCGCTCGACCACGTCCAGAGCGGCATGCAGGAAGTCTTCCTGCACGCGCCAGAGCACGTTCATCACCTCGGCCGGGGCCGCGCGCAGGAAGTGGCTCGGCGGCTGGTAGAGGCCATTGGTGAGGAGGTAATCCTGCATCACCACGTCGCGCGGCACGCCCAGCGCCAGCAGGATGAGCGCCGCAGCGAAGCCCGTGCGGTCCTTGCCTGCGGTGCAGTGGAAGACCAGCGGCGCATCGCTGTGCAGCAGATGCTCGAACAGCGCGGCAAACTGCGCGGCGTTGTCGGAGACGAACGCGCGGTAGGTGTCCTGCATCAGCGCGACGGCGATGGCCGGCGTGAGCTGCTCGCCGGCCAGCGCCATCTCCTTGGAGCGCTGCACCACGGTGGGCTCGATCGGCAGCGCGTGGTAGGCCACGCCAGGCATGGCGTAGGCCAGCGAGGCACTCTCGGCCTCGCCGCGGAAGTCGATCACGCGCGCGAGGCGCAGCGGCTCCAGCACCTGCGTGTCCTGCGCGGTGAGCGAGGCCAGATGGTCGGAGCGGAACAACCGCCGCCAGCGCACGGGCCGGCCGTCCTGCCCGGCGTAGCCGCCCAGGTCTCGGAAATTGGTAGCGCCCGACAGGGGCAGTGAACGCGTGTAGGAAGACATGGGAGGCACTTTAGCGAAAGCGCCGCCGCATTCGCAATCACCTCCGCAACACGGAATAATCGCGCCCTTCACACGCATGCCACGATCGCCTGGGCCACCGCTACGGCGGCCTGTCGGCGCGGCATACGCGCAGTCGCCCTACAGCCGTGCCGCGCGGCGGATTCGACACTGTCGGACGCCCTGCGCCAGCGCTCTTCTCCATTCCCCGCTCTCCGCCATGTCCTCCGAACAGAACGTGCAGACTTCCTCGCATAACCCCACCGACTCCGCCACCGATCGCACTCCCGCCTCGTCCTACCGCTGGCAATTCTTCCGCGCTGGCGGCGTGGACCAGGTCATCATCCGCAGCGGCCAGGACATCGCCCACCTGCCCGAGCTGGACCAGAAGCTCTGGGTGGCGCTGGCCTGCCCCACGCGCGGCATCGAATTCGACACCCGCACGCTCGACCTGATCGACACCGACCAGGACGGCCGCATCCGCCCGCCCGAGCTGTTGGCCGCCTGCGCCTGGGCCTGCAGCCTGCTGGCCGACCCCGAAGAACTGGCCCGCCCCGGCGACAGCCTGCCGCTGCAGGCGCTGGCCATCGGCAGCGCGGAAGGCGCGGCGCTGCAGGCCCAGGCCCAGCGCATCCTGGCGCTGGCCGATCGCCCCGAGGCCGACGCGATCACGCTGGCTGAGGTGCTGGCGCGCAGCGGCCAGTTGGGCGCACAACGCTTCAACGGTGATGGCGTGGTCAGCCCCGAAGCCGCGCAGGACGACACACTCGCCGCGCAGACCCTGCGCTGGATCATGCAGACGCACGGCAGCGCGCCCGCCGTGGACGACCAGCCTGCCGGGGTGAACCGCCCGCTGGCGGAGGCCTTCTTCGCCGACGTGGCGAAGTTGCGCGCCTGGCACGCTGCGGCCCTGCAGGCCACCGCCGGCCTGCCGCTGGGCGAAGGCACGCTGGCCGCCGCCCGCGCGGTGAACAAAGTCAGCGCCAAGGTGGAGGACTTCTTCGCGCGCAGCCGGCTGGCGGCCTACGACCTCAAGGCCGCCGCCGCGCTCAACCCCTCGCAGGAGGCCTATGCGGCGCTCGCCACGGGCCAGGACCTGGCCCTGTCGTCCGACTCCATCGCTGCGCTACCCATCGCGCCCATCTCCGCCGTGGGGCCGCACGGCGTGCTGCCGCTCGCCGACGGCGTGAACCCGGCCTGGGGCAGCGCGCTCGCCACGCTCAGCGCCCAGGCGGTGGAGCCGCTGCTGGGCGCAGGCACCGACCGCCTGACCGAGGCCCAGTGGCAGCAGGTGAAGACGGCGGTAGCGCCCTGCCAGCAATGGCTGGCGGCCAAGCCCGCAACGCCGCTCGAGTCCATCGAGGGCGAGGCGCTCTTCGAGGACGTGCTGCACGGCGATGCCGAGTCGCGCGTGATGGAGCTCATCACCCAGGACGAAGCCGAGAAGGCCCACAACGACGCCACGCTGGCGCTGGAAAAGCTGCTGCGCTTCAAGCGTGACCTGATGACGCTCCTGAACAACTTCGTGTCGTTCTCGGCCTTCTACCAGCGGCGCGGCGCCATCTTCCAGGCCGGCACGCTCTACCTGGATGCACGCAGCTGCGATCTGACCGTGCAGGTGCGCGATGCCGCAGCGCACGCCAAGCTTGCCGGGCTGGCCAAGAGCTACCTGGCCTATTGCGACTGCACGCGGCGCGGCGACAAGGGCGCCACCGAGAAGATGACCGTGGTGGCGGCCTTCACCGCGGGCGACGTGGACTTCCTCTTCACGGGCCGCAACGGCGTCTTTTATGACCGCCAGGGCCGCGACTGGGACGCCACCATCACCAAGATCATCGAGAACCCGACCAGCATCGCGCAGGCCTTCTTCTCGCCTTACAAGAAGTTCCTGCGCATGATCGAGGAGCAGGTCGCCAAGCGTGCCGCCACCAGCGATGCGCGCGTGGAGAAGTCGCTCAGCGCAGAGGCCGGCAGCCTGGCGGCCACGCCGCTCACGGCATCCGCCGCCGCAGCGGCCGCCAAGCCGGCAGTGACCGCGGCCGACACCAGCCTGCGCCGCACCGACGTGGGCACGGTAGCCGCCATCGGCGTGGCCCTGGGCAGCATCAGCGCGGTGCTGGTGGGCATCTTCGGCAAGTTCATCGAGCTGGGCCCGTGGATCCCGATGGCGCTGGCAGGCATCGTGCTGGCCATCTCGGGGCCGAGCATGCTCATCGCCTGGCTCAAGCTGCGCCAGCGCAGTCTAGGGCCGCTGCTGGACGCGAGCGGCTGGGCCATCAACGGCCGCATGCGCATCAACACGCGCCTGGGCGGCTCGCTCTCGCAGACAGCCCACGTGCCGCCCAATGCGCGCCGCATGCTGGACGATCCCTTCGCCGAGCAGCGCGGCGGCCTCTGGCTGGGCCTGGCGGCCGTGGCGGCGCTGGGCGCGGCGGCATTCGCGGCGTGGCGCACGATCGGTTTCTGATCGTTCACCCTGCCGGAATGCTATTTTTTCAATAGCGCGCCACCCAAACAGCTCAAGGGCTGCAGACCGAAACCCCTTGAAACCGCGAGTGCGGGGCAGCTACAGCCCCTCTTCGCCCCACCGCGCCGCGCCCTGCAGCGCTTTCATATCGGTGGCGCACAGATCGGCCTGGGCGGCGCGTTCCAGCGCATAGGCCGACAGCCGCTCGCTCGCCTGGCGCAGCGCCGGGTGCAGGGCGCCCACCGAATGCAGCGCACGCTGCAGCGCCACGCCCACTTCGACCGAAGCCGCCGCATAGCGCGCCAGCGGCTCGAAAACGTCTTCCACCATGCCGGCCTCGCGCAGCCCGGGCGCGGTCACGCGGTCGCAGGGGACTGCCACGGCACCGGCTTCCCGCTCGGCCGACTGCTGCCGATGCGCCCAGTGGGCCAGCGTGCGCACGCCCGCACCCATCACGTCCAGCGCCGTGCCGGGGTCGTTGACGGAGGCCGACATGGCCCGCGCCGCCACCTCGCCCATCACCACGAAGCCGTAGCGCGGGTCGTGGTCGAAGCTGCGGCCGTTGCCGATCAGCACCGCCTGCAGGATGGCCTCGCGCTCCTCGGCGTCGATGGGCCGGTCGCTGGTCACAAGCACGGTATGGGGCGCGACGAAGGCGCCAGGCAGCACGTGCAGGTGCAGGTGGCCGTCCAGCGCCTCGGCGCGGGCCTGTAGCAGGTCCATGGCCACGTGCTGCACGAAGCCAGTGGCGTCGCTGCGCACGGCATGGGCGCCGCGCTCGCCAGGCCGCTGCCGGCGCCCGCCCAAAAAGGGCTTGGCCACGCGCTGATCAATGGCCTTGCGGGTGGCTTGCTCCAGCCGGCGGATGGTCTCGCCCAGGCGGCCCAGCACCGAGAGGTAGTCGATCCATCGCAGCAGCACCACGACCACGCCGAGCAGGATGAGCAGCGTGAAGCCGAACAGCACCAGCCGGCCGCCGTCGCCATACACCTGCACGTGCAGTCCCACCAGCGCGACGACGCTGTAAAGGAAGGCGCCGATGAACACCGCCAGCGTGTTCTGCACGGTGGAGTCCTCTGTCAGCAGTTGCGAAGCGCGCGGCGTGGCGCTGTTGGCCACGGCCGAGAACGCGGCCACCATGGTGCTGGCCGAGAAGATGGACACGGTGAGCATGCTGGAGGCCAGGATGTTCAGCAGACTGTCCAGCGCGCCCGAGCCCAGGTTCAGCGCCACGCCGTCGGGGATGTAGGGCCCGAGCCAGGTGGCCAGCGTGACGGCCGCCACGGCCAGCAGGGCAAAGAGTGCGCAGCGCAGCCAGGTCTTGCGCACCAGGCGCTGCAGGACAAAGAGCAGTTGTTCGGACATACCCTCGAATATCCGCAAGCGGTGTCCGGGGCGGGTCTCCGTCCGCTGCCGAGCGATGTAGGCGAATGCCGCCTCTTCAGCGCCGGATCACTTCATCACCAGCCCGCCGTCAACGAAAAGCACCTGCCCGGTCATGAAGCCGCTCCACTCCGAAGCCAGGAACAGCACCGGCCCCGCCACGTCCTCGGGCCGGGCGATACGCCGGAGGGGCGTGGCGGCGGTGATCGCCTCGCGCAGCGCCTCCGGCGTGGACTGGCTGGCCTGCGTGGGATAGACCAGCCCCGGCGCCACACAGTTGACGCGGATGCCCAGCGGCCCCTGCTCGGCCGCCAGGTTGCGGCTGAAGGCCACCAGCGCGGCCTTGGCCGTGGTGTAGTCGTGATAGGGCACCACGGGGTTCTCGACCAGGTTGGTGGCGATGTTCACGATGCTGCCGCGCGCGCGCTGGCGCAGGTGCGGCAGCACCGCCTGGCAGACGTTGAAAGCGCCGCCCACGGCGCCGTCGAACTGGGCCTGGTAGTCGGTCCAGGGCACATCGCCGAACAGCTTGCGGTGGCGGGCATCGAAGGCCAAGGGCCTGAAGGCGTTGTTGACCACCACGTCGATGCGGCCGGCCTCCAGCACCACCGAATCCACCATGGCGCGCACCGCCTCGGCATCGCCCACGTCGGCCTGCACGGCCCAGGCATCGCCGCCGGCGGCGCGGCAGGCCGCCACCGTCTCGTCGGCCGCCGCGTGATTCGAGAGATAGTTAACCGCCACGGTGGCGGCTTCCTGCGCGAAGGCGCGGGCGATGGCCGCGCCGATGCCCCGGCTCGCGCCCGTCACCAGAACGACCTGGCCCTTGAACTTCATGGCGTGCTCCTCGCTCCTCAAGGCCTGCGGGTCACGCCGCAGGCAGCAGGCTGGCGTCCACCACGTCGGCCACGCGGATGTCACGCTGCACCAGGCCCAGCGCGCGGTAGGCATCGGCCGCCTTCTGCAGCGATGCAAGGTTGAACGCACCCAGTGGCTGGCCGGGCACCGACGGCTGGGCCGACGCGTTGCGTAGCCGGATCACCTCCAGGTTCGCGTCCTGCTGCGTGCCGTCGATCGCGACCTTCATGGCCAGCGCGGCGGCGTCTTCGGGGTGCGCCATCATCCAGGCGGCGCTGTCGCGGTAGCCCTGCAAAAAGGCGCGCAGCAGCGCCTTCTTCTGCGCCAGCACCTCGTTGCGCACCACGAAGAGATCGCTGGAGACATTGAGGTAGTCGCGCACCTGCATGACGTTGACGGCGCCCAGTCCCTTGCGGCGGCCCACGGCCAGGCCCGTGTCGGTGGCGGCCGTGGCATCGACCTGGCCCTGCAGCAGCGGCGCGAAGTTGAGCAGGCCGGTGACCACGATGGTCACGTCCGACTCCTTGAGCCCCGCCTGGTGCAGCAGCACCAGCAGGTTCTGCCGCGTGCCGCTGGAAAGGCTATACACGCCGATGCGCTTGCCCTTCAGGTCGGCCGGCGTGCGGATGCCCGAGGACTGCAACGACACCACGTTGAACACGTTCTGCGGGTAAATGTCATAAATGGCGGTGAGCTTCTCGCCTTTGTCCAGCGCCATGAAAAACGATCCCGGATCGGTGAAGGCCACGTCGCCCTGGCCGCTCAGCGTGTTGCGCAGGGCATCGCCGCCGCCCGCGCCGGGCAGGTAAGCCAGCTCCACGCCGCGCGCCTTGAAAAAGCCCTTGTCGGGCTCGGCCAGCAGGTTGGTGATCTCGCTGATGGGCTTGCTCCAGCCTGCGACGGTGATCTTGCCCAGGGCCGGCGCAGCAGGCGCTGCAGCGCCGGCCAGACGGGTGACGGCGAGGCCTGCGGAAGCCGCCAGCAGCGTGCGGCGCGAGAGGAATTCAGGTCGTTGCATGTCGTCCAAAAGGTGAGTTGAAAGAAGTTCAGAAACGATCGGCATAGGGCCGCAGCAGCCAGCGCTCCAGCCACAGCGTGGCCTGGTACAGCAGCAGCCCTATGGCCGCAATGAGCACCAGCGCCGCGAACATCAGCGCGGTGTCCATCATCCCCTGCGCGGCGATCACCACCGCACCCAGGCCCTGGCTCGCACCGATGAATTCGCCCACCACCGCGCCCACCAGCGCCAGCACCACGGCCATGCGCAGGCCGGCGAGGATGGCCGGCAGCGCCTGCGGCAGTTTCAGGTGCACGAGCGTCTGCCAGCGCGTCGCGCCCAGCATGCGAAAGAGCTGCAGCCGTGGTGCATCGGCCTGCTGCAGCCCGGTGAAGGTGTTCTCCATCAGCGGAAAGAAGCAGATCAGCCCCGTGATGAGCGCGGTGGATGGAATGCCGAAGCCGAACCACAGCACGAAGAGCGGCGCCAGCGCCAGCTTGGGCACGACCTGGCTCACCACCACGTAGGGCCGAAGCACACGTTCCAGCAGCGGCGATTCGGCCAGCGCGATGCCGATCGCCAGTCCTGCGAGACCTCCGCCCGCCAGTCCCAGCAGCAGCGCAGACAGCGTGGCCCGCACATGCGGCAGGAAGTAACCCGTGCGCAGCCCCTGCCACAGCGATGCGGCGATGGCCGAGGGCGCGGGCAGCACCAACGCGGAAAGGCCCGAATGCCGGGCCGCCCATTCCCACGCGCCCAGCAGCGCCAGCAGCAGCGCGGCGCCCAGCGCGCGGTAGGGCCAGGCGGACGTGGTGGCAGACGACGGACCGAGTCGGCTCATGCGCCCACCCCGTCCAGGCTGGCGCGCACGCGGGCGCAGAGGCGGTTGAAGGGCGCATCGTGGCGCATGGCCTGGGTGCGCAGCCAGGGCAGGTCGATGCGGATGTCATCGGCAACGCGCCCCGACTGCAGCACGGCGATGCGGTCGCCCAGATAGACGGCCTCCGTGATGTCGTGCGTCACGAACAGCACGGTGGTGCCGCGCTCCCGGCAGGTGCGCAGCAGATCGTCCTGCAACTCGGCGCGGGTGATGGCGTCGAGCGCGGCGAAGGGCTCGTCGAGCAGCAGCAGCGCCGGCTCCAGCACCAGCGCACGCGCCAGCGCCACGCGGCTTTGCTGGCCGCCCGAGAGCTGGCGCGGGTGGCGCTGCGCGTGGCCGCCCAGCCCCAGCTGATCCAGCAGCGCCTGCGCGCGCGCCACGTCGGCAGGCTGCGGCCGGCGCTGCAGCGACACGGGCAGCAGTACGTTGTCGAGCGCGCTGCGCCATTCGAGCAGCGTCGGCGCCTGGAACATGAAGCCCAGCTGCGGCCCGGGCGCCACCACCTCGCGGCCCTGCATGCGCACATGGCCCGTCTGCGGGCGCAGCAGGCCGGCGGCCAGCTGCAGCAGCGTGGTCTTGCCGCAGCCGCTGCGGCCCACGAGGCAGTGCACCTCGCCCGCGGCGATGCGCCAGCTCACGCCGTCCACCACCGGGGCGCGGCCGGGATAGGCGAACACGGCCTGATCGATGTCGAGAAAGGCATCGCCCGCAAGCTGCGCTGCGCCCGCCATGGCATTCATCTCGGCTGCAGTCTCAGTCGGCATAGGGCGCGAAGGCCTCGGCGGCGGTTTCGGCGGAGGGCTCGATCTCCACCATGCGCACCAGGTCCAGCAGGTTGAAGCGGCCATCGTGGTGCCAGCCGGCTTCGGGCGTGCTCATCGCGCCGATGGCGCTGATGCGCGTCACGCCCGCCGCGCCCAGCAGCGCGGCGAGGCGCTGCAGTTCCTCAGGCGAGGCGGCGACGCCGGCGGTCTGCAGGAACGCGCCGTGGCCGGCGATGGCGCGCTGCACGTCGTCCAGCGCATCCACGGCCACCACCTGAACGCTGCGCTGCAGCGCGGTGGGCGAGAGCGGCTGCGGGGCGTCGCCATAGGCCACGCTCCAGGCGTCTTCGGGTGTGCCGATGAGCTCGTCCGCCGCCGCGCCGCCGGGTGACGAAAGGCCGCGCCACTCCAGCGCCTGCCGCCAGCCGGCCACGGCGGCGGATTCCTCCACGTCCAGCGGCCGGCGCGGAAAGCGCCGGGCCAGCTGCGCCAGCTCGCCCGCCAGATAGCCCGCGAAGGCGCGCGGCGACACGGCGCCACCGCGCTGCACGTAGAAAACATGCGGCGAATAGCAGCCCTGCTGGTCGTAGCGCATCACGTCCCACGCGGCGCGGCGGGCGACGGCCGGGGCATCGAGCGCATCGAGCGCCGCGGCCGTTACCACGCCGAAGCCCAGCTTGTGACCATGCGGCAGAAAGCGCGTGGTCACGGGCAGGCGGCGCCGGATGGCATCCAGCGATTCGTTGCCGCCATAGGCCAGCACCGTATCGGCCTGGGCATAGAGCGCCGCCGCATCGTCGCCGCCCGCGCCCTTCCACCACACCACCGCGAAGCAGTCGGCCAGCGGCGGATGCACCTCGGCCAGCAGCTGCGCGAACCAGCCCGCGAAGAGCGGCTCGGCGCTGGGCAGCTTGCCGATGCTGCCGGCCTTGACCAGCAGGCCGCACACGAAGCTCCAGAGCGCCAGCGCCGGCACGTTACCGGCCCAGCTGTGCACCAGCAGGCCGGGCCCGAAGGCCCGCACCGCGCCGCCCTTGGCCGCAGGCTGGAAGCCGTCGAGCGCCAGCGGGTTGGAAAAATCCTCGGCCACGAAACGGCGCAGTTGCGGCGCGCGGAAGTTCTTGAAAAAGCCTGTCAGCCCCAGGCGCACCATCTCGGCGTCGTAGCCGCTCACCAGGGGCAGCAGCGCCTCGGCCTGCCGGCGCAGCGGATCGCGGCGGTCCAGCAGGCGGGCAATGGCCTGGTCGATGATGGCGATGATCTGCTCCACCGCCATGGATTGAAGATGGTGGGCCGCGGCCTCGCGCACGCGCAGGGCCAGCGCCTCCATCTGCGCGGGAGTGAGCACGGGCACTTCCACCTCCAGCCGGGCGCTGCCGTGCGCGAAGGGCAGCACCTGCCAGGTGATGTCCGCGGGATCGAGGCCGGGCAGGTAGCCGGCCCGCACCCGCGGCACGGCAGCGGCGACCGCCACCTTGGGCGTCATTTGCCGGCGGCCCGCATGAAGTCCTGCACCGCCATCGAGCAGCCCTTGGCCTGCGCGCCTTCGGCCCGGCCCAGCAGCAGGAAGCCTCCGTCGGCCCACTCGCCTACGTCCTCGGTCAGGATGGTGGTGACCGAGTTGTAGTTGGCCAGATCGCAGTGCACGAGGATGCCACGCTCGCCGGGCGGCACATCGCGGCCCGTGGCCGGGTCCACCAGCCGCGAGCGGATCCAGTGGGGGCCGGACTTGACCGAGGGCACCTGGGCATTGCCGTCGTCATAGAACTGCGTGCTGAGTTCCGTCATGCCGTACATGTTGACGCAGAGCTCGCGCGGCACGCCCAGCATGTACGACAGCCCGGAATAGAACTCCTCGGGAGGCACCTCGCGCGACTGGCCCTTGTAGCCGCCCGTGTCCAGCACGCGGCTACCCGGTGGCAGCTTGAAGCGCCGGCCCTTCTCATGCAGGGACTCCATCAGATGCACGAAGCTGTAGCTCGCGCCCAGCAGGGCGTAGGGCGTGCCGGTGCGCTCTGCGGCTTCGAGCGCGGAGCACAGGCTCACCACATGCATGCCGTGCGTGCCCACAAAGTGCCGGCTGACCGGGCTGCCGAAGACGTCCTTGGCAAGCGCGAGATAGTGCGCCAGCGACGAGTTCGGCATGAGGTGCTCATCAGGAAACAGGATGCCCATCGGCATGGGCCCGGCGCCGCGCATGAAACGCCGCTGGAAGTTGCGCGCCATCGACATGTCGTACACGTCGAGCTGGGGGTGGAAATGCCGCCCGCGCACCTCGCCGCCGCGGGTGGTGCCGCTGGTCATGAAGACGCGTTCGTCCGGGCGCGGGGCCTCGCAGCGCAGCTCCATCGCCTTGAAGGCGTCGATGGGCACGGCGGGAATGTCCGTCCAGCGCTGCACGCTGCGCAATGTCGCGCCGCGGCGCTGGCAGAAAGTGCGGTAGGCTGGGTTGGATGTGTACTGGTACGTGAAGAGCCGCAGCGCGAGTGCATTGAACTGCGCATCGATGGACCCGCCCCCGCCGCCTTCTGGTTGTTGTTGTTCTTGTGGTGGTTCCATCGCAATGAATGCGAGGATGTCCGCGACCAGCGCGGCGACCTTGTCCATGGGGCTTTCTTTCCTTCGTGACCTACTGTGCCTGTGAACGGATGCTCCGAAGATCACAGGACCTGCCATGGCCACCCCGGGCAGGGTGGCGACTGACAGCTCTTCTTACGCCGGAATGACCCGGTTCAAGTTCTCGGGTGTGAATCTCAGCACGCGTGTGCACCCCGGAGCGTTAAGGCAATCTTACGGCAATGCCCTTACCCGGCGTTGCGGCGCGGCCCTCACGCTGGGGAAGCGAGCAAGTGGGCATGGTCACGGCCCGTGCGGGACACTGCGACTGGCCTGAACGGTCGGCACCATTGCGGATCGCTGTGGCAACTCATGACCCAGACAGAGCAACCGGCACACCATCCAGTGGCAGCCCGGGTCCCACGCAAGCCAAGCTCGCATGCGGAAAGGCCCGTGCGATGCCGAGGCCCGCGGTCGAGAAACAGCGCCCGGTAGAACGAATTCCTCAGCAATGGAGGCAAAAAAAAACCTGCCGCATTGCTGCGACAGGTTTTTTCATTCCTGCGTGAGCGGAATGCTGTTTGGTGGTGGAGTGTAACAGAAAACGAAACCGGCCCTCCGCTCACTCTCAGACCCGGTCGGAAGCCTTGCAACCATTGCGCGCTTCCGGGGAAGGATTTCGCGCACCCGCACATGCCCACGACCGCAAGTTCAGATGGGTCGATTGGCACTCGCAGTCGTCATCAATGGCGGGCGCTTTCGGGCCTGCAACTTGGCTTTCATCGCATTCGCCGCCGTAATGCCCGACACGAACGACGAAAGGAAACGCCATGCAAACCGAACCCGCCTTCACCGAAACCGAGCTTGCGCGCCGCTGGAACATCAGCGCCAAGACCCTTCAACGTTGGCGATGTGAGGGCGCAGGCCCACCGTACATCAAGCTCTCGAAGGCCGTCCGCTATCCGGTGGGCGAAATCGTCGCCTACGAGCAGGCGAATCGTCAAGGGATGCCCGACGACGCGGTCTTGCCGCCATTGACCGACGCGATGCCCGTCAGCGAATGTGCTGCGCCCGCCGCATCAGAACCGAAGCGGTACTACCTGAACGAGGCCTTCGCGCTCATCGCGCAGTACGGCAGTCTCGCTGCGGCCGAAGCCGCCTTGACGGAAGGCCCGCGATGAAACCCAAGGTTGACGCCAAAGACCCATCCGTCGAACTCGGCCTGGATGGACCACCCATCAAATATCCGGTTCTCAATGAAGCCCAGCTGTCCTCGAGATGGAACCTTTCACCCAAGACGCTGCAGCGCTGGCGTTCGGAAGGTATCGGCCCGCCCGCCTGGCACATCAGCAGATCTGTCCGCTATCTCATGATGGAGGTCGAGGCCTTCGAGCGCAAGGCGCAGGTGACGTGGAAATCCAGCGCCGGACGCGCCTTGTCCGAATCCTCGCCCACGACGCGCGAAGACGCCATCAAGCAGATGATGCAGCAACGGCCCGCTCGGCGCGACCAAATTTTCTACTCAGCCAAGGATGTGGTCGGCATCACTGGACTTCCCGCGCACTGGCTTCACCAGAATCAGGAACGCCTGCGGCTCGGCATTCCTTTCTACAGGCTGGCCAACGGTGACCTCATCCGTTTCAGTCTCGAAGAGGTCTTCCGCTGGGAGGTGCATCACCTGCACCCATGCCGCACCCACGTGGGCGTGGTCGCCGACGCGCCGTAGCTCGTGCCGCCCGTCACCGGGAAATGGGTGTAAATGGGCGTCGAAATGCGCACGCCAGCCGCCGCGTGGACCGTCGAACAGAGTTCCGTTTTGTCGTCAAAATATTTCATTAAACGAATAAACGGAACAAACTCACACCATGCTCGCCGACACCCACACCCAGCGCGTCCTCGATCTGGCCAGCCAGAAGGGGCTGCTGCGCGCCAGCGATCTGGACGTCATCGATGCGCCCCGGGTCGTTCTCACGCGCCTGACCGCCGCTGGCATTCTGGAACGGGTCGGGCGCGGGCTGTACCGCTTGCCAGACGCGCAGACATCGGAATTCGAGAGTCTCGCGACCGTCGCCACCAAGGTGCCGCAGGCCGTCTTCTGTCTGCTCACAGCGCTGCAATTCCACGAGCTGACCACGCAGCTGCCGCGCCAGATCTGGATCGCCATGCCTCGCGGCAGCCACGTACCCCGGATCGGATATCCGCGGGTCAAGATGGTTCAAATGACCGGTGACGTCTACACGGCGGGCGTCGAGGAGCACCTGCGCGACGGCGTGAAGCTGCGGGTGTACGGCGCAGCCAAAGACGGTCGTGGACTGCTTCAAGCACCGAAACAAGATCGGCCTGGACGTGGCGCTGGAGGCCCTGAAAGACGCCTGGAGGATGCGCAAGGCGTCCGCAGACGACCTGTGGCGATACGCCCAGGCCTGCCGCGTCGCCAACGTGATGCGTCCCTACATGGAAGCAGTCGCCCACGGGTGATGTCTCGGCCACCTGGGCGGGCCGGGGTTCTCTTTGGTTTAAAAATTTGTTAGGATATCGGTTATTTTAAACCCAACCCAAGGAGGCGTCATGATTGCAGATCGCATTCGTCAAGCACGATTGGCGGCAGGTCTGACCCTGGGGGCATTGGGTGAACAGGTGGGTGTTTCTCACACCGCCATCCAGAAGTACGAAAAGGGTCTTCTGACGCCCTCGTCGTCTCAGCTTCTCAAGCTGGCCCGCGCCTGCGGCATCCGGACCGAGTACTTCTTTCGCACGCATTCGGTCGAGCTGCTGCAGCCCGAGTTCCGCAAGCTCTCGACCTTTGGCAAGACGGCGCAGGATGCGCTGAAGATCAAGGTCGTCGAGTTGGTGGAAAAGCGCGTGGAGTTGCTCGGCGCCTTTCCCGAGCTTCCGTTCCCGGCGTTTGCACCGCCCGCGAACCTGCCTGAACACATCGCCTCGCCTGATGAGATCGATGCGTTCTCGGATACGGTCCGCAACGCATGGCAGCTGGGGCTGAACCCGATTGCCGACCTCACCGACACCCTCGAAGGCCTTGGCTTGCTGGTCATCGTGGTCGATGAAGAGAACCCAGGCTTCTCTGGCTTGACGGCCATGGCTCGAACCGAAGATGGCCGGGAGTATCCGGTCGTGGCTGTTTCCAAGTGCTGGCCCGGTGATCGGCAGCGGTTCACCCTGGCGCATGAGCTGGGGCATTTGCTGCTCGAAGGACGACTGGCTGACGGCATCGACGAAGAGAAGGCCTGCGACCGTTTCGCCGGTGCATTCCTGGCTCCGCGTGTCGCGGTGTTGCAGTTGCTTGGGGCGCAGCGTCATGCGCTGGAATGGCAAGAGCTGTACGTGCTCAAACACGAGTTCGGCCTATCGATGGCCGGATGGCTGCAGCGCGCCAAACAGTGTGGCGTGATCACCGAGACGGCGCACCTTTCGATGGTGAAGCGGTTTTCGGCAAAGGGCTGGCGCAAGAACGAGCCGGGCGACCCGCTGCCGCAAGAGCATCCACGACTGTTCGATCAGTTGGTGTACCGCGCCCTGGCCGAGCAATACATTTCCGAGGGCAAGGCAGCGGAGCTGCTGGGCATCCCGATGATGCGCTTCCACAAAGAACGCCAGTTGGAGTCATCGGATGCGGTTGCTCATCAGTGATGCCAACATCTTGATCGACATGGAGGCAGGAGCGTTGATGGAAACGCTCTTTCTGCTTCCGATGCAGTTCGGCATCCCTGACCTGCTGTACTACGAAGAAATCGAGCCAGGCAGTCCAGGCCTTGAAGACCTGGGCTTGCAGATCATGGAGGTCAGCGGCGACTTCGTGGCGTATGCCCAGCAGTTGCCAGGCCAGCACAACCACCTGCTTCCGGCGAAAAACGGCCCCAAGCCCAGTCACAACGACTACTTGGCACTGGCGCTTGCGAAGCAGGAGGCCTGCACCCTGCTGACGGGCGACACCAATTTGCGGGTTGTCGCCAGCAAGGAGCAGGTCAACGTCATGGGCACCATCGGATTGTTGTGCGCCATGATTGAAAACCAGTTGCTGACGGTCGACAACGCCTTCAAGGCACTCGACAGAATGAAGTTGGGCAAACGTCGGTTGCCCTGGCCAGAAGCCGAAAAAATGCTGAACGCGTTGCGTTGATCACCCTTTCATAAGGCTGCCGCTTCGCCCCCTTCGCCACGGTCGGTGGCGGTCTCCATACGGACTTTCCATGGAGACCACGATGACCACCCGACCTTGCGCGCACTGCGGCCACCCCTTCGAACCCCACCCCCAAGTTCCCGACCAGGCCTACTGTTCAGCGCCCGACTGCCAGCGTGCCCGCAAGCGCCAGTGGCAACGGGCCAAGCTCCAGTCCGATCCCGACTATCGGATCAACCAGCGCGCCGCCCAGCAGGCGTGGTCACAGCGCAATCAAGACTACTGGCGCAACTACCGCGAAGACCGACCCGAGTACGTGCAGCGCAATCGTGAGCAGCAGCGACTGCGTGACGCCAACGGGGCTGACGTCGATCTTGCAAAGATGGACGTGTGCGACTTGCCGACCGGCCTGTACCGCATCACGCGGCACCCCGCATTTCCGAGGGAAAACGGCGATTCCTGGGTCGTCGAGATCACACCGGTCTGCTTGACGTGTCCGTGCAAGATGGACGTGTCAAGAGAGGACTTGATCGACACCCTGGCGATCCGCCCGTAACTTCGACCCCAAACAGGCTCTCGAATGTTCTGCATGGCAACGATTCCGACCGTGTGTGCTGCCGCCGTGGCGTGGCGTCGCATTCATTGAAAGGAGTGGCGGACCCGAGAGCACCAATCACAGAGTGACCGGGCCTATGCAAGAAATCGAACCTCCTCCACACCCGCCGGGGTCGGGCCCGGTGTTTCGGGCCGCGCAGTACGTGCGGATGTCGACCGAGCACCAGCAGTATTCGACGGAGAACCAGGGCGACAAGATCCGCGAGTACGCCGCCCGGCGCAACATCGAAATCGTCCGCACCTACGCCGACGAGGGCAAGAGCGGGCTGCGCATCGACGGGCGGCAAGCACTCCAGCAACTGATCGCCGACGTGCAGGCGGGCACGACCGATTTCCAGATCATCCTCGTCTACGACGTGAGCCGCTGGGGTCGCTTCCAGGACGCGGACGAAAGCGCCTACTACGAGTACATCTGCCGCCGCGCCGGGATTCAGGTCGCCTACTGCGCCGAGCAGTTCGAGAACGACGGCTCGCCCGTGTCCACCATCGTCAAGGGCGTCAAGCGCGCGATGGCGGGTGAATACAGCCGAGAGCTGTCGGCGAAGGTGTTCGCGGGCCAGTGCCGCTTGATCGAACTCGGCTTCCGCCAGGGCGGGCCTGCGGGCTACGGCCTGCGCCGTGTGCTGATCGACCAGTCCGGTTCGGTGAAGGGGCAACTGTCTCGTGGCGAGCACAAGAGCCTGCAGACCGACCGCGTGATCTTGCAGCCCGGTCCGGACTCGGAAGTCGCCGTCGTCAACCAGATCTACCGCTGGTTCGTCGAGGACGGCCTGTTCGAGTCGGAAATCGCCGATCGGCTCAACACCAAAGGCAACGTCACCGATCTGGGGCGGGCATGGACACGGGCCACCGTTCGCGAGGTGCTGTCCAACGAAAAGTACATCGGCAACAACGTCTACAACCGGCGCTCCTTCAAGCTCAAGAAGACACGGGTGGTGAACAACCCGGAGATGTGGATCAAGAAGGAAGGTGCGTTCGAAGGCGTCGTGCCGCCGGAACTGTTCTACACCGCCCAGGGCATCCTGCGCGAGCGCGCACACCGCTTCAGCAACGAGGAGCTGATCGAGAAGCTGCGGCGGCTTTTCCAGCAGCACGGCTATCTCTCCGGCCTGATCATCGACGAGGCCGAAGGGATGCCCTCGGCGGCGGCTTACGCGCATCGCTTCGGCAGCCTGATCCGCGCCTATCAAACTGTGGGCTTCACACCGGATCGGGACTACCAGTATCTGGAGGTCAACCAGTTCTTGCGCCGCCTGCACCCGGAGATCGTCGGCCAGACCGAACGGATGATCACCGAGGTCGGCGGGGCCGTCGTGCGCGATCCGGCGACCGACCTGCTGACGGTCAACCGCGAGTTCACCGTCTCGCTGGTGCTCTCGCGCTGCCAGTTGCTGGATGACGACCGGCGTCGCTGGAAAGTGCGCTTCGACACCAGCCTGACACCGGACATCACGGTCGCCGTCCGGCTCGACGAGACCAACCAGGCCGCGCTGGATTACTACCTGCTGCCCCGGTTGGATTTCGGGAAGTCGGGCATCCATCTGGCCGATCACAACGGCCTCGAATTCGAAAGCTACCGCTTCGAAAGCCTGGACTACCTCTACGGCATGGCCGAGCGCAGCCGCATCCGGAGGGCCGCATGACGAAACCACACCACCCCACCGACCTGCAAATGATTCCGGTCGATCAAATCGCCGTGCTCAACCCGCGCGACCGCAATGGCCGCGTGTTCGAGGAGATCGTCGGCAACATCAAGAGCCTCGGCTTGAAGAAACCGGTCACGGTCACGCCACGCAACGATCTGGAGGATGGCAAACGCTACCTGCTTATCTGCGGCGAAGGCAGGCTCAAGGCCTTCAAGTCGCTCGGCGAGAAGGAAATTCCGGCGCTGGTCGTCACGGTCAACGACGAAGACGCCTTCATCATGAGCCTGACCGAGAACATTGCCCGCAGGAAGTACAGCGCACTGGAACTGCTGATGAGCATCGCGCATTTGAGCCAACAGGGTTACGACAGACGCGTCATCGCCCAGAAGACCGGCCTGAGCCTCGACTACATCAAGGGCATCTTGCTCCTGTTCGAGAAAGGTGAGGAACGTCTGCTCGCTGCCGTCGAGTCCGGGCGGGTTCCGCTCAACGTCGCCATCACCATCGCGGGCGCCAGCGACGAAGAATCGGTGCAGGCCGCGCTACAGGAGGCCTACGAAAGTGGCCAACTGCGTGGCGGGCAGCTGATGCAGGCGCGACGCGTGCTGCAGCGGCGCAGCGCCCTCGGCAAGACGCTGGCCCACCGCCCTGCGCGCAAAGGAGCATCCGTCACGACCTCCAGCCTGGTGCGCAACTACCAGCATGAGGTCGAGCGGCAGAAGCTGATGGTCAAGAAGGCCGAATTCACGCAGCAGCGCCTGCTGTTCGTGATCGAGGCGCTGCGCCAGTTGCTGACCGACGAGCACTTTTCCAACCTGCTGCGCGCCGAAGGCCTGGACACCTTGCCCAAACAACTGGCCGAGCGGGTCTGGGCCGGGGGCCACGCAGCATGAGTCGCCCGCCGCTGGGCTTCATTCCCGATCCGCTGACGCTTCCGCTGGATCGCATCCTGCCGTCGCGCAAGACGCCGGAGGGCCTGCATACCTCGCGCAAGTTCAAGCAGATCGTGGCCTCGATGGAGGCGGTCGGCCTGATCGAACCCCTGAGCGTGGGCAAGGCCGACAAGGTGACTAGCCAGCACATCCTGCTCGACGGGCACATGCGGTTGCTGGCGCTGCGGCAGCTCGGCTACGCCGACGCGCCGTGCCTGATCGCCACCGACGACGAAAGTTATACCTACAACAACCGCATCAATCGCATCTCGTCCATTCAGGAGCACCACATGCTCCGGCGTGCAGTCGAGCGTGGCGTCACGCCCGACCGACTGGCCAAGGCGCTGAACGTGGACGTCAGCCATATCCACAAGAAGGTGAATCTGCTCGACGGCATCTGCCCGGAGGCAGTCGAGATGCTGAAGGATCTGCACTTCGCCGCCAATCTGGGTTCGGTGCTGCGCAGGATGAAACCCACGCGGCAGGTCGAGTGCATCGAACTGATGCTCACTGCCAACAACATGACTGTCGCCTACGCCGAGGCCTTGCTCGCGGCCACACCGCCGCCACTGCTGGTCGGCGAAACCAAACCACGGAAGCTGCGGGGCGTCACCGCCGATCAGATGGCGAAAATGGAGCGCGAAATGGGAAACCTGCAAGGGCAACTGAAGCTGGTCGAGAAGTCCTACGGGCAGGACGTGCTGCTGCTCGTGCTGGCGCGGGGCTACCTCGCCAAGCTGATCGACAACAAGGCGGTGTTCCGCTTCCTGTCGCAACGCCAGCCCGACGTGTTGGCCGAATTCGAGAACATCGTCCAGACGGTGACGCTGGACGGCAAATGAATGCGCCGTGTCTCCGAAGCCGGTTCGCCATCGCACACAGCGTCGCCGCCTGACGATGAGCACGGCGAGGCGGCGATGGCCGCACACCGCAACGCGCCGCAGCCCGATCCCGCCTGCCTCTACGGCCTGATCGGCGACGTCGCCCGCGCGGGCAGTGACGGCACAGAAACCAACGCCTACGCCATCGCCGCCAACTTCATGGCCTATCTTTCCTGTGCGGTCGGGCGCGGCGTGTACCTGCCCATCGGCAACACCTGGCACCATGCCAGGTTGTTCTGTCTGCACGTCGGGCGTTCGGGACGTGGCCGAAAAGGCGATGCGGTCTCGCTGACACTGCGCATCGATCAGGCGCTGCGGGAGATGAACGAAGCCTTCGTGCCGCAGATTCATCGCGGCGGCCTTTCTACGCGTGAAGGTCTGGTTGCCCTGATCCACGACGGCTACCGGCAAGGTCGGCAGGATGCTCCCGCCATCGAGGACAAGCGTTTGTGGGTAGTCGAATCCGAGTTCGCCAATGTGCTGCATCAGGGGCGACGCGACGGCAACACGCTGTCGGCGGCGCTGCGTGACTGTTGGGATGGCGTCGATCTCAAACCCGCCACCAAGTCGAACCGGCTCTACGCCAGTGATCCACACGTCTGTCTGAGCGGCGCGATCTCACCGGGCGAGCTGACCGGCCTGATGAGCACGCGCGAACTCACCAACGGCTTCGCCAACCGTTTCCTGATGATCTGGGCCGAACGGTCACGGATGCTGCCGTTTCCGAAGGAAACGCCGCAGGCGGTGGTCGAGCATCTGGCGCGCCGAACGCTGGAGGTTCTGACCTTCGTCCGTGCCGACCGGTACGACGAGCGTGATCACCTTCGGATGGAGCTGTCGCCGCAGGCGCAATGGCGTTACGCCCAGCTCTACCGAGGCGAACTGCATGATGGCATTGACGATGGTGCGATAGGGGCATTGCTTGAGCGTCGTGCGCCCATGCTGCTCCGGCTGGCCATGCTGATGGCACTGACCGATCTGCAAACCCGCATCGATGTCCCACACATCGACGCCGCGATGGCGTGGATTCGGCACGCCACGGCGTCCGTGCGCTTCGTGTTCGTCAGCGCCGCTGAAGATGCAAAGCTGGCGCAGGTGCTGGAACTGGCGAACCGCGTGTTGGCCTTCCTGCACCAACGCGGCCAGGCCACGCGCAGCCAAATCAGCGCCGATTGTTTCCGGGGCAAGGTGCCGAAGGCGCGGATCGATGCCAGCTTGGAGCACCTATTGGCGGCCGCGCCACCCAAGATCAGTGTGCAGTGGGTCGAGCGCCCCGTTGATGCCCCTGGTACACCGACACGGATGTACCGGCCCGCGTAGCACGCAAGCTCATTTCGCTCGTTTCGCCGCGTCGGATCGCCCGCAAGTGCTTGTCGGGCATCTCATTTCGCTGATTTCGCTAATTTCGCCGCCACCTCTTGGAGAGGCCAGCGACCGGTGACCCTCATTCCAGATCGCGAACTCGGATCGCCGTGGCTTTGGTACAGCCATCTACTGTCATCATCATTTTGCGACTAATAACGCTTCATTTTGCTACTTATTGACGAGCTGTTTTGATTCCATTATGCTACGCCAAAAGATAGGAAAACTCCCGCACCACCATGTCCAGCGACCGCCTCTCAGGAATGTCTCAAGCGCAACGCGACCGACTCGCGTTCGTTGAGTTGCGTCTGCGCTTCATAGGCGAAATCCGTCGTCAGGACTTGGTCACACGCTTCGATATCCAAGCAGCGGCGGCCACGCGGGACATTGCCCAGTACAAGGAACTAGCGCCGGGCAACATGGAGTACGACACCAAGGGCAAGGTCTACGTGCGCGCCGAGTGGTTCCGGCCCCTGTTCGACTTCCCGGTCGAGCGCATCTTCGCCTGGCTGTCCCAAGGCTACGGTGACGCCGAGCCTGCACGCTTTCGGGGCGTCATCGCCACCGAAGGCACCAGCCTGCCGGGCCGGGTCGATCTGGAATTGCTTTCGACCCTGACGCGCGCCATCCACCGCGGCGCAGCCGTCAAAATCTCCTACCGCGCCTTGTCCAGCGGGTTGACCACGCGCGAGATCGTGCCTTTCGCTCTGGCCGACAGCGGTCTGCGCTGGCACCTGCGGGCCTTCGACCGGCGCAGCGGCGAGTTCCGCGACTTCGTGTTGGGCCGCTTCGACGACGCCAGCATCTTGCCGGGCGAGGTTGCCGATCACGAAAAGCCAGCTCAGGATATCCAGTGGAACCGGATCACCGAGCTGGAGCTCGTGCCGCATCCGGCCAACGTGCAGCACCCCGACACCATTGAGGCCGAGTACGGCATGGAAGGCGGCGTGCTCAAGGTGCGTGCGCGTGCGGCGATGGCGGGCTACCTGCTGCGCCGCTGGAACGTGGACTGCACCGAAGACCACAGCCTCAAGGGCGGCGAGCACCACTTGTGGCTGCGCAACCGGCAGGCGCTCTATGGAGTCACCAACCTCGTTCTCGCGCCGGGATATGGCGAAGCCAGCAAGGAGTGGTGATGAACATGGCCATTTTCTTCACCCGCCCCATCCACGTTCATGACCGAAAGGAGTTCCACCATGGCTAAGTCCCCCTCCAATCACGGCAAGCAATGGACGCCTGCCGACGTTTCGCAGCTCAAGCAGCTCGCCAAACAGAACACCCCCACGCGCGTGATCGGCATCAAGATGGGCCGCACCGAAGATGCCGTGCGCAACAAGGCGAGCGAAAACGACGTCTCCCTCAAGCCCACGAATCAGTCGCCCTATAACCGGCGCAAGCCCTGAGCGACAGCCGGAACGAAGGGGCGCGCCGTGTTGAAGCTCGAACAGATCCAGAAGAATGCAGCCATCTCGGGCTTGGAGCCCGGGCAGGTGGTGCGCATCGTCACGACCGAGCCTGTCGGCGACAACGCCCTGACCGTTTACTACAAGACCGCCGACGGCACGCTGCGCGAGCGGATGCTGTTCCGCACCGACGAGGCGAACCTGTCGCTGGCCGAGTCGGGCCGCCCGTGGGCCTTCGACGCGCCGGGCGACGCCTTTAAGCTCGCCGCCGAGGCCTACCGGATCAATCTGGCCCACCTGTTCGATCCGATGATGGCTGTCCACACCTCAAACGTGGAGCCGCTGCCGCACCAGATCACGGCGGTCTATGAATCCATGTTGCCGCGCCAGCCGTTGCGCTACGTGCTGGCCGACGACCCTGGCGCGGGCAAGACCATCATGGCCGGGCTGTTCATCCGTGAGTTGCTGATGCGTGCCGACGCCAAGCGCGTGCTCATCGTTGCGCCCGGCAGCCTCGTCGAGCAGTGGCAAGACGAAATGTTCGAGAAGTTCGGCCTCTCGTTCACGCTGTTTTCGCGCGAGCAGGTCGAGCAATCCCGCAGCGGTAACCCCTTCGACGACATCGACCTGCTGGTCGCCCGTGTCGATCAACTGGCGCGCGCCGAAGACCTGCAAGAAAAGCTCATGCTCACGCAGTGGGACTTGGTCGTCGTAGACGAAGCCCACAAGCTCTCGGCCAGCTACTTCGGCAACAAGATCAACAAGACCAAGCGGTTCTTGCTCGGCGAGACGCTGGGGTCGATCACTCGCCACTTCCTGCTGATGACGGCCACGCCGCACAACGGCAAGGAAGAGGACTTCCAGCTTTTCATGTCGCTGCTGGACGCCGACCGCTTCTACGGCAAGTTCCGCGACGGCGCGCACAAGGTGGACGTGGCAGACCTGATGCGCCGCATGGTCAAAGAAGATCTGCTCAAGTTCGACGGCACACCGCTGTTCCCCGAACGGCGTGCCTACACCGTCAACTACAAGCTCTCCGATCCCGAAGCCGCCCTGTACGCAGCGGTCACGGACTACGTGAAGACCGAGTTCGCCCGCGCCGACCAGTTGGCCGATGGCGGTCGCAAGGGCACAGTGGGCTTTGCCCTGACCGCGTTGCAACGGCGCCTCGCCTCCAGCCCCGAGGCCATCTACCAGTCCCTCAAACGCCGCCGCAACAAGCTCAAGCGCCGTGTCGAGGACGAAAAGTTGCGCCAGCGCGGCCAACTCGTCAGCAAAGATGGGCTGGCGGAAACCATCGCCACCAAGAACGGTAACGGCAACGGCTCGACCGAAGACATCTGGGAATCCGCAGACGACCTGTCGCCCGAAGCCTACGAGGATTTCGAGGAAGAACTGGTCGATCAGGCCACGGCGGCGCAGACCATCCAGGAACTCGAGGCCGAAATCATCATCCTCGAAGGGCTGGAAGAACAGGCCAGGCAGGTCGTGCATTCTGGTCAAGACCGCAAGTGGGATGAGCTCTCCCGTCTACTGCAAGACACGCCGGAGATGCACGACGAAGCGGGCCGTCAGCGCAAGCTCATCATCTTCACCGAACACCGCGACACGCTGAACTACCTCGCGGTGAAGATTCGCGGCCTTATCGGCAGTGAGGAAGCCGTGGTGATGATCCACGGTGGCGTCAAGCGCGAAGAGCGGCGCAAGGTGCAAGAGCTGTTCCGCAACGACCCGGCCGCGCGCGTGCTGCTCGCCACCGACGCTGCGGGCGAAGGCGTGAACCTGCAAAACGCCAACCTGATGGTCAACTACGACCTGCCGTGGAACCCCAACCGGCTGGAGCAACGCTTCGGCCGCATCCACCGCATCGGCCAAACGGAGGTCTGCCACCTCTGGAACATGGTCGCCTCCGAAACCCGCGAGGGCGACGTCTTCCAGCGTCTGTTCGAGAAGCTCGAAGTGGAACGCGCAGCGCTCGGCGGTCGCGTGTTCGACATCCTCGGCGAGGTGTTTGAGGACAGGAGCCTCAAGGACTTGCTGATCGAGGCCATCCGCTACGGGGCTGACCCCGAGGTGCGCGCCCGCCTTCTGAAGAAGGTAGAAGGCGCACTCGATACCCAGCACCTCGAAAACATCATCAAGCGCAATGCCCTGTGCGAAGAGGTGATGGATGAGAAGCGCCTGTTCGCCGTGAAGGAAGAAATGGAGAAAGCTGAAGCCCGCAAGCTCCAGCCCTTCTTCATCCGCGCCTTCTTCAGCCAAGCCTTCGCGGCCTTGGGCGGCGAACTGCGGCCCCGCGAGCAAGGCCGCTTTGAGATCACCAACGTCCCCGCCATCATTCGCGAGCGCGACCGCCAGATCACGGGCCGGGATCGCCGCAACGCTGACCCGGTGCTGCGCCGCTACGAGCGGGTCTGCTTCGAGAAGCAGTACGTGCGCCTCGCCGACCGCGTGGGAGCGCCGATGGCCAGCCTGCTGCATCCGGGCCACCCCTTGATGCAATCGGTCACCGACATCGTGCTGGAGCAGCACCGCAACAAGCTCAAGCAAGGCGCGGTGCTGGTTGACCCAAGCGACATGGGCGTCACGCCGAAAGTGATGTTCATCATCGATCACTCGGTCAAGGAAGGCTCAGACCCCAACCGCGTCGCCTCACGACGCATGCAATTCGTTGAGATCGACGCCTCGGGCCAGACCATCAACGCGGGTTGGGCACCACATCTGGATTTGGAGCCGCTCGCCGCAGAAGACATGGCGCTAATCCAAGACGTGTTGGCCGCGCCGTGGATCGCCAAAGGTCTGGAACACGCGGCGCTCGCCCATGCGGGTAGTCATCTGGTGCCGGAACACTTCGACGAAGTGCGCTCGCGACGCGAGAAATCGGTGGACAAGACCTTGGCCGCCGTCCACGAGCGACTGGTCAAGGAGATCAACTTCTGGTCAGACCGCTACATCAAGCTGCAAGACGACCTGGCCGCAGGCAAGGACGTGCGCCTGACGCTTGAGAACGTCCGCCGCACCATCGACGACCTGACGGCACGCCGTCAATCGCGCGAGAAAGAACTGCTGGCCATGCGCCATGTGGTCTCGGCCACGCCGGTCGTGCTCGGCGGCGCACTCGTCATCCCGGCAGGGCTGCTGATGCAGCGCAAGGGTGTCCCCGCCGAACAAGGCGGCTGGTCAGCGGACGCTGCCGCCCGCGCCCGTGTCGAGCAGATGGCCATGCGCGCGGTCATGGAGGCCGAACGCGCCCTAGGTCACGACGTCATCGACGTGTCGGCGCAGAAGTGCGGTTGGGATGTGACCAGCCAGCCCAAGCCCGTGGATGGCCGCTTGACGACCTCGCGCCACATCGAGGTGAAGGGCCGCGCCAAGGGCCAGTCCACGATCACGGTCACACGCAACGAAATCCTCTACGGCCTGAACCAAGCAGACAAGTTCATCCTCGCCATCGTGTTGGTGGACGGCGACAGGCACGAGGGCCCGTTCTACGTTCGCCAGCCCTTCACGCAGGAGCCTGACTGGGCGGAAACCAGCAAGAACCTCGATCTGGGTCAGTTGCTGGCCAAGGCCGTCGCACCGGGAGCGTCGCTGTGATGGGTTTCCAGACGTGCCAAGAGAAACGCCTCCGCTTGGGAGGCGTCGGGCTAAGGCTGCTCGCCTTGGCGGGGCACAAAGGAAAACGCCTCCACAAGGGAGGCGTTGGGCCGGAGATGCGATCTCCGGTGGGGTTTATGGCGCGAATGCTACACGTAACCCGTACCTCTGTCAAGGTGGACTCGGCCTGTGGGGAGCAACGCCGATGAGCCGGGTCGTTGCTTACGTGGATGGATTCAACCTCTATTTCGGCCTGCGCAGCAAGGGCTGGAAGAAGTATTACTGGCTGGACTTGTGCGCCTTGGCGACCACGCTGCTGAAGCCCGGCCAAACGCTGGAGGGCGTCCACTACTTCACCTCGCGTATCCGGGCGAACGGGCGCAACGTCTCCGACATGCAGCGCCAGACTGCTTACCTCGAGGCGCTGGGCAGCTTGCCCAAGCTCCGGTCGCACTTCGGCCACTACCTCGAAAAGCCCAAGCAGTGCCGCCAGTGCGGCGCGCAGTGGATGGACTACGAGGAAAAGATGACCGACGTGAACATCGCCATGCAACTGCTGGCTGATGCCTACGAAGACCGCTTCGACACCGCCTTGCTGATTTCTGCCGACAGCGATCTCACCACGCCGGTCAGTGCCGCCCGCGCCAAATTCCCCGGCAAGAACATCATCGTCGCCTTGCCACCGAACCGCCGCTCGCACCAGCTCACACAGGCTGCCAGCGGCAGCTTCATCATCAACGAAACCGCTTACCGCCACAGCCAGCTACCGGCTCAAGTGCAGCGCGCGGACGGCTTCGTGCTCCAGCGCCCTGCGCATTGGCGATAGGAGGATGTCATGACCCACCACGACATCTTCGACTCGCTGACCCGCAACGCCTTCGACTTTTTGGAGCGCGGTATCGCGGAGTTCGACAAGTCTCCCAAGTATTCCGTCATCCACTTCTGTGCTGCAGTCGAGATGCTGCTCAAGGCGCGACTGATGAAGGAGCACTGGTCGTTGATCGTCGCCAAGCCCGATCAGGCCAACCTCACCAAGTTCATGGCCGGGGACTTCATCTCAGTCACGCTGGAGGATTGCAGGGCACGGATTCGTGATGTCGCTGGCGAGGACATCGGCGACGACGCCTACAACAGCTTCCGCGCGCTGGCGAACCATCGAAACAAAATGGTTCACTTCTTCCACCAAGGGCTGGACAGCGACGAAAAGGCCAAGGCACAGATCGTCGCCGAGCATTGCCGCTCGTGGTTTCACCTCCACCGCCTGTTGAACCGGTGGGGCGGCTACTTCCACGACTTCGGCAGCGAGATCGCCCACGCGGATCGGGCGATGAAGGGGCACCGGAAATACTTGGCCGCGAAGTTCAAGGCGCTCAAGCCCGAGCTGGACGCCGCCCGCAAGGCTGGCAGCGCGCCGAAAGCATGCAGCGCCTGTGGCTTCAAGGCTGCTATCCCTGATGCTCCCGACGATCAGATCGCGTCGCTGCGCTGTCTGGTTTGCGATCACGCCGAAACTCAGGTCGAACTCGAATGCCCGCACTGCGGCGAATCCATCGTCATTGCGAACGAGGGCTACGCGACGTGTGAGCACTGCGGTGGCGTAATCGAACCCGAGCACTTGGTTGATGCTTTGACCAAGGATGTGGTCGGCACGAAGGACTACTTTGAGACGGGATTACCGGCCAACTGCGGCACCTGCGATGGGTATCACACCGTCGTCGAGCGCGGTGATATGTACTTTTGTGCCAACTGCTTCGACCTGAGCGATCACGTCGAGCAGTGCGAGTGGTGCAACGAGCTGAACACCGGCGACATGGAACACAGTTACTCGGTCGGCTGTAGCCATTGCGATGGCAAGGTCGGCAGGGAGAAGGACGACTAAATGAACAACAACATCAAGACACCCAAAAAGCTAATCGAAGTTGCCCTGCCGCTCGATGCCATCAACGTCGCCGCTGCGCGCGAGAAGTCCATTCGCCACGGCCACCCCAGCACCATGCACCTGTGGTGGGCACGTCGGCCCTTGGCAGCGGCACGGGCGGTCATCTTCGCGCAGATGGTCAATGACCCCGGTTACCAGCAGGGCGGCGGGTTCCGCTATGGTGTGAACAGGGAGAAGGCGCAGGCCGAACGCGAGCGGCTGTTCAAGATCATCGAAGACCTGGTGCAGTGGGAAAACACCAACAACGAGGAAGTGCTGGAGCGCGCCCGCGCCGAAATCCGCCGCTCGTGGCGTGAGGTCTGCGAGCTGAACAAGAGCCATCCGCAGGCCGCCGCGCTGTTCAACCCCGACAAGCTGCCCGCGTTCCACGACCCCTTCGCGGGCGGCGGTGCGCTGCCGCTGGAAGCGCAGCGTCTGGGCTTGGAGAGCTACGCCTCCGACCTCAACCCCGTGGCCGTCACCATCAACAAGGCCATGATCGAAATTCCACCGCGTTTTGCCGGTCGCGCTCCAGTGGGGCCTCGCGTGCCGGGCGACAAGCAGGGCAAGTTGAGCGAGGATTGGTCTGGAGCGAAGGGCCTGGCCGAGGACGTGCGCCGCTACGGCGCGTGGATGCGCGCCGAGGCCGAGAAGCGCATCGGCCACCTCTATCCGCAGGTGGAGATCACCACTGAGATCGTGAAGGAGCGGCCTGACCTCAAGCCGCTGCTGGGCCAGAAGCTCACAGTGATCGCATGGCTGTGGGCGCGCACGGTAAAGAGCCCAAACCCGGCGTTCAGCCATGTAGACGTGCCGCTGGCGTCCTCATTCACCCTGTATGGCAAAGAGGGCAAAGAGACGTATGTGCAGCCTGTAGTTGAAGGTGACAGCTACCGGTTCACCGTGAAACTTGGCAAGCCGCCGAAGGCGGTGGAAGACGGCACCAAGGCCGCCGGGCGAGGCGCGAACTTCCGCTGCGTACTCTCGGACACTCCCATCGGTGGTGACTACATCAAGGCCGAGGGGCAGGCCGGACGCATGGGTGCAAAGCTGATGGCTATCGTCGCCGAAGGCGTGCGAGGCCGCGTCTATCTGGCACCGACTCAAGAACACGAGGATACCGCTCTGCATGCGCAGGCCACATGGAAGCCTTCCGGCGATGTGCCCGCGCGTCTTACCGGTGGTACTTGCGTGCCGTATGGTCTGACAGAGTGGGGGGATCTCTTCACTACGCGACAACTGGCCGCCCTCACGACGTTCACTGATCTGGTTTCGGAGGCCATGGCCAAGGCTAAGTCCGACGCTTTGGCTGCAGGCCAACTTGGTGATGACATAGGGCTTGATGCCGGTGGCGTAGGCGCGACTGCCTATGCTGAAGCTGTTGGCTTGCATCTCACGTTGGCTGCAAGCAAGTCCACTGTTTTCCTAAACTCGCTTTCACGTTGGAGAACTGGTGAAGGCAAGACTGCGCCGGCTTTTGGCAGACAGGCCATAGCGATGGTTTGGGACTTTGCAGAAGTCAATCCGTTTGCGGGAGCCGGAGGTGACTTCGAAGGCATTGTCGAGGGCAACGCCAAGGCGCTGCGCAACTGCTCTCCAACTGCCATTGGGCATGTCGCACAGTTGGACGCGCAAACTCAGAACCTGTCCGATGGCAAGGTGGTCTCCACAGATCCACCGTATTACGACAACATTGCATACGCTGACTTGTCGGACTTCTTCTACGTCTGGCTCCGACGCAGTCTCAGACCTGTGTTGCCATCTCTCTTTGCAACGATGGCAGTTCCGAAGGCCGAGGAGTTGGTGGCGGCTCAGTACCGTCACGGATCAAAGGAGTCTGCCGAGCATTTCTTCCTGAATGGAATGAAGCAGGCGATTCATAGTTTGGCCGAGCAAGCACATCCTGCGTTTCCGGTCACTATCTATTACGCCTTCAAGCAATCCGAATCCAAAGAGGAGGCAGGTACCTCCAGCACAGGCTGGGAGACATTTCTGCAAGCGGTGGTCGAGGCCGGTTTTGTACTGGCAGGTACGTGGCCCATGCGAACCGAGAATTCAACTCGGCTGATTGGGGCAGATACAAACGCGCTGGCATCGAGCATCGTCCTTGTTTGCAAGAAGCGATCCTCTGATGCGGTCACCATCAGCAGGCGTGAGTTCATCCGCGAACTCAACGCCACGCTGCCCGAGGCGCTGGACGAGATGACGCGCGGCGGCGTCAATTCGCCCGTCGCGCCAGTGGACTTGTCGCAAGCCATCATCGGACCCGGTATGGCTATCTTCAGCCAATACGCCGCCGTACTGGAAGCCGACGGCACGCCGATGAGTGTGCGCACCGCCCTACAACTCATCAACCGCTTCCTTGCCGAGGACGACTTCGACCACGACACCCAGTTTTGCCTGCATTGGTTTGAGCAGCAGGGCTGGGCCACCGGCAGGTACGGTGACGCTGATGTGCTAGCCCGTGCCAAGGGCACCAGCGTCGGCGGCCTGCAAGCCAGCGGCGTGGTGGATTCGAGCAAGGGCGAACTGCGCCTGCTCAAGTGGGCCGAGATGCCGCGCGACTGGTCGCCGGAATCCGACGCTCGCCTGCCCGTGTGGGAGGCGCTGCACCAACTGATCCGCGCGTTGAATCAGGACGGCGAGTCCTCTGCCGGTGCGCTGCTCGCCCGCATGCCTGCTCGCGCCGAACCCATCCGCGCTCTGGCCTACCGCCTCTACACCCTGTGCGAACGTAAGGGATGGGCCGAGGAAGCCCGCGCCTACAACGAACTCGTCACCGCGTGGAGCGCCATCGAACAGGCCGCTGGCGAGGCAGGCGTGCTCGGCTCGCAAGGTCAACTGGACATTTGAGGCGACCATGACGACATTGACACCGCAAACCGATGCCATAGCACTGTGGGACATCCTGAAAAGGGAGATCACCGGCATTCAACTTCTGTGGGAGACCGTTGAGTCCTTGTACTTCAAGGCACAGGGCCAAGGCCTAGCCACGCTGGCGCTGGATGTGCCGCTGTTCTACCGGCTGGCGCAGACGGCGTTGATGGAATCACTGTTGATGCGTACGTCACGGCTGATGGACCCAGCCGTCAGTGGTCGCGGTCAGGGTGCCAGGAATAACTTGAGCCTCAATCGTCTGACGGACGTTTGCAGCGAGACGGCTGCAGACGTTGCGGCTGTGCGTGTGGTGTGGGATGGCTCGAATCTCAAGAACGTCCGCGACAAATACCTGAGCCACAACGACCTGGTGCGGTTGCTAAGCGAGCCGCATGCGCTGAATGTTCCGCTGGACGAATCTAACGTTAAAGCCATGCGTGAACTGGCGGCAGGTCTGCGTGAGGTCCGGCGAACGGTTCACAGCAAGTTGTGCGCGGGCATGTCCTATTTGGATGAAGGGCCAAGTTTGCAGGTACGACACGAAGTCGATGTGCTCGACCGCTCCCTACTGGCTGGCGAGCTGTTTTTCAAACTGCTGCCGGAGCACGAAGCATTGCAACGAGTCTGGCGGGATGCCGAGCTGAATACTGGAGAGGAAAAATGACCCTAAAACCCTGGCGCGAGATCGCGGAACCGCACTCCGATGTGCGGGAGGGCAAGTTCCAGCAAGCCGAATTCGCCGCCGACCTGTCGCGCGTACATGCGGGCACGGCCAACGCGGAATACCAGAACCCGGCGCTGTTCTTCCAGCGTACCTTCATCACCGAAGGCATGCGGCTGTTGCTGGACTCGGTGGTCAAGCGCCTTGCGGGAAACGGCGGCGATCCGGTCATCCAGCTTCAAACCGCGTTCGGCGGCGGCAAGACGCACACCATGCTTGCGGTCTATCACCTTGCCAAGGGTGAGGCACCAGCCAGTGACTTGCAAGGCGTACCGGCCATCCTCGATGCGGCGGGCGTGACGGAACTGCCCAAGGCGCGCATTGCCGTGCTCGACGGCATCAAGTCCTCGCCCAACCAGCCGGTGATGAAGGATGGGCAGAGCATCCGCACGCTGTGGGGTGATTTGGCATGGCAACTGGGCAAGGCTGAAGGCTACGCGCTGGTGGCTGAGGCCGATGCTTCGGGCACGTCGCCGGGCAAAGATGTGCTGGCCGACCTGCTGGGCCGCTACGCACCCTGCGTCATCCTCATCGACGAGCTGGTGGCCTATGTGCGCCAGTTCGAGGAAGGCAAGGCGCTGTCTGGCGGCACCTTCGATTCCAACCTCAGCTTCGTGCAGGCGTTGACGGAAGCTCTGAAGGCCGTGCCGACGGCGGTGCTGCTCGCCTCGCTGCCGGAGTCCGTCAAGGAGGCAGGCAGCCAACGCGGCGAGAAGGCGCTGGCTTCACTTTCGCACTACTTTGGCCGGATTCAGGCGCTGTGGAAGCCGGTGGCCACCGAAGAAGCGTTCGAGATCGTGCGCCGCCGCCTGTTCAGCAACATCAACGATAAGCTGGCGATGGAGTCGGTCTGCCGGTCGTTCGCGGACTACTACATCGAGAACCGCGACGACTTTCCGCAGGAGACGCAAGACAGCAAGTATCTGGAACGGCTGACACACGCCTACCCGATCCACCCCGAGGTGTTCGACCGCTTGTACGAGGACTGGTCAACGCTGGACAACTTCCAGCGTACGCGCGGCGTGCTGAAGTTAATGGCGAAGGTCATCCACCGCCTGTGGAAGGACGGCAATAACGACCCGCTGATCATGCCCGGCAGCTTTCCGCTGATGGATGCCGACACGTTGAACGAGGTGCTTTACTACCTGCCGCAAGGCTGGACACCAGTGATCGAGCGCGACGTGGACGGCGAGCGTTCGGAGACCTGGGAGATCGAGAACAAGGACACCCGCTTTGGCAGCGTGCAAGCCTGCCGCCGCGCCGCGCGCGCCATCTTTCTGGGCAGCGCGCCCAGCACCTCCAACCAGGGCGTGCGCGGTCTGGAGCTGGAGCGCGTGATCCTGGGCGTGGCCCAGCCGGGCCAGCAACCCAACCTGTTTAAGGACGCGCTGCGGCGCTTGGGCGACCGGCTGCACTACCTGAACGCCGCCAACAACCGCTTCTGGCTGGACACGCGCCCGAACCTGCGGCGCGAAATGGAAGAGCGCAAGCGCCGCTTTCAGGACAGGGAGGACGTATTCCCCTCGATCCGCGAGCGCGTGCAGCGCAGCTTTGCCAGTGGCGTGTTCGGCGGCATCCACATCTTCACCGGCAGCGGCGACGTGCCCGACGACTGGGCGCTGCGGCTGGTGGTGCTGCCGCCGGACGCGGCCTTCAGCAAGAGCGGTCAGAGCCTCGCCATCGAGCGCGCGACCGAAATTTTGAAGAAGCGCGGCGACCAGCCCCGCTTCAAGCAGAACCGGCTGATCTTTGTGGCGGCGGACTACGACAGTGTGAGTCGCCTGAAGGATCACGTTCGCTCGCACCTCGCGTGGCGCAGCATCGTCGGCGACTACAAGGACAACCGCATCGTCCTCGACAACCTGATGGCCAAGCAGGCGCAGGCCAGTCTGGATCAAGCCGAGGAAACGGTGCGGCGCATGATCCGCGAGACCTACAAATGGCTGGTCGCGCCGGTGCAGGAAGCCCGGCCCGGCAAGGGACTGTCCGAAGTGAAGTGGGAGCACTTCCCGCTCAACCCCGGCGCGCAGAACTGGTCGCAGGAAATCGAGCGCGTGCTCAAGGAGAACGAACTGCTCATCAGCGAATGGGCACCGATCCATCTGGCTAAGGTGCTGAAGGACTGGTTCTGGAAGGACGACGCCAAGGACACCAG